>JAUYPX010000026.1 GCA_030697505.1 Nanobdellota archaeon | reverse complement strand
TAGAAGTAAATGGTGTTGAAAAAGCACTACGAGCATGTTATAAGGCTAAATGCGAACCAGTCTATATGCGGCAGCTTGTTGATGCGCGAATTAATTCGCCAAAAGAATCACCGGTCTGGAGATGGCACACTACTCCCAGCGTGCAAGTTACTGGAAAAACGAAGCAGGGAACTCCAGTAGTAGTATACGCGCACGTTCCAAATTTTTTTTCTAAACCAAATAATGTTACGAAAGTAGTTAATGAAGGTTTAACGAATGGAGCAGGAAAAATGCCTCTTCGAGAATTTTACAAGCTTCTTGATCTAGAAGATAAACAGAATGTTTTTGTGGTTGATTATACCAAACTTAAAAATTCTCCTTCCGGAGTTATTGAGGTTGCGCGAGCATTGGAGCATCCGCAAACTGTTTCCTTCTTAGGGGGACAAGTGCGAGCTGAACAGTATCTTGCAAAACATCAGCAAGTGTACAATACTTCTAAAATTGGAGTTTGGCATTACGATGATCTTCTCCTTGATCAACCGCTCGGGCGTGTGCTGTTCCTTGGCGGCAGTCGTAACAGCGATCTCAGTGCCGATTACAATCTTTACGGCCTCGGCCGTTTTCTCGGGGTACGTCGTCGTGGGGCGAACGGAGTGAGCATTGCGCCTGTGGCGCAGGCGCGCGAAAATCCTGGGTTGGATGACATTATGAAATCTGTTAAGAATGCATTAGAACCGCTGTACAGGTAAGTTTAAATAATTCTTTCTTTTTCTATTTTTGTCTTGGCAACTCTCTGAAAGAGAGAAGAGGCCTGGGCTACATGCTCCCGTACTACGGCTTAAGGCGACTGGTCATGAAACCTTCAGATTGGACACGTTCTAATTTGATAAGACAGCTGCGACTACTGAAAAGATGAAGCAGCAGAGAAGTGTACGGTATCGGGAGCTAATAGAGGCGGGCGTGTGCTGTTCCTTGGCAACAATCATAACAACGATCTCAATGCCAACAACAATCTTAACAACAACGGCCGTTTTCTCGGAATAGTCCAGCTCTGCCAAGACTCTTACTTTTTTCAAAACTATTTCTCCTATATGCTTTACTAGTATCATCATTAAATAATCATTTCCCTTCTCTTCCTCATGCTTCTACGTGCATCAGCCGAAGTTGCAGTCGGATATCTCTACGTCAAAGTATTTGAGCACATCATGCATCAGTATGTTCTTCATGGTTTGGGAAAGAATAAAGAAAGCGTCTGGAGTTTTCATTTTCATGACCATCATAAGGCGGCTACTAAGCATGGGATGCTCGATCCGGCTTACTTTGAGCCGTGGTGGTTAAACCCCTCACGAGCAAAAGAAGTAGGCTCTTTGGTTGGTGGAGTGGCTTTGCACCTTCCATTAGCCAAGAAATATCCTTTCTTTGTAGCGACAGTAGCGCTAGGCGCAGCTAACTATTATCATAAGCATAAAAAGAGCCATATGGATCCGGAGTGGGCTTGGGAAAACATGCAGAATCATGTCAAGCATCATCTTCTGGATCAGGATGCCTATTGGGGAGTTACTTCCGGGTGGGTTGATAGATTGATGGGAACTGCTCCTGAGATGAGTCCTGAAGAGTGGGATGAATCACAGCAGTTTTATATGAGGCGGTACTATGAAACAAAAGAAAAGGCTCAGGAAGCAGCCAAGGAACGGTATAAAGAGCATAAAGAGAAATTTATGGGGTCATTGGAAGGTTTGACTGATAAGTTGTATTCATTCTTTGAAAGGAAATAATTTATAAAAAGGAAGCTGATTTAAGATATAGTTATGGCGGCCATCGTATAGACTGATAAATGCAAACATTTATTGGATACTCCGGCTATTATTCAGGTCTGTGGCACCTGGGATCGGGGTTCGATTCCCCGTGGCCGCCCCTCTTTTTTCCAAGCAGAATATATATAAAACAGTAAATACTTCTAAACAAACATGGAAATGCAGAATGCCAAGGGAGTAAAGGACTTACCGCCGGAAGAGAAAATTCTCAAGAATAAGGTAGTGAATACTATTTCCAAGGCTTTTGAATTATACGGCTTTGCTCCTCTGGAAACGCCGATCTTAGAACGATATGAAACTTTAGCGGCAAAGTATGGCGCAGGCGTAGAAAGTGATGCTCTCAAGGAAACGTTTAAGCTACAGGACCAGGGCGATCGGCAGTTAGGATTGCGTTTTGAGATGACTACTTCCTTAGCCCGATTTGTAGCGCAGAATCCGGTCTTGAAAATGCCTTTGAAAGTATATCAAATCGGTAGTGTTTTTCGTGACGGGCCGATCAAGACCGGCCGGGAGCGGGAATTCTGGCAAGCAGATGCTGATGCGGTCGGAACTTCCTCCATGATAGCAGAAGCCGAACAGATTGCCTTATTGTGCGAGGTGTTTAAGGAATTAAAGTTTAAGTTTGTAGTCAAAGTCAATAATAGAAAGATATTGAATGGAATCCTGAAGCAATGCGGAATCACTGAAGTGCGGGAAGCGCTGATCGCTATTGACAAGCTGGATAAGATCGGCAAAGCAGGCGTCGCGGAAGAATTGAAACAACGCAAATATTCTAAAGCGCAAGTGGATAAAGTATTTACTTTCCTTACCAAAAGCGCAACGCTTCCTTCTTTGAAAAAAAAGATAAAGGATGAAGAAGGAAAACAAGGCCTGGCAGAATTGGAAGAGTTACTTGGATATTTGAAAACTATTGGGGTGAAAGAAGTGGAGTTTGATCTTTCTCTGGCTCGTGGACAGGCGTATTATACTGGCATTGTGATTGAAGCATATTTGAAAGATAGTACTGTAACCTCGTCTATCGCTGCTGGCGGCAGATATGATCAGATGATCGGTAATTTCATGGGCGGAGGAAGGCAGATCCCTGCGGTAGGCATCTCTTTCGGTATCACTCCGATCATGGAGCAGATGAAAATGCAGAGCAAAATGGAACAGAAAACGCCGGCAAAAGTATTGGTGATTCCCATCAATGTGGTTGATGAAGCGTTGAAGATCGCCCAGGAGTTACGCAAGAATGGCATTGCTACTGATTTTGCGTCGGGCAAGAAAGGCGTTAGTAAAAATTTAGAATATGCAAATACTTTAGCTATCCCTTATGTAGCGATTATTGGTGAAGAAGAAATGAAGAAGAAGAAAGTTCTATTGAAAGAGATGAGTTCTGGAACCGAGCAGATGTTGTCGGTAAAAGATCTGGTTAAGAAGCTGCAGTGAGTATAGTGGAACGGAAAAATCTCTTGAAGGTTATTGGAATTGGTGCGATTTTGGTATTGGTCTTGAACATGATTTTATTCGCACTGAGAATAATTAACGGATTGGTTTTCTGGGGAATTATTATTGTCGGAGCAGTGTTTGCGTTTAAGGTGCTGCCGAAATTAAAAAAGTGAACAAATATCTACCATTCATCCTGTTCAGTTCTGGTATACACAATCGGCTTGTCTTTGACGATCATAGAATGTTCAAACTGAGTGACAATTCCGCCAGATACTTCTGCTAACGGAGGATAAGACCGGACAATGCCTAACTGCTGCAATTCGCGCATGCCTAAGGCAGCCGGGCCTTTGCCGAACTGCCGGGTAAGCCATCTCGTCGTAAATGGGAGCCCTTGTTGCGATTTGACGTACTCCAATATTTTTTTTGCATACGGTGAACGCACGCCTCGCTCCTTGCCGACCATGAAGATTGTTGCCGGACCTTTTTCTTTGATCAAGCCTTGTCCATTGGTGACGAAGGGTTCGATAGCAATCTGCCATCCTTCTTTCAATTCAGTTTTGTCTTTGTTGTTAAAACTGGGAATGGAATTTCCTCCGTGCACTTGGTAGCGTTCGATAGTATGCCCGGAGAGGTTTTTGACGGTGGTAAATCCCAACGCTTCTGCTTCAGAATATTGCGCTTCGCCTAACTGCCACAGCGGTGTTCCCGGACGGACTAATTTTATTGCTGACTTAAGCGCATTCTGGGCAGCTTTGACCATCTCTTTATGTTCGTTAGATGAACCGACGATAACAGTCATGGCATTGTCGGCCAAATGTCCGTTTATGTGCACACCCATATCGACTTTGATCACATCTCCTTCTTTAGAAACGGAAGTATCATCTTCGGTAGGACAGTAATGAGCAGCAGTATCGTTAACGGCCATCTGCGCCCAGGCGATCTGCCCGCCTAAATCCTTGATGCGCTGTTCGCAGTAATCCATCGCTTCCAGAAAAGATGTTCCGGGCTTGGAGAGCTTTTTTGCTCCTTCATGCTTTACTTGAGAAGCGATCTTTCCGGCTTGAAGAAGGATTTTTTGTACTTCGAGATCCATGTTCTGACGGTAAGGAGAGAATTATATAAATGTTGTTGTAATCCAAAACACTTAAATAACCTTCCTAATTTTGTTAAAAAAACAATTAAAACGAGTTCTGGTTTTTGTTGTTATACTTATGGAGTTGAAATTATGACTGTCAAGAAAGGAGATAAAGTAAAAGTTGACTATACCGGTACATTTGATGACGGCACCGTGTTTGATGCTTCCTCCAATCATGGGCAACCGTTGGAATTTGAAGCTGGCTCAGGCCAAGTGATCAAAGGATTTGATGATGCCGTAATGGGAATGAAAAAAGGAGAGGAAAAGAAAATAGTGATCCCTCCAGCAGAAGCGTACGGCGAAATTAAGGCTGAACTGCACAAGAAAGTGCCACGCAAACAGCTTCCACAGGATCAGGAACCGAAAGTAGGGATGGTCCTCGCGGTTGGTTTGCCAAATGGGCAGCAATTTCCGGCGCGCATCGTGACCGTAACTGCGGAAGAGGTCACCATCGACTTGAATCATCCTTTGGCAGGGAAGACTTTGCATTTTAAAATTAAAGTGGCAGATATTGCTGCTTGATTTTATGATTTTTTAATTTGGCAATGACGTTTCTATAACGGTAAGTTATTAGTAAAGATTTATAAATATGGCATTATTCCAGAAATAAAGTAAGTGTTACGGATTACCGTATCAATTTAGGAGGAGTAAAGTAAAATGGAAGGAACAGTAAAATGGTTTGATGGAAAGAAAGGCTATGGTTTTATCGTAGCAAGTGATGGTCAAGAATACTTTGTCCACTTCACCGCAGTGCCAAAAGGTTTGCGATTACGTGAAAATGATAAGGTTTCTTTCGATGCCGCTGATACTGAACGAGGAAAACAAGCTCAGAACGTACAGTTGCTGGAAAAAGGTTCTGCACCAGAACGCAGCAAGCCTATGCACGGAAGTTCTGAAGAAGAATCGTCTGAAGAAAGTTACTAATTTTTTTCTTACTTTTATTTTTGTTAACATTTAGTTGAATTTAGTTGATATACTACATTAATATCGTGCTAAGAGCTAAAATTATTTCATTCTGCCAAAATCATCTTCATAGCGAGTAATGTCATTCTCATCAAAGTTCCCGAAGGCTATCTCTAAGACCCGGACAGTTCCGCTCTCGGAAGAGAGCCGGTGTTTGGCTTCTTTTGGAACCACTATCTTATCCCCTTTTTTGAGATATAGTTTTACTCCATTTATCTCGGCTATCACTCCATCATCAAGAGCGATCCATAATTCTTCCCGATGCTGATGCGACTGCAAGGAAAGGCGCTGCTGCGGGTTTACTTCCAGTATTTTGACCGTGCTGATCTGGTTTGCGGTAAATCGTTCAAATGCTCCCCAAGGTCTTTCTGAGATGATGATTCTGCTTAAGATTTCTATTTTTCGCAGCTGTTGCAATGTTTCTTGAGGCGACTTTACGGAGATGCAGTCTACAATCCTGGTTGCCGGGAAGTCATTTCCTCCGGGAAAAATCTTATCTCCTATAAAGACAATAGAATTTAGAGGTATTTTATGATGCTCTGCGAAGGTTTTAATTCCCCATTCCTTATCTAAGCCTTTCCGAGTGATGTCGATGGAAGTAGTTCCGCCAATTTTAAGATCATATTTATTTTCATCGAGATGTTTCTTAAGGAATTCTGTCCAGACCTTGCGTTTTTCTCCAGAAGGGTCGTACTTCTTTTTAACCTCTATCGGCGCATTTCTACCGATAGCTGATAAAGTGATCTGAGATTCTCGGTCTTGGAGCTGATCTTCCGGGGTAGTTAAAGAGATAATCCCGTAGTTGGAGATAAGTTTTTGTAAGGCAGCCATAATCTCTTCTTTTTCTTCCTGGCTAAAGGAATTATTGTATATGACATTTACGGTATCTTTTTCGATGATGGAATAATTTGTTCCGGTAGTAGCGAGAAGATGATGTTTTTCTTTCACTCTGGAGGAAATCATCTTCTGAAGGTCTTCACTTTTGGTGCCGCTGATGAAGGCAAATTCATATCCTTGTCTGATCATCCGAGAAATCTGTTCCGCCATCTCCGAAGAGATCTGCTGGCAAGTTTCGCAGATAGTGTCATCGACATCGGCGATGATCACTTTCTTTTCTTGCAGATAGATATCAGGCTGAAATGCAGTATTAGCCCAATAATATTTCTCCAAAGTGTCGGTAGGAAACCACTGCCCTTGATGGATGTGCGCGGCGATTTTTCCCTGCGGAGCAAGCTTCTCAAAACAATCTTTCTCTAATGAGGATATCCCTTCTGGAAGAAGCTGCAAACAAGAGGGATCAACAATAAAAGCGCCGGCATTTATCAAGGTAGAAGGAGCTTCTTCCCGTTTCGGTTTTTCTACAAAAGTGATGATCTTATGTTGTTCTAATTTGGCTACCCCAAAGTTTTCCACATCCTCACGATGAGTAAGAGCCATAAGTATAGCGGCGTTATAATTGAGGTAATCTTCTTTCATTTTGGAGATATTGATATCCATGAGATTATCACCCCAGAGCAAGAAGAAAGGTTTGGAAAGGAATTTTGAGGCTTGTTTTACTGCCCCTCCTGTGCCTAGAGGTTGAGTTTCCAGGGAATAGGAGATATTTACCCCGAGAGAGCTGCCATCTTTGAAATATTCCTGTACTTGGTCAGCTTTATATCCAATAGAAATGATGATATTAGTGATTCCATGCTTCCTAAGATTCCTGATGACGTGCTCTATTATTGGTTTTCCCCGTATGGGCAGTAATGGTTTTGGGGTAGATTCGGTGAGAGGCCTAAGTCTAGTCCCTAAGCCCCCGGCGATGATAATTGCTGTGTCGATCACATTAGCCTAGTTTATCTTTGATTTTTAAATCGTTATGAAAAAGTAATCGTAATCTTTATAAATAAGCCCCCAATTGAATCTCTCGGACGGCCATAGGGGCGCGGTTCACCCGATCCCGTTTCGATCTCGGAAGTTAAGAGCGTCTCCGTACTGGGGCAGTACTGCATTAGCGTGCGGGAATCCCGGTAAGCTGTCCACTCATCTTTTTTGCGCCTAAGCGAAAAAAGCTGAACCAAAATTCTGTCAAGTGGAACTTCTCTACGTTCAGTTCCACAATCAACGTAATTCATTAAAATATCGTAGGGTTGAGCCACGCGAATACCCTACTTGAATACGATTCGCCTAGTGTAACTGGCTGCAGAACCAAAATTCTGTCAAGTGGAACTTCTCTACGTTCAGTTCCACGAGCAACGACTTTTATCTTTATTCTCAGTAAAACTCCTCTTCCATAATACTTTTAAAGCATTTTCTTTTGTTTTATCCTATGGAAGTATTGGTTTTAGTAGGTGGTGGTAAAAATTAGGGTTTTACTACTTGCTGCGGGATATGCCACACGTCTATACCCTTTAACAGAAAACACGCCAAAACCTCTATTGAAAGTAGGTGAAAAAACTATCCTCAACCATATTCTAGATAAATTGGAAGAAGTCGAGAATGTCAAAGAAGTGTATGTTGTCACCAATGATAAATTTTATCCTGCTTTTACTAGTTGGGTTAAGAATATCAAAACGCCATTTAAATTAAAAATACTCAATGATGGCACAAAAAGCAATGAGGATCGCTTGGGCGCGATCGGCGACATTCAATTTGCAGTTCAACAGGAAAATATTAACGAGGATCTCTTAGTCATAGCTGGAGATAATCTGTTTGGTTTTTCGTTGCTTGCTTTCACTGATTTTTTCAAGAACAAGAATTCTTCAGTAGTGGCTTTCCATGATCTGAAAGATAAGAATAAAGTGAAAGGCAAATATGGAGTAGGTATAGTGGAAGGAAGTAAAGTGATCGATTTTGAAGAGAAACCAGCAGAACCGAAAAGCAGCCTGGCCAGCACCGCTTGCTATTTTTTTAAAAGAGATGATTTACGCCATATTAGAAATTTAGTAAAAACAAGAAAAGTGGACGCGCCAGGCAATTTGATCAGATATCTGGCAGAACAATCAGAAGTGCATGGGTTTGTTTTTGACGAGCATTGGTTTGATGTAGGAACATTTGAATCGTTAGAAGAAGCAAAAAAGGTGTATGAAAGATGAACATCACCGTATTTGGTGTAGGGTATGTCGGTTTGACCACCGGAGCATGTCTGGCAAATTTAGGACATACCATCCTTTGCGTCGACGTCGATGAAAGTAAAATTAAGATCCTGCAATCAGGAAAAGTCCCTTTTTTTGAACCAGGGCTGCAGGAACTGGTGACTCAGAATGCCAGGAAAGGAAAATTGCGTTTCAGCACTTCGGCGGAGGAAGGGGTAAAATTCGGAGAAGTGATATTTAACTGCGTTGGCACTCCCAGCAACGGCGATGGCTCTGCTAACCTAGAATATGTGTTTTCAGTCGCCAAAATTGTCGGGGAACACCTCAATGATTACAAAGTGGTGGTCAATAAGAGCACTGTACCTCCTGGAACAGCCAGAAAAACGGCAGAAATAATCTCAGAGCACAATAAAAACGGGGTGTCTTTTGATGTAGTCTCCAATCCTGAATTTCTGCGGGAAGGCAATGCTATCAGGGCTTTCAATTATCCTGATAAGATTGTGGTGGGAACAGCTTCGGAAAAGGCCCTTCCTATCATGCGTAAGGTATATTCCGGAAGAATGAGGACCTATTTACCAATAGTGGAAACTGATTGGGAGACAGCCGAACTGATTAAATATGCGAATAATGCTTTCTTAGCCACCAAGATCTCTTTTATCAATGAGATTTCCAATATCTGTGATCGTACCGGTGCGGATGTAAAGATCGTTTCCATGGCTTTAGGCCTAGATTATCGCATCTCTCCGCGATTTCTTAACCCCGGCGTAGGATACGGGGGAAGCTGTTTCCCGAAAGATGTCAAAGCGCTGATAAAAACTGCGCATGAAAAAGGATATCAAGCGAGACTTCTGGAAGAAGTGGATGCTTTGAACGAACGGCAGAAGAAACTGATGGTCACCAAAATAAAAGAGCGGTTTAATAATGATATCCAAGGAAAAACTTTTGGTGTCTTGGGGCTTTCTTTTAAACCGAAGACTAATGATATGAGGGAAGCGCCTTCAATTAGTATCATCAGCGAATTGCTCGCACATGGCGCGGAGCTTAGGGTGCATGATCCCTGTGCATTGGAAGATGCAAGGAAAATATTTAACGATAAAATAACGTACTGTTCTTCTGCTGAAGAAGCGGCGCTGGGAAGCAGCGCCGTTATTCTGGTCACTGAATGGGATGAGTTTAGGGGCATCAATTTCAGCGAGCTGGGAAAGTTGATGAAAGAGAAAATAATTTTTGACGGGCGAAATATCTATGAGCCTGAATTGTTGAAGGATGAAGGGTTTGAATATATCGGGATGGGGCGCAAGTAAAGACAGGTGTCAATATCATGAAAATCTTAGTTACTGGCGGGGCAGGGTACATCGGTTCTCATGTGGTGATGCGCCTGATTGAGCAAGGGCATCAGCCGATAGTAGTCGACAAAATTCATCTTGACCGTGCACAGGCTATTTTTTCTGAGGTTAAAGATAAAGTGCAGGTTATCAATGGTGATCTAGGCGATCGGGATTTTTTAGACAGCGTATTCAAAAAATATTCTTTTGATGCAGTTATGCATTTTGCCGGTTCAATCGAAGCAGGAGACTCTATGAAGAACCCCTCTATCTTCTTTCAGAATAATGTGGTGAATGGAATTAATATTCTGGACATGATGGTCAAACATAATGTTACAAAGATCATCTTTTCTTCTTCTGCAGCCGTATATAAGACGAAGGATGGGGTTTTAACTGAAAACGATATACTCGCACCAGAAAATTTTTATGGAGAGACTAAATTAAAATTTGAACGCCTTTTACATTGGTATAATCGTATCTATGGGATCAAGTTTGTTTCTCTTCGTTATTTTAATGCCAGCGGCGCAGCCTATGGCCTTGGTGAACGTCATAAGCAAGAGACTCATTTAATACCTTTAATTTTGCAAGCAGCTCTTGGCCAACGAGATTGCATCAAAGTATTTGGCAGTGATTATCCCACTTCAGATGGAACTTGTGTCCGTGATTACATTCATGTTATGGATCTGGCTAGGGCTCATCTTCTGGCGTTGGAAAAAATAAGCGATGTCCCTCAAATCTATAATGTGGGTACAGGAAAAGGCCATTCAGTTCGTGAAATAATCAAAATTGCAGAAGAAATTACCGGAAAAAAAATACCTCTAGTTGATGCTCCGCCCAGAAGTGGTGATGCTGCTTTTTTAGTCGCTGATCCGAAGAAAATAGAGCAGGACTGGGGATGGAAAGCAGAGTATGACATCAAGGATATAATCAGGAGCGCCTGGGAATTTCATAAAGACAAGGGATAGAAAATCAACATTAAATCAATCTCTAATAATCCATCCCATTCATTCTTTTACCAATATAATATTCTTACGTTTCTTGTATCTCTTAAATTTCATTCCTTTAACTGCATCCCAGAACGGCTGGCTGCTGCCTGGTCTGATGCGGTCATGAAACTCAATCACAATCAGGTTAGTCTTGGGAAGCCATTGGCAGTTTTTCTCAAATAGTTCTTTTTCTGATCCTTCTATATCTATCTTGGCAATGTCGATTTCTTTTATTTTTTCCTGCGAGAGAATACTGTTTATAGAAATCGCCTGACAAGTGCCTGGTCCGTGGCCAGTAGTCTCTTCAACCTGAAATCCCCATTTACTATCTTTTTCGAGATTGGTTATGCGAAGCAGCGTTTTGCTGTTCCACAGTCCAGCTTTGACGCAACTGATGTGGGGATAGTATCTGGTATTTTTTTGCAAAAGCCTAAAATTAGATTCTTCTGGTTCTATAGCGATTATTCTGGCTTTAGGGAATCTGTTGGCGAAGTAAACCGCCGTGAAACCGATGTTAGCGCCGGCATCGATGATAAAAGCAGGTTCTTTTTTTGGTTTGATGCTGTACTCCTTTTCTACAAAGATATGGTATAATAATGGCACATCTGATGTCCCTGGCCGGAGAGCGATCGGATGCCGTATCTTTCTGAGCCGTATCTGTATTTTTTCCTTTCCAAACATTAATTTTAGCGTAGTTCTAAGAGGATCGCGGATATTCCCTTTAGGAAGGTCTTGCAATGCTCCACCTAGCGGCCAAAATATTCTATCGCGTATTATTTCTCTCGCCGGAAGATTATCCCACACTTTATAGATATATTTTTTCATGAGTCCAGTACTTTTAATCATGTAGAAATTTTCTGATAAATCCAATTCCGTAGGCGAAGTGCATGATGATGGTGGTTATTGGAACTATACAAAATGAACCTGGATTTTTAGTCTTAAGGGTTCCAAGCGCGGATTGGACCAATAAGACCGATAGGTATATTCCCATGGCTAAGCCGAACATGGAAAATGCATCTGCCGAAATAAACGAAAAAATACCCATGATTATGAGATAGAGTACAAACAATGATGGCACAACATGGATCAATTGGAAGGAGCCAGGAGCTGCCTTTAATATGTCAAAGCGCGCTTTCCCCGATTTATAAGTTTGGGTCCAGAATGATCTCAAAGAGATCCGGCGGTAATGGAGGATGTAGGATTCAGGGATGAATAGAATCTCATACCCTGCTTCCCTGATGCGCTGGCACCATTCTTTTTCTTCTCCACGCCAACGTATCTTTTCATCATGCATGCCTACTTTTTCGACTACCTCGCGCTTCACCGCGAAGTTGCATCCGGTGACCGCATATTTAGCCAGGCGCACCTTCGCTCCACGTAATCCGGCAGTGCCGATGAAAGAAGTCAAAGTGTAATCTATGCATCTTTGGATCAAGGGCTGATTTGGCGGAGCTAGGTCTCTTCCTCCGGTGGCGCCGACTTTTAGATCGGTGAAGGGTTCGATCAATTTTATGGGCCATTCTTTGGGAAAGGTCGCATCGGCATCAGTAAAGACAAAGATATCGCCTTTTGCCGCTTTCATGCCTTCATTCCGCGCTCCAGGGACGCCTTTATTTACAGCATAGGTGACAACCCGTATCTTCTTGCTTTTCTTTTGATATTCGCGCAATATGGCAAGAGTATGGTCTTTAGAAGCATCATTGACCATGATCACTTCGTAGTTTGGATATTCTGATGCCAGCAGGGAATCCAAACATGGCCGTAATGTTTTCTCTTCATTATAAACAGAAATGATGATGGAGATGAAGGGGGGTTTGTCCATAATCACAAAATTACAACTCTCTTTTTAATAATTTTGATTCTAGTTTAATTAGGTTTATATATCTTTAACTTTGTCGCTTTTAAAGCAAATGTTTGACAAAATTCATCTATTTTTGATACGATATTTAGTTAGGCCGTTCTATATATCCAACATATTTTTTTTAATCTGTATTGGGACAATATTCAGAAAAGTATTGATATTCATTTTCAAATGCGATATCTCTCCATATGCTCAGGTACCTTGGTCAACAAAGTTCCCTCATTATATCGGAATAGTCATTGGGGCCAGCACCATGGGAGAAAATTGCATCATCAGCCAAAATGTAACCATCGGCAGCAAATACCGCTTTTTACCTGCGCACAAAAGTAAAAATAAGACTATCGAAGAAAGAAGATCCCTATTTCCAATCATCGGTTCTGGAGTTGATATCGGTGCGAATTCTTGTATTTTGGGAAACATAAAGGTAGGTTCAAATTCTGTCATCGGCGCGGGCAGCGTGGTAGTTAAGGATGTCGACCCTAACAGCGTCTATTGCGGAGTTCCAGCTCGAAAAATAAAAGACAGAGACTTCTCTTTGTGACTACATAAAAGTATTGTTGTTCCTAAAAGTTTATATACTGATTTTTTGCCAGTATGGAAATGGTTAAGAGGAGTTTGAGATGAAAACAGTATACGTTCCCATGGCCGCTGACTTATTGCATGACGGCCATATGAATATCCTTCATGAAGCGAGTAAGTTAGGCGAAGTAATTGTCGGTCTTCTGACTGATCGGGCTATCGCCAATTACAAACGGCTTCCATTATTGACTTTTGAGCAGCGTAAAAAAGTTATTGAAAATATACGTATGGTCAACAGGGTCTACGTGCAGGAAGATGATGATTACATTCCGGCGCTGCAAGAATTGAAACCAGATTATTTTGTCCATGGCGATGACTGGAAAACAGGCGTACAAGCCAAAAAAAGGGAACGAGTGATTGAGGTGATGAAAGAATGGGGCGGCCAGGTAATTGAACCAGCTTATACGCAGGGAATTTCTTCAACTCAAATGATCACTAAGGTAAAGCAGCGAGGCGTCACTCCCGATGTTCGCAGATATATGCTGCGTCGTCTGCTCAATGCCAAGTCGATGGTGCGGGTGATGGAAGCTCATAACGGCCTGACCGGACTTATTGTCGAAAAAGCGATGGTGAAAGATGAGAACCAGGTACCGCAAACTTTTGATGCGACCTGGCTGAGCAGTCTGACCCATGCTACCTCTAAAGGAAAGCCAGATATTGAATATGTAGATATCACTTCCATCAGCAACACGGTCAGTGAAATTTTTGAAGTGACTTCCAAGCCCATGGTCGTAGATGCGGACAGCGGAGGCCTGATCGAGCATTTCCGTTTTACGGTGAAAACGCTGGAAAGGTTAGGCGTTTCTGCGGTAGTAATCGAAGATAAGGTCGGATCGAAAAGAAATTCCTTGTTTGGGACGGAAGTAGAACAAATCCAGGACACTATAGATAATTTCTGCCATAAAATCTCTGAAGGCAAGAAGGCTCAAGCGTCTGACGACTTTATGATCATCGCTAGGATCGAAAGTCTGATTTTGGAGAAAGGCATAGATGATGCTCTGGCTAGGGCGAAAGCGTATATCGCAGCCGGAGCCGACGGCATTATGATCCATAGCAAAGAGAAATCTCCTGATGAAGTGCTGCAGTTTTGCGAAGAATACCGGAAGTTTGAAAATAGGGTGCCTTTGATCGCTGTACCCAGCACCTATGCTACTGTAACTGAAGAGGAACTCATGAAAGCCGGAGTTAATATCGTTATTTATGCCAATCATCTATTGCGCAGCGCCTATCCTTCGATGGTGAAGGCGGCAGAATCAATTTTAAAGCATAAGCGATGTCACGAGGCAAGCAAGGAACTCTGCATGCCCATAAAGGAAATCATCACGCTCATACCTAATGGAGATGAGTGAGGGAGGCAATCTATATGGGCAATTATCAAAAAAGAAGCGGACAGAATCTTCAAGGGATCATCAACGATCTTAAACGCCGTCCAGAAGATGCGGCACGCGAGCTTAATGTTCCTCTCGAAAAATTTAATTCTTATTTGCGCGGTGAACGGGAAATTCCTGCGAAGGTGGCCAAGCGCGCGACAGAGATCTGGCCGGTAAATGAACGTGATTTCTATTGTCTGCGCGATGATGCTCCAAATGGCATTAAAATCATGCGGGCAACTGAATCAGCGCAGAGCAGCAGAGTCATGGAACGGGCCGGGAAACCATATTACGAATATCGCGATACTGCCGCCAGCAGCGTCAGCCAATTCCGTCCGGAATGGATCAAAGAACTTTGTGTTGTCAATAACGATGAGGCTGACAATCCAGAAGTGCAATGGAACAACGGCCACTTCATGCATCAGTTTACCTACTTCGTGGGACCTGTTAATTTTTATTACCAAGGTGAAGATGGAAAGAAAAAAATAGCGGTGATGAATACCGGTGATTCCATGTACATCACTCCATTTGTGCCTCACACGTTCGCTACCCGCAAAAACGATGCGGGAGAAAGCGGATTAATCCTCGCCTTGACCTATGGCAACAAATTAGCGGGGGAAACTCAGCAAGAATTGTCGGCGCTGGGAACAGAGTTAGCTTCGCAGTATGCTATGGATTTTTCCACTCCCATGAAAGCGTTCGGTTCTTTATTGCGCTTTCATAGGGAAGCAGCGAGTATGGATTATGAGGAATTGGAATGGAGAACTACGCTTCCTGTTGCTCTTTTAGTAAGGTATGAATCTGGAAATATTTTGCCAAATAGAGTTGACTTAGAATCTATAGCTGAAGCTTTGAATATTGATGCGAGGGAATTATTGCCGCCAAATAAGGTAGGAGAAAAAGTGATAGTAAAGAATTATCAAGATACTTTTAGATGGAATTGTCCAAGTACTCATCCGGCATACAAATTAGTCGAATTAGCAGGTACACGTCATCTTCCTCATTCTAAAGCCTTGGAAATGGAGGTGCTGAAAGATGCAGGCAGTGATGTAGGCAGTTTAGATCTAAAAGTTGGCCTGCATCAATATGTGTATAATGTTGGGAAAACACCAGTAAATGTCAATTGGTATTCTGCTGGACAAACGCATCACGATTTTATTCATCCGGACGATTCTCTGTACCTAAAACCGTTTGTTCATCATAATTTCCGTGGAAAAGATGGGAAGCTGCTAGTCTTAAGGATAGGCGGAAGGGCTGCCGGCGAACCGCAGCGTGAGCTTTCTTTGATTGGAAAGGAAAATGCTGATCGCGCGGTGAGCGAACTAATGCCTTGGTTTAACAAGGAAGGAAAAAATAAAATTTAGTAAAGTTTGGTCATTAGGTTACATAACCTTTATAAAATAACTATCAGGGTTCTTATCTTATGGTTTCGACAGATATCCAATTTCTAGTGCCTTTTCTCTACGACGGAGAAAATATGGTGCAGCGCTCTCCGGGCAGTGGCGTTTCTGATCTGACCAGAAAAGTTCACCATGTTTTTGAGATCATGCGTGAAGATCCTACGCAGTTAAGGGCAAGAGATGTTAGCGCGGTCGTGTATGATGCAAATTCACAGCTTGCTAAAAAAGATGAAAGGATGGCCCATTTTCTACGCGTCGGCAATCTTACTTCACAATTGGTCGCAGCCATCTCTGAAAGAAATCCTGATTTGGAACTGCCTTCTCCTAAAGTGGGGTACGCGATGGGATTAGTTCACGATCTTTCCAATGCTTTTGCGAAATATGGTGTTGAATTTGATCAAGAAGAAAAAGAATTGTCATTTTATCATTTGGCTATAGAATTAGATGCTCAAATTCTTGCCGATGCGGCTCAGCATAATGCCTATCTGGAAATTGCGAACATGATCGCTAAAAGAACTGGCTTCAATAATGTGGGACATTATTCAGCCTGGTCTGAAGCATATAACTATCCGAACAATCCTCACAGTATTTTAGCTATGTTTGAAGAGTATGGAAATCCTTGTGCAGCGAGCGGAAACGATTTTGCTCATGGAAAAGATAAGCTTGCTTTAATGGCATTAACTGTCGCCGATTGTATTGATGATGGCAAGTCTTATCTGCTTGAATTAGATGACCGAGAGAAGCTTAAAGCAAATTTTGATCTGCGCATGTCCGATGTGGTGGCCAGGAGTTATGGCAACAAAATTAAAGCCGGCAAAGCGCCTACTGCTTTCGGAGTAGCTTTAGTTGAGAAGAGCGGCTTGCAGAGGATGGAATCTTATCTTAATATAGTCAATAACCTTCTTTCATCATCTTTATAAAAGCGTATTTATTTCTCTTTTTTATGATCTCACCACGATATTTTTTTGATCAGTTGAAGGGACACGACCTAACTTTCTATGCCGGAGTTCCAGATTCATTGCTAAAAGATTTCTGCGCCTATGTCACGGATAATACTTCGGCTAAGGATCACATTATTGCTGCAAATGAAGGAAATGCTATCGCCTTAGCTGCTGGCTATCATTTGGCGACAGGAAAAGCAGGGGTAGTCTATCTGCAGAATTCAGGATTAGGCAACTGTGTCAATCCTTTGACTTCCCTTACAGATAAAGAGATTTATTCTCTGCCGTTACTGCTGCTGATCGGATGGAGAGCAGAACCAGGCAGAAAAGATGAGCCTCAGCATCGCAAGATGGGAAGAATAACTTTGTCATTGCTGGAAGTGTTAGAGATTCCTTATGCTGTTCTTCCTGAAAATGAAGAAGAAGCAAAGGCAGCGGTGCAAAAAGCAGCAGAACATCTGAATAACCACAAAACACCTTATGCTCTTGTAGTTAGGGAAGGGACTTTTGATTCCTACTCCTTAAAAACTAAACAAGAGACTCATTTTCCGTTGGTTAGAGAAGAGGCGATTAAATTAGTAGCATCACTTCTTGATAAAGATGATATCATTGTTTCTACCACAGGAAAAACCTCGCGGGAGTTGTTTGAATTCCGTAAAGCAACCGGGAAAGGGCATCACCAAGATTTCTTGACGGTTGGCTCGATGGGACATTCTTCTGCCATCGCGGTAGGCATTGCTCTCCAGAAGCAGAATAGAAAGGTGTATTGTTTTGATGGCGATGGTGCCTTGATCATGCACATGGGCATCCTTTCCACGGTCGGCAAACTGCAGCCAGTTAATTTTAATCATATCGTCTTCAATAATTTTGCTCACGATTCAGTCGGCGGACAACCCACTGCCGCTGATGCCATCGATATCTTAGAGATAGCAAAAGGAAATGGGTATAAGGCTGTTTTCAGAGCGGAAACGGCTGAAGAGATCAAAGGAGTCTTGTTAAAAATGAAACAGGAGACCGGCCCTATGTTATTGGAAATACGCTGCAATAAAGGAGCGCGTAAAAATCTTGGAAGGCCGACTCAATCGCCTCTTGAAAATAAGAAACAATTCATGGAATTTCTGCAAAAAGAAAGCAGTTGAAGATAAAGATGCAATATGAATATATCGGTCCAGGAAGTCTTGCTCGACTCAGTGAGGTTTTAGAAAAGGAGAAACCATCATCTGTTTTTGTAGTGACGGGGAAAAATTCTTACCAACGTTCTGGAGCGCAAAAAATGTTTGAATCCCTGCTTTCAGATTACAAGGTTATTTTTTTCTCTGATTTTTCAGTCAATCCCCAGCTTGAAGATGTTAAAAAAGGGATCGCTTTATTCAGACGATCAGGCTGTGACTTGGTAATTGCTATCGGGGGAGGAAGCGTCATTGATATAGCAAAATCGATTAATTTTCTTGCAGCTCAATATGAAGTACCGGAAGATTATATCACTAAGAAATTGATTGCAGCTCATAAGCCGAAATCTTTTGTGGCCATTCCCACTACCGCCGGTACGGGATCGGAAGCCACACATTTTGCCGTCGTATACATCGGGAAAACAAAATATTCTCTCGGTCATCAGGGATGGATGCTGCCAAAATATGTTTTTCTAGATCCAAACCTTTCTTTCAATCTGCCCAAGTATATCACGGCTTCTACAGGGATAGATGCATTATGCCAGGCCGTGGAATCATATTGGTCTACCCAGTCAACAGAGGAATCTAAAGAATATGCCCGGAAAGCAATAAAGATAATTCTGGATAATTTGGCCTCGGCGGTGAA
This sequence comes from Nanobdellota archaeon, assembly GCA_030697505.1. Classification (GTDB taxonomy): domain Archaea; phylum Nanobdellota; class Nanobdellia; order Woesearchaeales; family GW2011-AR9; genus JACPIL01. Next base: position 103,992 of record JAUYPX010000026.1, on the reverse strand, counting down.
CAATCCTTCCGCACCGAATCGTGAAGCGATGCTGCTGGGAGCCAATCTGGCTGGAAAAGCGATAAATGTGTCTAAGACTACTGCCTGCCATGCTGTCTCATATCCGATGACCTCTTATTTTGGAGTTTCCCATGGCCATGCCTGCGCGTTGACTTTAGGAGAGATGTGTTTGTACAATAGTGCAGTGACCGATGACGATTGTCTTGACGGAAGAGGCGCCGAATCTGTCAAGAAAACTCTTTCTGAATTATGTTCGCTCTTTCAGGTGCAGGCCTCTAAACAGCTGCAAGAGAAGATAAATAATCTCATGGATCAGATCGGGCTTACCAGAAGATTGGTTGATCTCAAGATAAACTCTCCAGAACATCATGATATCATTGTTGCTCATGGATTTAATCCGGAGAGGGTGAATAACAATCCGCGGGAGCTTACGGAAGGAGCTTTACGAGATATATTAAAGAGAATCAGTTGATCACCCTTTCACATAAAACCTTATTCCATAATCTTCTTAAACCTTTTCTGCTTCGTTTTGGTCATGGAAGGCGGAAAGAAAAGAGAAAAGATGATCATTACCATCGATGGCTCTTCATGGACCGGAAAATCAACTTCTGCAAAAGCGCTGGCTAAGCTGATGGGATACCAGTATCTGAATACGGGAGCGATGTTCCGCGCTATCGGATACTTCGTCAAAAAAAAAGGTTTGGCAGAGGAGAAGGATATCATCAAGGCCATGAAAGCGGTGACTATGGAATTTAGATCAGTCCAAGGCGAGAGTCATTTATTTTTGAACGGCGAGGACGTGGCTGCGAGCATAACTTCAAATGAAGTTGTTTCTTTAGCTTCAAAAGTCGCAAGCATTCCTGCGGTCAGAGAAAAGCTTCTGGAGCTTCAACGCAGTATTGCCAGCCAAGGCGGTTTTGTTGTCGAAGGGCGTGATACTGGAACAACGGTATTTCCTAATGCCGATTGGAAATTCTTTTTGGATGCTTCCATGGACGTGAAAGTAAAGAGGTTCTTCAAAATGCTGCCTCCCGGGGAGAAAACAAAACATACTCCGGAAGAGGTTCGCAAGATAATCGAGGATATCGATGAACGTGACCGTACCAGGATAATAAGCCCTTTGACTAGAGCGAAGGATGCCATTCCCTACGATAATTCTGAGAGTCCAACTGCAGAACAGGATGCTATCGTAATGTGGTATTATATTACTAAAAAACACGAGATGATCAGTAACATTAGTAATATTAATAACTTAAACAAAAAATAAAGAAAGAATCATGGTCACTATAAACGAACTCAGGGAAAAATGCAAAAAGGAATATTGGGGTTTTTCAAACAAATTAGTTCATGAAATCGGATTTTATTTTACCAAACCGTTCATCAATACTCCCATCACTTCCAATCAGGTTACCTTGTTCTGGTTATTTTTGGGTTTGGCCGGTGCAGTTTTGTTGTCGACCGGTTTGTATAAGTGGATGCTTTTAGGAATAGTCATTTACCATCTTGGACATTTCTTTGATTGTGTCGACGGCAATTTGGCTAGATACCGCAATAAATCCACCTTGAAAGGCCAGTATCTTGAGCAGATCGCGCATCATATAACTATAATCGCAGTACTATGCGGCTTGACTCTTGGCACATATAAGATGACTAATGACCTACGTTCATTGTATTTAGGCGGAATAGCTGTCGGCGCATTTGTATTTGCCAAGCTTTTCAACTTAAATTTGATCTCCTACAAAGGAGAGCAGCGGGAACGGGTAGCAGAAATCATGACTCAGCTGAATCCCCGGAAAAGAAGTAAATTAACTGTTTTCATATTTGGATTCGTGCGCATAGAACATCCTCTTAATCTCATGTTTTTCTGCATTCTGCTTAATCAACCATTTGTTGGTCTGGCATGTTATGCGGCGATGCATACGATAGAGATGGTGAAGAAGTTAGCTACGACGCTCATCAAACTGCAGAAAGCTGATGATGATTTTTTTTCTGCACAGAATAAATGACCTCCACTGGCATCTCTTTTTGTCTGGCTGATTTTTCTCTATGTTTTTTCTTTAGATCTTTCTATTATTGATCATATCCGCTAAAAAACCAAACAGAACAATCTGGATTCCCACCAGCATAAACAAAGCGCTTAAGACGGTCGTAGGGAGTCTTCCTACATTACCTAAAGTGATAAAACGGTATACGAGCCAAACTCCCAAGAGGATGCCAATGCCGAAGAAAGTCAATCCAATTTTTCCGAAGAATTGCAGCGGCTCGTAGTTTCGGTAGATCCTAAAAATATTTATCCAAGCCTTGACTGCATACTGGAGCGGATTCTTGAAAAGCCTGCTTTTTCTGGTTCTTCTTGAGTCGATGGGAATCTCAGCGATCCTAAAGCCCTGCTTGGCTGCCTTGATGATCTGTTCCTGAGTGTAGGTAAAGGTGTTGATGAAATCTATCTCTCTGGCCAGCTCGGAAGTGAAGGCCCGGAATCCCGTGGTCGAGTCGGTAATTCTCACTTTGGCCAGAGAGCTTAACACTTTGGAAAAAAGAATGTTTCCCACGCGTTTGGTGAAAGGCATGTATTGGATCTTCCCACGGAAGCGGCTGCCCAGGACGAGATCATATCCTTGCTGCACTTTCGCTATAAGCTGGGGAATATGCCGCGGATCATATTGGCCATCGGCATCGGTATGGACGATGATATCTGCCTGGCGTTCCAGACATTCCTTCATCTCCGTACGGAAGGTCTCTGCCAATCCCTTGTTGCGCCGATGGGAGACAACCATCGCCCCTTGCTCTTCAGCGATCTTGGCGGTGTTATCCCTGCTTCCGTCATTTAATACTAAAATTTTATAATGGTAAGAAGTCTCTCTCAATGTTTCTTTTATTTCGCCGATAGTTCTTCCTAGGTCTCTTTCTTCGTTATAAGCCGGGATAGAAATGATGACCTTCGGCTTTTTTGAAGGTTTAACTTTTGATGATGCGGGGATAGATTCCATCTCTTTATCGGCTGAAGTTCAGCTTAAATATTTTGTGAATCAGTAGGTTTAGTGGTCTTTGCTTCAGAAATCTTTTAAACCATCTTCTAAAAAAGGTGTCATGAGGAAGGATTTGAGAGATAAAGTCATTATAGCTTGGGTATTAGCAATAATACTTTTAGGAGCAGGCATCCTCAGGCTGTACGATTTAGGTGAAGAGAGTTTATGGCTGGATGAATGTTTTACGCTTGATTATGCTTCAAAACCTGTTAATCTTCTAATTGAAACTCTCAAGAAAGATGTCCATCCTATCGGGTATTACCTTCCTCAGCATCTGTTGATGGAGTATTTTGGATATTCAGAGATCAGTTTACGTATCCTTTCTGTTTTTTTTGGGGTTCTTACCGTTTTTCTTACCTTTCTTTTGGCACGAAAAATCTTCTCCTGGAAGGAAGGGTTGTTGGCTGCCTTTTTGGTCAGTATTTCGTATACTTCTGTACTTTATTCTCAGGAAGCGAAGATGTACAGTATGTTCGCAGCATTTTTCCTGCTGTCTCTCCTATCTTTTATTGCATTCATGAAAAAACCGTCTGTTCTAAACACCTTGTTCTTTTCGGTTTCTGTAGCTTTGTTGCTCTATACGCACATTATAAGCCTGGCGATTCTGGCAGGTTATATCGTATTTTATTCTACCGGTTATTTTTTTAAGCAGAAGAAAAAAGATACTGTTTCTCCTTTCTTCCAGAGGCAGATTTTTTCTCCAAAGTTCTTCTTAGCTCTTTTGATGGTCTTTCTGCTCTTTTTACCCTGGCTCAACATCTTGGCCTTTTATCAGCTTCCTCTCCTGTATAAATCCCTTGGGGGAAAATTGATTGAAAAATTAGGCTTTGATTTACTTCCCCTGGCGGTAGTTGTCGCAGCTTTTCTCGGTTTATTCTATTTCATAACTTTATATCTGGTCATGGCCGATAAAATTAATTTGAACATATTGATTGGCCATCTTAAACGCATCTTCACTTATTTTTCAAACCAAAAAATAATCTCTTTGCTGCTGCTTTCTTTTATCATGATGGATCTTATCTGGAGCAGGTATTTTTTTTCATCTGTCCATATCATCAGGTTCGGCTTCTTTCTGCTTCCTTTAGGTTACATCCTACTTTCTAGAATCTTATTGCGAATAAAACAAAATAGCCTGGCAACTGGGTTTTTCATCCTTATAGTGATAAGCGCCTCAGCGGAGTTATACACTTATTATGATATCGATTCCAAGGAACAATTTCATGAAGCTGCTGAGTACATAGAAAGTCATGCTACTTCGGCAGACGTGCTCTTTCTTCATCGCGCCACTATAGCTAAGTTATGTTTTGATTACTACTATTCCGGCAATGTTGAAGAAGTGCGGTTGATAACACCAGGTGAGGATGATTACTTGCTGATAGAAAGAGCTTCAGAAAAAAGGGATGCTTACTTAATTTTAAGCCATAATTTTCACACCAAAGATTATTTTAAACTGCGATTGGATTCGTTATACGAATTGAAAGAGGAAAGGAAATTCATAGGTGTGACCATCTATAAATATGAGGTCTTAGAATCATAATCTATTTAAATTAAGGGTTTTGAGGTTAGTTGTGGTTAAGAGTGGTTAAGATAGGAATAATAGGATCGGGAAAATGGGGCGAAAACCATCTCCGAGACTTATCTAAAATCTCCTCTTGTCATCTGGTCGCTCTTGCAGATATCGATGAAAGCAAGAGAGAGCTGGCCTCCAAGCACAATATCCGATTTTTTCAAAATTATAAAGAGATGCTTCCTTTCGTCGATGCAGTAACCATAGTGGTGCCCACCACCCTTCATCACCAAGTGGCTAAAGAATGTCTTCTGCAGGGAAAACATATTTTTGTAGAAAAGCCGCTCTGTTTTGAATACCGGGAGGTGCAGGAATTGATGGAGCTGGCCCAGGAAAAGAAAGCTATCCTTTCTGTAGGGTACGTTCTTCGCTTTAATCCCCTCATCAACAGGATGAAAGAGCTGTTATCAGAGATCGGTGAAATACATTACATCTCCGGCAGGTACATCCATTCTACGGTCCCGCCGCGTAAGGATTCAGGCGTTATTTTTAATCTAGGCGTGCATCTTATTGATTTTTTGAATACCCTGCTAGAGCCTAGCCCGCAAAATATCTATGCTCGAAATTCGCATTTGATCTCTAAACAGAATGAAGATTCTTCCGTCATAACCATTGACTATGGGAAATTTAGCGCCCATCTTGAGGTTAGCTGCTGCCATCCCTTGAAGAAAAGAGATATGTGGATAATCGGCTCTAAAGAAAAACTCTATCTTGATTTCTTAGATCAAGTCATTGAAAGACACCCTCTGGTGGTCCAAGAAGATAAAACAGAAAAGAAGGAAACCTTTCGTGATCCGCAGGTCGGAAAAAACCAGCCTTTGCTTGAAGAATTAAAATATTTTGTCCATCTTTGCAATAAAAAAAATATGGGCGAAGAAGTGCATTCCAATCTTTCTGCTGAGAATATCCTTACCACAAAGATGTGTTTGCTGGCCATAAAGTCGGCGCAAAATCATGAGATCTGCAAAATAGAATAAGATAGAATAAGAAAAATAGATAACAGTTAGAAAAAGAGACATGGAAAAGACCAGCGGAGTGAAAATTTCGGGTACCTCAATAGTTAAAGATTCAGTAATCGGGGAAGGGTCACAGGTGTGGGAATTTGCAAATGTATATGGGACAAAGATCGGAAAAAATACTAAAATAGGCTCTTACGTGGAAGTGCAAAACAACACTAAAATAGGAGATAATGTCATTATCTCTTCTCATTCATTTATCTGTTCCTTAGTTACCATTGAGGATAATGTTTTTATCGGTCATGGAGTCATGACTATAAATGATCTGCATCCTCCTTCTAAAAGAAGGACCGGTTCGGATAAAGAATGGAAATCTACCGTAATTAAAAGAAATGCAGTAATAGGCAGCAATGCCACCCTTATGCCGGTAACGATTGGGGAAAATTCAATAGTCGGTGCAGGAGCGGTGGTTACTAAAGATGTTCCAGATGATTGTGTGGTTGCAGGAAATCCCGCAAAAATTATACGGCATCTGCCTAAAGCTCAAAAAGAAGCTGGTGCAATGAAAATTCCTTTAGCAGATTTAAGATTACAGCATTCAAAAATACGGGATGAACTGGATCTAGCTATTAAAAAGACAGTAGATGATTGTTCCTTCATCATGTCGGAGCAGATCGGCCATTTTGAAAAAGATTTCGCGGCTTATTGCCAGGTTAAACATGCCATTGGCGTCAGCAACGGCACCAGCGCGATTTCATTGGCACTGGAAGCTTGCGGAGTCAAGGGCGGCGATGAGGTAATAACTGCCCCCCATACCTTTATAGCGACGACAGAAGCGATCTCAAAAGTTGGCGCGAAAATAAAATTTGTCGATATCGAAGAAAAGACCCAGCTGCTGGATGTCACAAAAATAGACTCAGCAATCACTGAAAATACGAAAGCTATCCTCGCGGTTCATTTGAATGGTTTGATGTGCGATATGGAAAGCATACGAAAAATTGCCGATAAGCACCATCTTAAGGTCATAGAAGATGCTGCGCAAGCGCATGGTGCCCTGTACAACAACAATCCTCCAGGATTTTACAGCGATGCCGCAACCTTTAGTTTTTTTCCAGGAAAAAATCTCGGCGCTTTTGGAGACGCCGGAGCAGTCATCACTAACCATGATCCCATCGCAGAAAAAATATTGATGTTACGAAACCATGGCAGAAAGCCGGGTGAAAAGTATATCCATGAACTGGAGGGATATAACGAAAGGCTGGATAGTCTTCAAGCAGCGGTTCTTACGGTGAAATTAAAGCATCTTCAGGGATGGAATCAGCAAAGGATTGAAAATGCGCGATTATACCATCGGTATCTCAGCTCTTCAGGAATTATTCTACCGCATGTTCCTGAGAATCATAAACACGTTTATCACCAATATGTAATCAGGGTTAAAAATAGGGAAAAATTAATTAATTTCTTAAAAGAAAATGGAATCAGTTCCGGCATAAATTATCCCACTCCTTTACATCTGCAACCGGCGTATGCTTCTTTGGGATATAAAGAGGGAGATTTTCCCATGGTCGAGAAGATTACAAAGGAAATAGTTTCCTTGCCCATGTATCCTGAAATGACTGAAGAACAGATTAGGTATGTAGCGGAGAAGGTTAATGAATGTTTAAGTAAAGAGAATGAGCAAATGCCATGAATAAGGACCTATTTAAAAATAAAGTAGTCTTGGTAACCGGCGGAGCCGGATTTATAGGCAGTCATTTAGTTGATAAAGCGTTAGAATTAGGTGCTGAAAAAGTGATTTGTTATGATAACCTCGCCGGCACTAATGGCAGCCTTAATAATATAGCTCATTGGAAAACCGATCCGCGATTTACATTCGTCAAAGCTGATATTAAGGATTATCAGGAGGTAAAGCCCTGGGTCGAAGAAAGCGATATCATTTTTAATGAAGCCGCTTCCAAACTGGTGGTCAGTTTAAAAGACCCGACTATCGATGTTCAAACAAATGTGGTCGGAAATTTTAATATCGCGGAAATCATGAGAAAAAGCGAGAGCGATGCCAGAATAATACATGCTTCCACGGGTTCAGTTTTTGGCAGCAGCGACAAGCCTTTTGAAGAAGTTGACGCTATGAATCCTTCTACTGTGTACGGTATAAGCAAATTGGCAGCAGAAAAATATTTCTTATTATACCATCGGCTTTACGGCATTAAAGCTACCGTCTTGCGTTATTTTCATGTCTTTGGACCACGGCAGGATTATACTGGTGAAGCGGGGGTAGTCGGTATCTTTTTATCGCGGGTCCTTAAAGGGCTGCCTCCCCAAGTATGCGGCACCGGTGAAGCGATCAGATGTTTCACTTTTGTGGATGATGCAGTTGATGCCAACCTCATTTTATATAAAAATAACCGCTCGATCGGCCAGGATTACAATGTGGCATCTAGAAATAGGATCAGTGTGCTGCAATTAGCCAATCAAGTGATATCTAAGTACGGTCCTCCCGGGATGAGGCCAGAATTTATCGCTCCCCGGTTGGGAGAAAATCTTAAGCCCATACCCAGCACTAAAAAAATAGAAAATGTGGGATTCAAGGAATCAATAACTTTTGATGAAGGGTTGGAAAGAACAAAGCAATGGATTGCCGGACAGCTCCGAAATAAAAACGGGTGATCTCTGTAATATTCTACTCTTTTCTTCAGGCTGATTCTAAGGCTATGTGCCTCATAATCATAAAGTTTATATGTGGTTGTTTAAGGTAAAATCGTAAGAATGGCCTTCAAATGATGAAATCTAAAATCAGCGTAGTAGCTCCTGCATATAATGAACAGGGGTGTATTGAGGAATTTGTAACCGAGATGAACCTAGCATTTGAAGAAAATAGTTATTCCGGAGAGATAATCATTGTTAATGATGCTAGCAAAGATAAAACGCTGCCAATACTGCAAGATCTACAGAAACGATTTCCACGTTTACGGATCATTTCTCATCGCAAGAATCGCGGCCTTACCTCTTCCATGATCACCGGCATTGAAAATGCCCGTTACGATATCATTTTTTTTACCTCTTCTGATCTGGAATCGCATCCTCGGGAAGATCTCCCTAAGCTGATCAATGCTTTAGAACAAGGATATGACGTAGCGATAGGCTGGAGGGTGAATAAACGGCAGGGTTTATTGAAAACCATTCTCTCTAAAAGTTTTAACGCTTTGGTGCGTCATTTATTTAAGGTACATTTCCGCGATGTCGGCTGGGTGCGGGCATTTCGTAAGGAAGTATATTATAATATTGAATCGATGCGTTCAGATTGGCATCGATATTTTGTCATTTTAGCCGCACAACAGGAATATAAAATTAAAGAAGTGCCGCTTAGGTTCTATCCTCGAAAATCTGGAAAATCTAAATATGGAAGGATAGGATTAAAAAGAATACCGGGCGGGTTCTTAGATCTACTGGTGATTAAGTTTCTCACTTCTTTTTCCAAGAGGCCGATGCGCATGTTTGGCTCTCTCGGCGCTTTCTTGATAGCTTTTGGATTATTATGCGGAATTTACGTCTTGTATCTCAATTTTGTGGCTTTAGAGGCAGTAGGCACCCGTGTGCCTTTAGTCTTACTGACGGTTTTTCTATTGGTGGCGGGCTTGCAGTTATTTGGATTGGGATTTGTCAGCGAACTTATTGTCTCTCATACGGAGAAGCAGAAACGAAAACAGGGCTAGAGATGGCATTAGGAGCAAGAAGATAACTCCGTAAAGGAGAGAAGGAGAGAAGACTATCATGTGTGGAATTTCCGGGTGGTATGGACCAAAGGATATCAAGCTTTTGAGAAGGATGACTTCTTTTTTGGACCATCGAGGCCCGGATGGAGAAGGTTTTTTTGCTGATAAGAATGTTTCCTTGGGACATAAAAGACTGAGCATCATCGACCTCAAAACCGGGCAGCAACCCATCTATAATGATGACCGGTCAGCAGTTATCGTCTTTAACGGGGAAATCTATAACTATAAAGAGATCAGAAAAGAACTGGAGAATAAGTATAGATTCAAAACAAAAAGCGATACGGAAGTGATCTTACGGGCTTATGAAGAGCATGGCCCGGAGTGTGTGCAAAAGTTCAATGGAATGTTCGCCTTTGCGATCTGGGATGCAAAAAAAGATCTTCTTTTTCTGGCCCGGGATAGGGTAGGAGTTAAACCGTTGTATTATTTTGACCAGGCAAAACGGTTTATGTTTGCTTCTGAGATCAAAGCGTTTCTTGCTGATGAACAGTTCCCTCGCAAATTGAATATGCAAGCAGCGGCAGAATATCTCACCTTTCAGAATATCATGGATGAAAAAACTTTTTTTGAAGGGGTAAAGATGCTCCTTCCAGGGCATTATCTTCTGGTGCAAAATGGGGCAGTATCGATCACTCAATATTGGGATGCTTCTTATAAGAAGAGCGATAAACAAAGAGTGGAAGATTATTATGACGAATTTAGGTCAATACTATCAAGGTCAGTAACTCGGCACATGGTCAGCGATGTTCCTTTGGGCAGTTATCTAAGCGGAGGATTTGATTCAAGTTCAGTAGCCACTTTTGCCGCAGGAAAAAGTAAGAAGAGAATAGAGACATTTACCGGCACTTTTAAAGAAGGTGGAATTTATGATGAAACAAAAGGTTCAAGGTTAGTGGCCAAAAAGATCGGCGCCGTGGTCCACGAAGCAACCATCTCCCCTCAAGATTTTTTGTCAAACATCGAAAAAATACTCTATCATCTTGACGAGCCAAAGACGGGAATACCGGTCATCTCTCAAGATGTAGTCTCGAAATTAGTATCTCAACACGTCAAAGTTGTGCTCACCGGCCATGCCGGCGACGAACTATTCGCCGGGTATCCAGTTTACAAGGTCGCTTATTTTAAGGATCTGGTCAGGAAAAATCCCTTTATGGCCCTGAAATTCTTTTCTTTTTTTACCTGGAGCGAACTGCCGCGCAGCCTTTATTTTATGTTCTTCCCTCTTTTTGATGAAGAAGTTAAGCATGGCCTATTCATCATGTTCAACAAAAAGCATCGTAAACGATTATTGTCTAAATCTTTTTATGGCGCTCTGCAAAATAAAAATACCACCGTTGTACTTGAAAAGTTTCAACGCAAGGATATAACTTCTTCTGCCGATAAGGCCCAATACTTATATCTCAAAACGTACCTTCCTTCGCTTCTGGTCTGTGAGGATAAGATGGGGATGGCCCATTCGATAGAAGCAAGAGTCCCGTTCTGCGACAATGAGATGGTGGATTTTGCCAATTCTGTCCCTCTGAAATTTAAATTGCACCATCATGAACTTAAACACATAATAAAACAGAGCATGAGAAAAGATCTGCCTTCTATACATTACCGCCAACCTAAGAAAGGGTACCCTACTCCGTTCTCTTTATGGATCCGCAAGGATTTGAAACGATACGTTTATTCAGTTTTATTAGATGAGAGAACTGGGAATAGAGGGATATTCAATCAAAAATATGTCAGAAAATTGCTGGATACTCATTGTAATAGTAAAAGCGACGGCCTTAGAGATCTAGTCAATGCGGCGCGGATCTGGTCTCTTCTAAATATAGAGCTGTGGTGCAGGATTTTTATAGATGGAGAATATGAAAAGTTTGCCACAGATAAACTTAAATAGTCGCGAGCAGGGAGATTAAAAATAATGATAAGCGTTATAACCATATTATTATTTTTCATTTATCTTTGGGGTTTTGGCTTTTCTCTTACTTATTTTATATATTCTAAATCTGCAAATCCAAAAGCTGATCTTTTTGAGCGGCATATTATGAATATAGGAATTGGCCTGGGCGTATTTGCCATCCTTTCCATAATCATTAATTTTTTTCGCATTCCTTTAGATTGGAAAATTTTCCTCCTGTTGAGCTTGATTGTTCCACTATATGCAGGATTTACAATCTGTAAGAAGCATGGTTTCAAATTTCCGACCAAAATCCCTAAGCCAACCTTAACTAAAAGCAATCTTTTTGTTGCTGCAGTTTTACTGATTTTTGCAGTTTCTCTTTATGTCTATGCTTCAGGAGCTTTTGCCTATCCTTATCTTGAAGATGAAGATCCCTGGGGACATTCTGTTGGAGTTAAATATGTTGCTCTCCACAAAGATGCATATAATCCAATTACTACTACTGCTCAGGAAACGGAGTCATTTTTTTCCTACATCGATCCCTATCCTCCTGCGTATGATGTTCTGATGGGTGTTTTACACCAAACTTCCCAAGACCTTAATTGGACTATAAAGTTCTTTAATGCCTTGATTATTTCTTTAGGATTCTTTTTCTTTTATTTTTTTGCGAATAGTTTTATGCAGAATAAAACCAAGGCTCTTGCCGCTACTTTCTTCTTAGCAGTTATTCCTTCCTATCTTTCCCATTTTATTTGGGCTCACTCTATGACCATTACTCTTCTTTTTCCAGCCCTGTATGCCTTTAACAAGACATTTGAAAATAAAAAATGGGCTTTAATCTTAGCAGTGATGGTCGCGGGCATCTGGGTAACCCAGAATCTCTCCCAACCGATTAAACTTACCACTATGCTCTTGATTTATGCATTGGTAGCATCAGTTGTCCACTATCGTTTTTTGAAATATCACGTTGCAGGGATTTTTGGCGGGATGGTTCTTTCTCTGTTTTGGTGGATGGCGATGATACATAAATATTCTTTACAATTTTTTATTGGTGCCTATGTGAGGGTGCCGGTTGCACTTCGAGAGACCATGGTTTCAAATTCAAGTGTGGAAGCTGTGGCTAATACTGCGGGGTTTAGCTTCTTTGGAAAATTTTTCTCCGTAATTAAAGCTATAACTCATCCTGGAGGATCAGGATCAAGAGCATATACCTTTGGAGATTTTTTTGTGGCAAAATCAAATAATATGATAAATGCTCCGATAGGAATAGGTGTTGTTCTTAGTATCCTGGCTTTATTTGGATTAGCGTATCTAGTCTTCAAATACCGTTCTTCTTTAGTCTCTCAAGAAAATTGTTGGAGGATAGTGGTCCTGTTTTGGCTGATCTATACTTTCTGGGTGGTAAACGGGATGACTTTTCCGATTTCCATAGCTCGAGATGCGTTTAGAGCCTGGTTTTTGCTGGCGATTCCGGTTTCTATTATAGCGGCAGAAGGAACTTACGTTTTTATCAATACCTTTAAGAAAAATAAGTTGTTGCAAGTAGCTCTTACTATGCTTATAGTGGCAGGGGCGATCTTAACTTCTGGGGTGCACAAATATGAAGCTAATACTTCTATCTGGCCGACTTCCGGATCGTTCTCTAACGCGCAGGAACCATTTCTGTATGCTGAGCTTTTTAAGCAAATTCCTCTTAATTCCAAGGTATTTCTATATGCGCCTCGCGACAAGCTAGTATTTGGGTATGGCCGGTTTAGCTGCTCTTGGTGCCAGGAGGTAAAGGACTTCAGAAAGGAGATTATTTATAAAAATCACGATGAGTTATATTCTTTCCTACTAAGCAATAATTATGAATATTTTATGATCAATAAAAATATGGATTATAAATATTTAAGCGATAAATTTGGCCAAGATGAGGTAAAAGCTATGCTTCCGGTACGCTACCAGGAATTTTTAACTTCAACTAAGTTAACGCCTATTTACTCTAATGAAAATGTAGTTTTATTTAAGGTGAATTAAATGGATAAGCCAGGCAATAAATTTAATGATTTGAAACTTGCTCAGAAATTATTACTGGGCTGCTTATATTTTCTTATCATCTTGATGGTAATCTTTTCCTTAATGGCGGTACAAAATGTGGGGAAAAAAGGTTATACGAAATGTGTGGAAAAAAAATGCTATGAAAAAGGAGAGCAATTCTGTTCAAAGATCAGAGAACTCTCCAATTGCTGCTCAGGTGCTGGTGGAACTCTTTCCGCGGCTAATAATCCTGCTCCGGGAGAGTCCCCGTATATTTGTTTGTTTGATTAAGTGATAATCATGAAAATAAAAAAAACACTTCTGATTCTTTTTGTGGTAGTTATTCTAGCCTTCATTTTACGCTTAATTGTTGCTCAGGCGGTTGAAATTGTCCCGGATGAGATTGTTTATTCTCTTCTTCCCTGGAAGATAATCTCAGCGCAGCGTTTAAGTACGGTAGAAGGTGGCCCACTTTTTTCTTACCTTACTGATCTTGGCTATATCTTATTTGGTGAGGTAAATGCAATCTCTACTAGATTTCCTTCTATTATTTTTGGTTCTCTCACGGTTATCCTTATTTATCTATGCTCTTTAAAGCTATTTGAGAATAGAAAGGCAGCTTTATTCAGCTCCTTTTTATTTGCTCTTTCCGGGTATGTGCTGGAAAATAATACTGAATCAGACATGGTTGCTTTCTTTTTTGCTTTACTAAGCATGTACTTTTTCTTATTTTTCCTTGACGGAAAGAGGAATTATCTTTATCTTTCTACCGCTTGCCTGACTTTGGCTGTTCTTTGTAAAATTTTACCACTTCTATTTGTGCCAGTGTATGCATTGGTTTTTTTTCTCCACACTAAAGGATATCTTAAAAGTGGTCAAGATTATAAAGAAGAACAGGATAAAAGTTTATTTGATAAAAATATATTCGATATAAAGCTGCTTAAGATGATATTAGGATGTCTAGCTATAGTCTTCTTGCTTCTCATGCCGACTATCATGTACAATTATTTAGAATTTAAGAATAATGGAAAAACAGAAAATACTGTTTCTACGTTGCTGGGTATCGGAGCACAGTTTCATCCGGAAACTTCCCAAGTAGATCCATGGAATTTTTCTACCATGCTGGGTTTTTTAAAACGTTTTTTTGCTAAGTTTTTTATACCAGATCCGATCATAGTAACATTAGGGATAATTGGAGTATTCTTGGTGATTCCTCAGAGAAGATCTGGCCCGTTCCTATTACTGCTTTCAGCGTTGCTTTTACTGTTTTATGTAGGTGGAATTACGGGCAGTGCTACACATTATCTCTGGGTTCCTTTAGTTTTAAGTTTGTTTGCCGGTTATTCTATAGAAAAAGGCCGCATCTTTATTACAAGGTTTAATCTGCGTTCGGCGTTGGTAATTTTTATTATTATCTTTATGATAATGGCTATATCCTCTATTTACTTTCAATCAATTATATCTAAAAAAACAGCCAGCATGGAACTGAGGAAATATGTTGTCGAGAATATTCCTAAAAATGCTATTATCATTATGGATCCACGCATTTACTATGGAAGTTATTCTTGGATATTACACGAGCGACATTATTTGAACGGAATGCATTTCCAAGCATTACTAAACGAAATTGGAACTTCTGCTTCTCCCAAAGTAGAAGTGCCATTGTATTACATTGAGTGCAGCGGAGACACAACCTGCGGATGGAAACGTGAAGATTATGATCGGGTAAATTCATTTGCTGAAGGTTTATCTGATTATTTGAAACAACATTTAAGATATGTTGGTGAGGTAGATGCAAATCATCATTTTTTTGTTCATCAAGGAACTATAGCCGTACCTCCCGCGATATTTCAAAGCATAGATCTGACCCATGTCTTTTGGGGATCTTCGATAGGATGGAAGTATTCGGATTTGAATATTGATGAATATCCCAAGCAGGGTAGTAATAAGATTTTTCATATGATTGGGCTTTTATTTTTATATTTAGATTTGTTGTTAGCTTTACTTACAATACCATTCGTATTCGTGCTTTTGTTTAAGATCGAGAAGTAGGGAGCATTTTATACCAAAAAGCATAAAAAGACTTCCTACAAAAAAATTATATGAAAAATTAGGCCATGGTCTCAGCAAAAAAAGAAAAACAAAAAAAAGAGAACAGCGATGATAAACCAGCCCAGGGGTGGGACTCGTACTGGTCAGAAAAAAATAAGGTAAGTAACAATATCTATGACCGGATAGCAAAGTTTTATCGAAAATATATTATGACCAATATATTTGACCATTTTATTAAAAAAAACTTCTCTTCAGGTTCAACACTTCTTCATGCCGGTTGCGGAGGAGGGTATGCAGATATATGCATAGTGGATTATGCTACCATAACGGCTCTTGATAATTCTTCCAATGCATTAGAAATTTATAAGAAAAATCATGGAGATAAATGTAAGGTGATTTTAGGGGATATTTTGAATCTTCCTTTCGAAAACAAAACTTTTGATGGCATCTATAATCAAGGGGTTATGGAACATTTTAGTGAAGATGAAATAAAGGTTATCCTTTCTGAATTTAAGCGAATTTTGCGAGATGACGGCAAGTTGGTAATATTCTGGCCGCCAACCTTCGGGTCTACTACCAACACTCTTGATGCGCTTCACTTCATTCTCAATAAAATCTTACGAAGAAATATACAGCTACATCCTCCAGAAGTATCCAGGATCAATTCTAAGAAGCATGCAACAGAGATATTTAGTAAAGCCGGTTTTTCGGTGGTAGACTATTACTTTGGAGCTAAAGATTTTTTTACCCAAGTGGTCATTGTGGCAAAGAAAAGTGATTCTTGAAGGTAGGTTTTAAAAATTGAGGTTAAGTTTTGTTCTTTATGAGAGTTAAGCTTTAAGGTACATGTTTATAAAAATGAAAGAACGATTGCACCATCATTACAAAAAGATAAAGGAACATCGAGCGGCATTAATAGTATCATTGCTGATTGGGCTTATTTTTCTTTTGCCTAGCTTGCTCATTCCCTTGCTCCAGGAGGATTCTAGGATATATTCTCCTCTGGTGGTGAAAGGTGTGGATGCACGAGGCGTTGATGAAGTTTTTTACGCTGCCTATGTGCAGGAAGCAGCAGAAGGGCATCTCATCCCCCGTTCTAATATCCTAGAATGGAAAGATACTTCGATCTTATCGCATGCAGGTTCTCCTTTTCCTTCCCTTATTTTAGGAGTGATGTCCTGGTTATTGGGTGGAGTGGTAAACACCTATATTTTTTCTTATTTCTTTTTTACCTTCATAGGCTCATTATTGATATATGCCCTTTCATATCTGCTGACTAAAAACAAAACGCTCTCTCTTATCGCTCCTCCTTTGCTGTTCTTTTCTCCCACTTATATGCTTAAATTCTTCAACGATCAGATTGTTCAACCTATAAGTTACTTTTCCCGCTTTTATCCAGTTTTAGTAGATTTTCCTATTTTTGCTATAACTTTGCTTGCGGTTTGGTGGCTTTTAAAGAAACAGAAATGGAAAGCTGCTCTCATCAGCGGAATTTTAGGAGGATTATTGTTTTACACCTATTTTTATTATTGGACTTTTTACATAATTTTTATAAGTTTGATATGGATAACCTCTCTTTTAAGAAAAGATTTTACTCTGTTCAAAAAAATAACCTTATCTGGGCTAGTAACTGCAGTAATAGGAACAACGTTTTTCTTGAACTCAATTAGCACCATTGCTAACCGGGCTGAAATACTACACCGGCTTAACCCTATCTTTACTAGAAGTCCAGATTGGCCCATAACTCTTTTCCTTCTGAGTATAGTGATAGTATTAACATACGCTGCTTGTGAAAGATCTGAAAGGTCTGAAGACAGAAATAATAAAGAAGAAAAGAATGAAACTAGTTTTTATTTTCTGCTGATACTAATTTTTGCAGGAATAGTTGCCATGAATGTGCAAGTGATTATGGGGTACACTATCAATCCTCGCCATTGGTTGACCACAGCTATATGGCCGGCACTGGTTCTGGCAGGGATATATATTTTGAATTTTACAGAAAAAAAATTTTTCAAAAGAGAGATTTTGAAAGAAATAATTAAATCCTCAAGTTTTATCTTTATCGGCTTACTGCTCTTATTTGGACTTATTTGGCAGGTAACATTTTCTTATAATACTTACTCAGTGTACACACTTTCTGGTCCTCAAGTAGAATTATTTGAATGGCTGAACCACCATACTGCAAAAGATGAAGTGATCCTCTCGTTAAGCTCGGAAATGGTCCTCCTTGTTCCAGTTTATACTCACAACAATAATTTTATACCCAATGCAGTGGTAGAACCGATTCCCATTCCAGAAATAATCGCACGAAGATTGATCGCTTATAAACTGTTGGGCGTTTCCGAGGAAAACATCCTATTTCTCAATAATCCTTGCGCTTTTAGTGAAATGATGAGTTTTGAACGCACTAAGGATGGGAAATATAATTCTTCTTTATTTGAAGAAGCATTTTCCCATCTTCTCACTTTTGAGGCATCATTTCCCAGAAGTAAAGGATGCACCATTCCCAAGGATTTCAGAGAAGGAGTTTTCAAAACATATGCCAATCTTCCAGAAGAGTGGGAGCAATTAACCCACAGATACGTTGTTAATTACATTATTTTGGGTCCTTATGAAAAAAACATTTCTCATCGTGAAATAGAAGACTATGCTCAGCTAGTGTATAGCAACGCCGAATTTACCGTTTACAAGGTAGATAAATAGTGCAGTAGCATAAATGTTATAAATACATTCTTCAAGACTTATTAACATGACCACAAAGATAGGCAACCTAGTACAAGGGTTTTACAATAAAACGCCTTTTCCAGACTACGACTTAGCCAGATTTAACAGTAAGGAAGATCTTTCTTTAGCTGCTTATTCATTTGCTAAAATACTTGACCGGAGTATTCCGGAAAATGCTTCTGTTATCGATGTCGGTACTGGTACCGGCCAACTTTCTGCTTTTCTCTCCTTGCGGCGAGAATGCGTCTGGGGTATTGATTTTTCTGATAGTTCCTTAAAGAAGGCCAAAGCCTTACAAGAAAAACTAGGATTAGATTCTTGGAATCTTAAAAAAGTAGACATTCTTGATCCAGAGCAGATTGATGCTATTGGAAAGCAATTTGATTATGTGCTCTGCTTGGGCGTACTGCATCATACTGGAGATGCTTACCGAGCGTTTAAAAATATTATGAAGCTAGTCAAACCTGGTGGTCATGTTGCCATTGGGTTGTACAATTCGTATGGGAGGCTTCTCTTAAAAAAACGTATTTTTTTAGCCAAAACTATTTTTAAAAATAACAATGCGGTTAAAGACAAATATATTAGGATGCAGATAGGAGAGGTAGAAGATAAAGAACGAGCTCGCGGCTGGTGGAATGACCAATATTTACACCCTCATGAAACTACCCACACGGTGGGAGAAGTTATCGATTGGTTTACAAAAAATGGCATACAATTTAATCATACCGTCCCTTCAACTTCACTATTCTCTGAATCTGCTATTGATATTGGCGGAGTCTGGAGTAAAGTAGAAAATCCCCCCTCCTTCCCCGTGCAATTATACAAACAGCTTGGCTGGATCTGGAGCACTAATCGCGAAGGAGGCTATTGGATAACTTTTGGAAGAAAGCCGGAAAATAGTTCCGCTTCTCGGTGATGCATGCGTAAAATTACCATCAGTGAAATGATCTCAGTACTTCTTGGTGTTTTCATTATCGCAGTAGGTTTACGATTTATCTCTATCCCAGAAAGCTACAATCAAAGCATGGTCATATTTTTTTCCATCATAAAATATACCGCTATTACGATGGGAACCTTAGTATTACTCTTTGCGGTCATTTCGATTGGTTCTGCGGCATCATTATTCAAGCATCACAAAATACGAAAATATCTGCAGAATATCGCTATCTTAGTAATTACTACTTTTCTCTGCGCAGTTATTTTTGAGATAATTTTACAAGTTACTTTTCCCGAAAGCTGCAAGCAGGATGATGCAGTCTACGAACATTCATATACGCCTAACTGCCATTCGCGCTTTACTACCTTTGAATGGGACACTAAGGTGAAGATTAATGCTGAAGGTTTTCGTGACGATGAAATTTTACCAAAAGAACGATTTGATCTCAGGATTTTGATGTTAGGCGACTCCATGACCTGGGGTTATGGGGTGGAAAAAGAAGAGACTTTTAGCGAGGTATTACAACAGAAACTAAACGCAAAAGGAGTCAATGCTGATGTCATCAACGCTGGCGCAACCTCATACTCCCCCACTTTAGAATACCTCTTGCTCAAATATAAAGGGCTATCTTACCAGCCCGATATCGTCATTCTAAACTTGGATGTGAGCGACATCCAAGATGATTACTTTCGAGAACAAGCTGCAGAATTTGACCAAGAAGGAAATATAATTCGTGTTTCCGGAATTAAAGAACAAATCACGCTCTTATATAAAATCAGAAACAAGATGCAGCTAAATCGTTTTATATTTGATAAGGTGAATTTAATCGATTCCAGATTTGTTAAAAAGGAAGGAAAGCAGAATACCATGCCGCAAGGAGATCCCAAAACTGACCGGTATGCTATTCTCAGAGATCTGCCGGTGCAGGATGAAGAGGAACATTGGGATAGAACGTTTCATTACATAACTCTCATTAGTGAATTGTGTAAAAAGAATGACATCACTTTTATTTTAACTCTCTATCCTTACGGAGTGCAAGTTTCTCCCGACGAATGGAGTTTGGGAAGACATCTGTTTGGATTTAGTCCAGGCGCCGTGCAGAGTGATGCTCCACAGCAAAAAGTGAAGAAATATGCTGAAGAGAATGGTATAATATATGTTGAGATGCTGGAACCTTTCCAGGAATCATCTGTTTTTCCGCTGTATTTCCCTTACGATGGCCATATCAATCGGGAAGGGCATAAGCTGGCCGCAGATGTTTTATTTTCATCATTGGTAGAAGAAGAAATGATCAAACTTCCTGCAGCGGCAGCATATCCTCCTGATCCTTTCCAGCAAAAGTAGATGAGTTGCGCGGAGTCGAAACGTTTAAAAATAACCTCTCTTTTTTACGGTAAGATGGAAGGAAATAAATCATTTCTAGCTGAGATTTGGGACTTTTTAAAGGAACGGAAAGCCTGGTGGCTTACTCCCATTATAATCATGCTCGTCTTTGTGGGCGTTTTGATAATCTTTGGACAAAGCAGCGCTATCTCGCCATTCATTTATGCTCTTTTCTAGATCATTTATGCCCTTGTTTCTAAAAATTTATAAAGAAATCAAGTTAAAGAGAGTTTATGAACATGCATACTTCCTCTCTTGAAAAAGTAGGAGTAAAAGTAGGATTTTTCATCAGCTATATTTTGTCTTCCTTGATAGTGTTTTACATTCTCACTTCATTAGGGAAGATTTCGTATTCCACTTCCGCTCTTCTGAAAGTATTCGCAGCGATCTTGATCGTCGCCGCTCTGGGAGGTCTTATTCAAAAGTTTGTATTATGACTGCGGCAAAACTATTCTTGAAATCGGTAGGGAAGGGCATGAAAGGGTTTGGAGAAAAAATCACTGCCTTTGTAAATACCATGCTCTTGCTCCTGGTATACCTGGTGGGAGTAGGTCTTACTTCTTTCGTTGCACGTATTTTTGGAAAACATTTCCTGGAAAGAAAAACTTCTAAAAAAGTAAATTCTTATTGGTCCGATCTCAATATCAAAAAACAAGAGCGTGAGAAATATTATAAACAATTTTGAGGGGATCCCATGTACGTACTAGGAATCAGCTGTTATTATCATGACTCCTCTGCGGCGTTGCTGAAAGATGGAGTCATTGTGGCGGCAGCAGAAGAAGAACGATTCACTCGTAAGAAACATGATGCCTCTTTCCCTCTTAATGCAATCAGGTATTGCTTAGAAAGCCAGCATATTACTATTAACGAGGTTGCTTTTGTCGGATTTTACGAAAAGCCCTTTCTCAAGTTCGAGCGTATCCTCTCCCAGCATTTAGAAATGTTTCCTTTTAGTTTCAAAACTTTTGTCAGTTCTCTTCCTTCTTGGATCAATCAAAAGCTGCGAGTGATGAAAACCATACGAAAAAAATTACAGTACCAAGGAAATGTTTTTTTTATACATCACCATCTTGCCCACGCTGCCAGTTCATTTCTGGTGAGCCCGTTCGATAAAGCAGCGGTGCTTACTGTAGATGGGGTAGGGGAATGGACCACTACTTCCTATGGATTGGCAGAAGGAAACGAAATCCATTTGATGAAAGAAATTAAGTTCCCGCACTCTCTGGGACTTCTTTATTCCACCATAACTGGGTATTTGGGATTCAGCGTCAACAACTCCGAATATAAAGTAATGGGTTTAAGCCCTTACGGCAATATGAATAAAACTGAAAATAAATACTATCACCAGCTAAAGAAGATCATCGATATTAAAGATGATGGAAGCTACCGCATGGATATGGGTTATTTTACCTATCATTATGGAGATAAGATGCCTTCCAGGAGATTATGCAAGCTGCTAGAGGGTAAAATCAGAAAACCAGAATCTGAAGTAACTCAGCGCCATAAAGATATCGCTGCTGCCTTGCAAATGATAACCGAAGAAGTGCTGTTCAAAATGCTGAAGCATCTTCATGCGGTTACCAAATGCGATAACCTCATTATTGGTGGAGGAGTCGCTCTTAACAGTGTAGCTAACGGTAAGATTCTTCGTAACACTCCTTTTAAAAAAATATGGATCCAGCCTAATGCTACTGATGGCGGAAATAGCATTGGTGTTGCTTCATATATTTATCATACTATTCTCAATCACCCGCGGAATTTCACTTTAACTACTGCGTATCTTGGTCCTTCTTTTACTAACTCAGAAATTAAGAATTTTTTGGATAGCAACAAAGTTACCTACGCTGCCTTTGCCGATGAGAAAGAACTGGTCTCCACTACTGCTAAACTAATTTACGAAAACAACGTGGTAGGATGGTTCCAAGGAAGAATGGAATGGGGACCAAGAGCGTTAGGAACCAGGAGTATCCTTTCCAACCCTTGCAATAAAAAAATGCAGGAAATCTTAAATCAGAAAGTTAAGCATCGGGAAAAATTCAGGCCTTTTGCTCCAGTAGTCTGCGAGGACGACGCCTTAACCTATTTTGACTGCGATCAGCCTATTCCTGAACCAACTGATTATATGCTGATGGTCTATCCAGTCAAGAAAGAATGGCGGAAGAAAATCCCTGCGGTTACTCACGTAGACGGTTCAGGACGGCTGCAAACTATTCGGAGAATACAAAATCCTTCCTACTACGATCTTATTAAGGAATTTGGAACACTTTCCGGGGTCCCTATTTTGATTAACACTTCATTTAATATCCGCGGAGAACCGATTGTCTGTACGCCGCATGACGCGTATAAATGCATGATGGGTACGGGAATAGATTACGTAATGATGGGAAAGTATCTTATTAAACGAGAGGAAAACCCTAAAGATAAGTGGGATAGTGAGACGGTTGCGAAGGATTGAGGAAGTTACGTATTCTCATTTTTCACGAGCCCGGTGATGCGAAATATTTAAATAATGTTATTTTTTAGGAGAGAAAATGAACAAGTTACTGTCTAATATTCTTTTACTTTTGGTCACTACTATGGTGTGTTTAGTCTTTTTGGAAATAGGGGTGCGGATATCAGGGGTGTCCGCACTGTATGGTTATCCAGATGGCTTATATGAAAATGATGATTTATTGGACTATAAAATTGTCCCAGGGATAAGTGGGGAACTTATCAAGCCAGAATTTAAAACTAAATTTAAAATCAATTCAGATGGGATGAATGACCGTGAATATTCTGAAAAAAACATTGATGACTTTAGGATACTGGCCTTAGGCGACTCTTTTGTTTGGGGAGCTTACGGCACAGAATTAGATGAAACCTTCCTTAAACAATTGGAAGTTAGGCTAAATGAGAATAGCAATGGTAAAAATTTTCAAGTTATGAAAGCAGGCGTACCTGGATACGGGACGGATCAAGAATTGTTGTACCTTAAAAGCAGAGGGATAAAATTGAAGCCAGATATGGTTTTACTGCATTTTTACCCCAATGACTTTGACGATAATATGGTCTCAGGCGAACGGGAAGTTAATCCTGAAGGCCAGTTAGTCGTTAAAAGAAAAAGCAAGCAAAAACCATTGAAACTGTTTAGAAATTTTTTATTTAATAATTTAGATTCTTACCGGCTGACGGAAAGAACCGCCGTTAATATCATGGGCCCAAAGCTGGGGAAATTAGTAGGAGGCGATACAATTTATAATCGGGACGGAATTTCTAATATTTATGAAGTTAATTATACCGAGGATACCAATTTAAAGTTGGAGAGGACTTTTACCTTAATCAAAGAAATGCACCAATTCACGGAGGAAAACAATATTCCTTTTGCTATAGTCTTTATCCCGGCAAAATTCCAGGTTTATGCTGATCTGCAAAAAGATATAATTAACGAAGGGTCAGCTACCAATAAAGCCTATGATGATTTTGCTAAGCCAAATAAAATATTTTTAAAGTGGGCTGAAGAAGAAAATATAGTGGTTATCGATCTCCTGCCCGGATTGTTAGCGCACGATGAAAAAGATGATTTATATTGGACGCTAAATCCCCATTGGAATAAGAAAGGAAATAATAAAGGCGCTGAACTGATTTATCAGAAATTAATTGAACACCAAGCGTTGTCAGGGTTGATCAGGCCGGAATCTAAACCGGAATCTAAAGTATGGGATCCCAAGGTTATTTTTACAGCTCAAGATAGATGATTTTTGTAGAGACATTTTAAATAACTTTTAAGCAAGAAATTCAGGGGCAAAAGTTTTTATATGATATGGTGAAAAACAATATAATCCTATTCGAAAATGAAATCTGTTAATAAAATATTAAAAGTAATTTTAGAACATCGTTATGGAATATTAGTGGCTTTTCTAGTTGGAAGTATTTTTTTCTTACCGCATATACTGATACCTCTACTTCAAGACGAAGGCGTAGAATATTTACCGCTTGTCGTGAAGGGTGTTGGCGGTAGATTAACTGATGAGGCGCTTTATGCTGGTTATGTGCATGATGTTATAGAAGGGCACTTGATTCCAAGGTCTACAATATGGGAATGGCAGGACAAAACAATTCCTTCTCACGCAGGACCTTTGCCAGCCATGGTTTTAGGAGGCTTAGGTATAATTTTAGGCGGGCTTACACCAATATACATTTTTTCTTTTTTCATATTCCCTTTCATAGGCTCATTATTAGTGTATGCAATTGCTTTTCGATTAACTTCAAATAAAAAAATCTCTTGCATGGCTGCGCCGCTGTTATATTTCCCCGCAACCAACCTGTTTTATTTCCTAACCCATAAAATTGCTCAGCCGATAGGATATTTTTCTCGATTTTATCCGGTTCTTTTTAACTTTATTATCTTTGCTTTAGCTTTGTTATTCTTATTACTTTTACTTCAGAAGAGAGAATGGAAATATGTATTCTTGAGCGGTATAAGCGGCGGCTTATTGTTTTTTACTTATTTCTATTATTGGACTGTCTATGCCGTCATGGCCATCATAATTTTATTACTTACTTTTACGGTTCTGAGAAAAAATAGCCTATTGAAAATAGGGACTTATTTATTAATTGTGTTCTCCTTTGGAATAACTAATTTTTTACTTTTTACACGCCATAATTTGGGCGAGAAAACAGCTCTGCTTCTTAGATTAAGTGGAGCAAAATTTACCCACTTTCCAGACCTACCTTATTCGGCGCTTTTATTAGTCGTGGCGGCCTTTTACATAGGTTATAGTTACTACTCATACAAAAGAGTTGAACAATTAGGACAATCTAAGGAAAATTTTTTCTTTATAATCACTTTGTTATTTTCCAGCCTGGCAGTTATGAATATACAAGTATTAACCGGCTATTCGCTCGATCATCGGCAATGGCTCTCGGCTGCGGTTTGGCCGGTACTGATCTTGACTATAGTTCATGCTATGAGTTTATGGTCTAGCCAAACCAAGATAAAGATGGTACAGAAGTTTCCAATAATGATTATGATTTTCTTCCTTTTATTTGGGCTTATTTGGCAGGTGGCATTTGCTACAACTATGTACTCCTCTTACTCTCTTCCTGATTACCAGCGGAACGCGTTTACGTGGCTAACAGAGAATACTGATCCTGATGAGGTGGTCTTAACCTTAAGTTCGGATGTGATCCTTTTAGTTCCCATATATACACATAACCAGAACTACGTGCCTAGTGCTCGAGGAGAATCAGTTTCAATTTCAGAAGTTATAATGCGAAGATTAGTAGCATATCGGCTTCTTAATGTTTCGACAGAAAACTTTGTATTCTTACATAAGCCCTGTCCTTCTACTCGAGATAGTTTAAAACAGTATCTCGAAGGGGGAAAAAAAGAATTCAATTATTCAACTTATGAAGAGACAGTTTCTTCTCTCATCACCTTCGAGGCTTTCTTTTCAAATACTGGATGTTATATGCCGCCAGAATTTAAACAGAAGATTAAAGATTCTTATCACGCCTTACCGGTAAATTGGGAAGAGTTAACTCCTATTTTTAAGTTAGATTACATTATCATCGGCCCTTATGAAAAGCAGCTGATGCAAAGAGATATATCTACATTTGCAGTAGTAAGGTATCAAGATGAAGATGTGACTATTTATGAGGTATTGGATCCGACAGAAACTGGCAAAATAATGGAAGACATAATTAATACATAATGATCCAGGTCTTCCAAACTTTAGTTGAGGAGAAATTTCAAGTCACTTCGTTCGTGACTTTTCAAAAGAAAAGATATGCAGAACTATTGTCCTCAACTAAAACTTAGGAAAGTTTTTCTTGAAGAAATTTATGATTATGGTATATAGGGTTAAGATAGTCTCCTACTTTATTATCTTGAAAGGCCTTAGAGATTTCAGCGACAGCATGGGCTATCTGAAAATCAGGCTTAAAAATAAGCTGGTTTCTTATCTTTGAAAAATCAACTTTATAATTTCTTTTATCAGTTAATTCTGAATGTACCTCGATCGAGGCAGTAGGGATCTCCGCTTTAATGATGTCCCCTAGCTGAGAGATGGTATAATTTTGATCTTCAGATCCCACATTAAATATTTGATTGGCGACAAGATCAAAAGGGGCTTCCAGCACCAGCTGGATGGCCTTGGCGACGTCTGCCACATGCACATTTGGCCTCCATTGATCTCCGCCAAATAAGGTGATTTTTCCTTCTTGCAATGCTTTGACGGCTAGAGTATTGACTACCAGATCAAATCGTGGGCGGTCTGACCATCCATATACTGTAGCAAGCCTAAGGATGGTAGGGCCAAAATTTTTGTCCGCCATAGCTATCAATGCTTGCTCTGAATTCACTTTCATCTTAGCATAAAGAGAAATAGGATTTAACATTGAATTCTCAGAGAGTAATTCATTACCTTCAGATCCACCGTAAACACTGCAAGAAGAAGTATATACCAAGCGATTGATCTGATAATGCTTACAGACAGATGCGACCAACGAAGTGGCCAGGTAATTGATATCCTGCGTCACTTTAGTATTGATGGAACAGGCGTGGTCACCAACTAATTCTGCCAGATGAACTACCG
Organism: Nanobdellota archaeon; assembly: GCA_030697505.1. Lineage (GTDB taxonomy): Archaea > Nanobdellota > Nanobdellia > Woesearchaeales > GW2011-AR9 > JACPIL01. The sequence continues at coordinate 77,089 of JAUYPX010000026.1, read as the reverse complement.
CATCAACATCTTGGATGCTTTGGCTTAGTATTTCCAGATGCCGGGTATCTCCATTGACCACTTCTAATTTGGGATCATTTCGGATATCTGCTAAGGATTGTTCACCATACATGAACTTATCTAAAACTCTTACGGTGTAGCTCTGCTTAAGAAGTCTCCGGACGAGATTACTTCCGATGTATCCTCCGCCGCCGATCACCAGTATCTTTTCAAGACGGCGCGATTTTTGTAGGTTATCGCTCAAAAAAGAAAAGGTGCCAGAATCAGGAAAGGCGATATCAATGACCTTTCCTTCTTTATCAACAATTGGAATTCCAAAGTATCGTTCTTTTCTAAACTGTTCAATAAGTACCTGCGGAGGAGTATCTGCCGCAGCAAAAAAAGGGGCCCTATTCACTATCAGGCCGACAGGATCGTTGATGGAAAAACCCTTTAAGATAGCCCTGCGGATATCGCCATCGGTAATGACCCCTATCAATTTGCGCGTAGGATCTGCCACGATAACCATCCTGATGCTGTTATGATTTATCACCGACATAACTTCCTTTATGCCTGCTTTTTCCTCCACAAAATAACCATCAGACAAGGTCATGGGGCCGCCTTTTCGCAGAAAGAAACAATAGAATTGATGATGTACTGCAGATCATCTGGACTTAGGTCGGCATAGAGGGGAATGGTAAGAACTCTATCAGACAATAATTCTGTCCGCGGAAGATTGCCTTTCTGATATCCTGATCTCTTGATATATAACTCTTTAAGATGCACTGGCGTAAAATAAATTTTAGACATGATGCCTTTCTGCTCCAGGAATTTCTGCAATCCATCCCGGATTATTTTATTTTCCAGTAAGAGCGTATACATCTGATATACCTGTTCAAAGCGGCCTGATCTAAAAGGTATGCGAAGAAGGCGCGGATCTATCTTACCAAGTTCACAATCTAAAATTGAGGCATTATGCCTTCGCTTCTCCTGTAGCACTGCAAATTTTCTTAATTGTGATAATCCTAAAGCCGCAGAAATGCTTGGCATTCTAAAATTATATCCTGCTTCTACATATTCGTTATCCCCGATATGAGAAAAGTAATCCTGGGTTGCCTCGACCCGCCCATGAGACCTTAGTAATTTTAGCTTCTCATAGAGCTTTTGAGAGTCAGTAACTATTACTCCTCCTTCGCCAGTGGTAATAACTTTATTCTGACAAAAGCTGAACATCGCAGCATCGCCAAAGCAGCCGGCTTTAGTGCCGTTCATGGCCGCTCCGAATGATTGGGCAGCATCTTCTATCAGGAGAAGCCCCTTCTGAACACAAAGATCCCGAATTTTTTCGATATCTCTAGCTACACAACCACCGTAATGGATAGGCATCACAGCAACCGTATTTTTCGTAATCCTTCGCTCAACATCTTCTGCATCCAACCCAAAGGTGGTATCTTCTGATTCCGCGAAAACGGGGATTCCGCCGGCAAGCAGTACTGCATTGGCAGTAGCTATAAAGGTAAATGAAGGTACGATCACTTCTTTTCCTTTTATGTTGTATGCTTCTAGAAGAGCATGCAAGGCAGAAGTTCCAGAGTTAAAAGAAAGCGCATATTTTTTTCCAATGAATGGCGCAATCTTATTTTCAAACTCTTGGATCTCCGGCCCTATAGCCCAATAGGTCCCTCGACGTATAACAGAACTGACTGCCGCTAGGTCATCATTGTCATTATAGGTTTTAAATAACGGCACTTTCCAATCCATAGGTAACCACAACTTTCTTAACCGGTGATGGGGCCAGATTTCTATTTAAAGATTAAGAATCTTTGTTTTCACTACTGGTTAGAGATTCTTTGAAAAACTCTTGCGAATTCTTATTAGATAATTTTCACTTCCGGAAGCGGAACAATAAAACGCGTCCCCATCTGAATCAAATCTGATTCACGCTCCTGAAAGGCCTGCACAAAACTGTATGGCAAAACTAAAAGATAATCCGGCTTTTCAGATCTCATGGCCTTTTCATCCCGTATCGGAATATCCGATCCGATCAGATATTTCCCAAATTTAAAAGGATTGGAGTCAGCGGCTGCAGTTATCTCCCGAGCTCCGATCCCACAATATTGCATTATAGTATTCCCTTTGGTGGAAGCGCCGTAAACCCAAATATTTTTTCCTTCTTTTTTTAATCTATCAATCACTTCACACAACTCACGTCTGCTGGAATCCACTCTTTCCATGAAACGTTTATAGATAAGGTTATCAAAAATCCCTCCTGCTAATTCCTCTTGCAAGTTTTTCAAAAGCCGGTCAGTGATTTTATACGTCGGGTCTCCTTTCTTTTTGGCAAGGACGCGAAAACTTCCCCCATAAACATCATTGAGCGCTACGTCAAAAATTTCCAGGCCGGCCCGGTCGAGAATCCATTTAAGATGTTGAGTTCCATAATAAGCGATATGCTCATGGACAATGTTGTCATACATATTGGTTTTGATCATAGCAGGAAGATAAGCCATCTGTATAATGACTACCCCTCGATCATCCAAAATGGAATTGATATCCCGGCAAAATTGGATCGGGTCATTCAAGTGATAGAACATGGCGACGCTAAAAACTATTTTAGCTTTCTTCTTTGACACGCTTTTGAAAGATGGTTCTGAAAAGAAAGCCTTGACTCTTTTAAATTTCGAAGAATTGACTTTGCTCTCAATGTTTTGAGCAGGATCGATCCCTATCAAATTGAATTCCTCTGATTCGAAAAAGGAAAGCAAGGTGCCATCATTACAACCAATATCAAGAATCGTATCTCCTGGTTTTAAGTTTTGGAGCGCCTTGGCGCTATTGGCTACCTCTTCTAAAATCTTGCGCATGGAGGTGTTGGAACTGCTCGTATAAGGGTAATATTTGTACATTTCAGAGAGGTCACAATCATACGCCAACTGCAGCACCCCGCATCGGTCCCCATTAGACTTCAAACACTGGACAATTTCCAGAGGATATTTTTGTAAACTGTCCCTATAGTTCAAATCTTCAGGAAAAATTGAGGAAAGATACTGCGCGCCGATGTCGATGCAGGGAATCAGATCTGCATTTCCACAAATGCGGCAGGCCTTGATTTTTTGCCTTTTCATTTCAGTTTCCTCTGCTGTTCCCTCATAAAATCGAAAACCACCTCAACGTCTGGAAAATCATTCTCGTGGCCCAGTATTTCTTGATGGTCATCTTTTCCTTCAAAATGCACATCAAGGTTCAACTTCCTGGCCAATTCTCCTAAAGCAATCGAATTTTTTGCCCCCACTTCAACGATCCCTTTACGATCCAAGTTATTGACAATCCACTTGCCGATAAATGATAATGGAGCAAAAGCATATCTGCTATCAGCTCCGACAAAGACTTTGCCGCCTCTGAGCATGTCTATCAAGACTCCTTTGGAAAGAGTAGAAGCATACATCGGCCCGAGACGCACAATCAAACTATTGCCGTCATCCACCAACGATTCTGCTGCAAGCTTATGTCGGCCGTAGATAGTATCTGGCTGGCAGCGAGCAGAGATGGAACTGATCTGGATGAACTTCTTGCATTTAAAACCATAATACATTTTCGCCGTTTTTTCCACCGATTCGCGAAAATCCCAGAGAGGATCATTTTTTGCCTTGAAGCGAGCAGAAGGCATGGCCGCATTGATGACATAGTCGTAGCTTTTACCCATAAAATTCTCAAAATTCTCCCGAGTTATGGAAGATACAGAATAGTTTGATGATTGATCCGCTGATTGGTTTGCTTGATGAAATGCTTTAAGAATTTCACCGCCAACAAATCCATTCGCCCCAAACAAAGCAACTGTTTTCACTTTTTCATGCCTTTGAGAGTAACATCTTCATGGACGATAGGCGGATTACAAGTGTCCCAGGGTTTGGAAAGCATAGCCACCACAACGACGGGAGTAATGGCATGAAAAGCATGAGCAACCCCCGGTTCGGCGCGAGTGCAAACTCCGCGGGACATGTGAACCACTTCTTCTTTTGAATCTGGAGTTTCTTTGAATACCATCACTCCTGAACCCTCAACAACCAGAAAGTATTCCGTAAACTCAGGATGGGAATGATTTCCTCTCACCGTTCCGGGATTGCAGTAGAGCAGGTTAAACTCCATTATCGCTTCCTGTGGAACCCAGGTAAAGATTCCGCCCCTACCGTCAAAAATAGTTTGAAGGTTACAGGTCGGTTTCAACACTTGGAATTTCATAGCGGCGGTCTCATTTTTATTTTGATCTGTGGAATTTTGAATGATCTTTTTTTTAGAAATTCTTCCCTTTATAAAATCTTCTTTTCTTGAAAAGAAGGGTCTGAAATTCGACCGGCATGCTACTGGGGTGTTCACCAGTGGTGTCGAATTTCTTTGACATTTCTAAAATTCAGTAAGTGCTCCATTTTCCTTCATTTTTTCTCTCTTGCCAATAAAGATACGTGTCATATACGGTCTGTTCGAAACTTATAACCGGTCTCCAAGAGGTATTATTTAAAATACGGCGATTATCTCCCAGAATTATTTTTCGTTCGTTACGATTTACAACCTCAGGATTAATGATTATTTTTGCTTTCTTTCCCGTCTTTTTCTCTAAAATGTTGATAATTTGTCTCACTGAAAAACATTGCGAACGGCAGACGTTATAAATGTTATGGTCAGTGGGTTCTTCTAATAATATCCTATAAGCGTCACAGACATCTCTGACGTCTAGAAAATCACGTTCTGAGTCTATATCTCCTAGTTCAAATGTAATATTATTCTCCTTTGTTTCAGCAAATCCTTTTGCTAATTTTGGCACAATAAAGCTGTCCAATTGTCCTGGGCCAGTGTGGTTGAAGCTTCTACTTGCTACTATTTCTATTTCGGGAAATTCTTTGATTAACTCCTCTTGTTTTATCTTTGATTCTGCATATGGAGAACTATTGCAGATGGCTGAAGCTTCAGTAAGTATTTCATCTGAAGGACAGTACATCATGGCGGAAGAGATGATCAACACTTTTGTTTTCAGTTTGTTCTTTCTGATTGCCTTTAAAAAATGCTGCGTGCTTTCATAATTTATCTTCAGGCATTCTTCTGGTTTTTGGAAGCTATCTCGCATGGAACTGAACCCGGCGATTAAGGCCAGATAGCGCGGTCTTATCTTTTGGACCATCGCTTCGATCTGCTGAGGATCAGAAAGATCAAGGTAAAAGATAGTTTTATGGTCTGCAAGTTCCTTTTTCCAGGTAGTCCCAAAAACTGAATATCCTCGTTTCTGCAACGCCGGGAAAAAATGACTTCCTACAAAACCTTCAATGCCGGTGATAAGCCAATTCTTTTCTGACATTTTCCAAATCCGCTGACACCATTCTCTCAACTAATTGCGAGAACTTGATGGCAGGCTCCCACTTAAGAATTTTTTTTGCTTTGCTGTAATCGCCGCATAAGTGATCCACTTCAGCTGGACGGATATATTTAGGATTGATCCGAACAACTACCTTCCCTTGAAATTTGCCCACTTCATGCACGCCTTCTCCTTCCCAGGTTAAGGGCATTCCTACCACTTTGAAAGCTTCATCTACAAATTCCTTAACACTATGAGTTTCCCCGGTGGCTATGACGAAATCATCCGGCTTTTCCTGCTGGAGCATCAGCCACATCGCTTTGACATAATCTTCGGCGTGTCCCCAATCTCTTTTCGCATATAAGTTTCCTAATTCCAATACTTCTTGCGCACCAAGTTTTATCCTCGCCACAGCATGGCTTATTTTTCTGGTGACAAATTCCAACCCTCTACGTTCACTTTCGTGGTTGAATAAAATACCGCTGCAAGCGAATAAGTTAAAGCTCTCGCGATAATTGACCACCATATGATGAGCATATACTTTAGCCACTCCGTATGGGCTGCGCGGATGAAATTTTGTCTCTTCATGCTGTGGCGCAGGAGCAGCGCCGAACATTTCTGAGCTGGAGGCCTGGTAAAATCTGACTTTTGGATTTTCATAGCGGATCGCTTCTAAAATTCTTCCTACCCCCATCCCGGTGATTTCTCCAGTAAGCACGGGCTGACGCCAGCTAGTGCCGACAAAACTCATCGCCCCTAGATGATACACTTCCTCTGGCTGTACTTCCTTAATCACCTTGGTGATAGAGAATTGATCCATCAAATCGGCATGGTGTAGGATTATTTTATCTTTGAGATGATTTATCCTGCCTAAAGTATCTACTGAAACCCTTCTCACTAATCCATGCACTTCATATCCTTTTTTGAGAAGAAATTCTGCCAGATAGGAGCCATCTTGTCCAGTTATACCGGTAATGAGCGCTTTTTTCATGAGTTACGTATCAATAGCATTATTTTGTTATTTTTTTCTTCCGTTTCCTATATTTCTGCTTCAATAGCAATCTAGCATAATCTATTCCAGTCTTAAAGAGATGGAATTTGGTCTCCCCAAACTGCCGATGGATTAAGGTGATAGGCACTTCGGCCATGGATTTGTTCTGGTAATTGGCGATCAACAAAAACTCCATCAATCCCTCAAAATTTTTAGCTTGTACTAAAGGCGCCACTTCCTTGATGGTTTCAGCATCGATCATCCTAAAGCCGCTGGTTTTATCTTTAACCTCTATATTAAAAGCTTTATTAAACACTGTATTAGCAAATTTGCTGATCATTATTTTCCAAGCAGGAACGTTCATGACCTGCGCCCCATCCAACGCTCGGGAACCGATAACTACATTGTAGCCTTCTTTTGCTTTTTTTATAAGCAAAGGCAATTCTTCAGGCTTATGGTTTAAATCCACATCCATGGTCACGACATGGGTCGCTTCTTCTGCGATGTTTTCAAATCCCTTCTTGAAGGCGTACGTCAGCCCTAAAGGTTCAGGCTGGTAGAATAATCTCATGCTTACTTCTGGATGTTCTTCTTTATATTTTAGCAGAAGAGGATAGGTCTGATCAGTCCCTTCGATGACAAAGATAATCTCATATTCCTCTTTGATATCTTTCATGGCAGAAGTTATTTTGTCCATCAGAAGAAGAACGTTTTCTTCCTCATTGTAGGCAGGAAGTACATAGGAGATGAAGAGTTTTGACATTTTAGATGTCATCTATGCCAACAACTTCGAACTTGGGAAGTGGGAAGATGAATTTTCCTCCTCGCTGTAGAAAATCAGTCTCTCGTTTCAAGAACTCGTAACGGAAATGCCAAGGAAGGACAAACAAGTAATCTGGTTTTTCTGTTCTTGCTTCTTCTTCTGAACAGATCGGTATGTTTGTCCCAATGGTGACTTTACCCCATTTGTCTGGATTGCGTTCGGCTATCTTTTCAATAAGCTGATTCTGATGGTTGATATCGTACCATTGCAGTAAAGTATTCCCTTTGGTGGAAGCGCCATAGCCGAATATCTTTTTCCCTTTTGCTTTTTCTTGCTGTAAAAAATCAAGAGTTTCCTGTTTGATTTCCTTCATTTTTTCAAAATAGTTGAAATACGTCTCCGGCCGGTCCAATCTCAGGCTTTTTTCGTATTCAAGAATGCTCTGCACCCTGAAATCGGCGACATCGCGGTATTGCGCGGTGCTGAATAAGAGAGGATTAGCATTTTTTTTGCGGATGTAGATGCGATAACTTCCCCCATTGATGTCGTTGAGCTGGCAATCTACTACCTTAAAATCATGCCGTTCTAAGAGATAGGCTAGGCTTTGCAGCGAGTAATATTCCAGATGTTCGTGACAAATATTATCAAAAGCCATCTGTTTCAGCATCAAGGGCAAATAACTCATCTGGATAATCCACAAACCTTCTTGATCTAGAACTTTATAAACGTCGCTTACAAATCTATTAGGATCTTCTAAATCATAAAACATGGCGATACTGGTCAAGACTTTTGCTTTCTCTTGAAAGTGCTTGAAATATTCTTCTGCTGAAAAATAATTGACTATAGTTTTAGTGGTGTGCTGAGAAGAATATTGATATAAATTTTTAGCAGGATCAAAACCTACAATAGTAAGATGCTTCGGATAATTCTTGACTAAAGTCCCGTCATTGCAGCCGACATCGACAACGATATCCTTTTCTTTTAATGGCATCGTCTCCAATACAGAGGCAGCGATAGACTTCAACTCAGCAGCCATAGTCTGGTTGATCCCGGAGCGGTACCAGTATTCTTCGTACATATTAGAAGAAGGGGCGCTATGTTTGAGCTGCACCATCTTGCTGTCTTTTCCCATACAAAGAACCAATGGAACTTTCGGCTGTTGCGGCGGCTGGCGGGGATCTTGAAAATGGGAGAGATATAACTCTCCTAGATCAAATAACTCAATGAGTTCACTATCGTCTACCCTGCACCGCTCTCGTACGATCATCTTCATTCTTGTGAAAATCTATCTTTTAAAAGCTTTTCGTAGCTCAAATACATTAAAAGGATGGATAGCTCAAGAAATGAAGAAACCACTCATGAAAACAAAAAACTATTTGTTTTCAGAGCTAAAAATCAATCGTTGTTGATTTTCAGGTGTTTCTTTTCTTGCTCCGCACTTTCGTGACATTAAAGGGGCTTGTTAAGGAGTTTAAAGATTACATTGGAAAAAAAGGTTCTAATTCATTAATTTTAAAAAGGAAGATTCTCCCAGAAAAGTATGGCTAATCATCTGGGCAAGATCTTAAGAAGCATTGGTTTAGTATTCGGCATGACTTTTATCGCCGCGTTGTTCAGTTATGCCACCAGGGTCATTGTGGCCAGAAAACTAGGGCCTGAACAATATGGCCTATTCTCTGCCGTGCTAACCTTCATTCTTTTTTTCTTGTTTTTCCGTGATCTGGGCCTAGGCAGCGCGCTGGTCAACTTTATCGCTAAATTTAGGATTGAGAATAAGTATAACGAGATAAAGACGGCGATCGTTTCGGTTTTCTGCCTGCAACTGGCAAGCTCTTCAATCATCGGCATATTGATCATCATCTTCTCCGGGTATCTTTCCACACATTATTTTAAAGTTCCAGAATCTAAAATCATTCTTTTGATCCTCGTCGTATACACTATGACCAGTTTCTTGTTCATCATCACCAAGATGCTCTTTAATGGATTTCAAGAAAGCATCCCTTATTCCTTGATGGAACCGGTGAAAAATCTGTTCATATTGCTGCTCACTCTTATTCTTTTTCGTTATAATCTTGGCATCCTGGCCGCAGCGATTCCGTATGCTTTGGTCTGCATAGTCTTATTTGCCATATTTCAGCCTTTCATCCAAGGCAAACTTTATTTTTTTAAGCACCGGGTGATACATCTCAAAGAGATGAGCCGCGATCTTCTGCTATTCGGATTGCCATTGATGGCTGCGGATATCGGTGGAAAGATCATTGCCTATACTGATACCATCATGCTGACCCATTTCAGCTCTTTATCTGAAGTGGGCATCTACAATGTTGTCCTCCCCACCTCTCTTTTCTTTATCCACGTCAGCAGGGCTATTTCAGCGATAGTCTTTCCTATCTCCACCGAACTTTCGTTTAAAAAAGATTTTAAAAATCTAGCTAAAGGCATTTCACTGCTGCATAAATATACTCTGGCGTTGATAATCCCTTTAATCTTTATTCTTTTTGCGTTTGCAGACCACTATCTGCTGGTTTTCTTTGGGAAAGAATACGTGGTGGGGACCTTGGCTTTCCGTATCCTTTTAGTCGGCTCGATGTTTTTCATCATCGCTTCGGTGAATAATATCATCATCTCCAGCATGGGCCAACCGAAGACGGTCACTAAAATCATATTAATTTCCGCTTTATTAAATGTCGTTTTAAACCTCTTTCTGATCCCTTTATACGGCATTACGGGGGCAGCGATAGCGACCTCTTTGGCTTATCTACTGACTCTTATCCTTTCAACACATACGTTAATGAAATCTGTAGGCGTTCCCTCGCCTTATCTGCACTGGTTCAAACTATGCTTAAGCGCCGCAGTTTTTGTCATGATGATCTTTTATGTTACGAGGGTCCTTCGATACAATATTTATGCAGAGATCATTTTAGCGTTTGTTTTTGCTTCCATGATGTATGCCTTATTGCTGTACCTTTTCAATATCATTGATTTTTTGGAATTAAAAACAACCCTCTTAAAAGTATTTAAAAAATAATTTGAATCTAAAAGATAATTTGAATATGGCCTTTCACCAACACAAAAACCAGGAACAAATGGAAAGCAAGTATGCTGTTCCTCTTGAGCATCTCAAATTAGTATTTCTTGATCTTGATAATTGTAGAGTTGGATACTGCCTCTTACGCAATTTCGAATTTTTGTTTGACCCTAATTTTCCTTGGGAAGGCTTAGATATGGTGGTTTGTAAAGAAGATTTTGGGAGGGTAAATCAAATTCTACTCCTGCATGGCTTTACGGAACGAAAGCAACAGTTCTCCCTCAGACATCGAGCTTACTTTAAAATTGTCGAAGGTTTCAAAGTGAGTTTCGATATCCAGATAGGGGGAGTATATTGGAATGATATGAAGTATATCGGTGAAACGATCATCGCCAACCGGACAAAAAAAGAATTTTTCTATGTTCCCGGCGCCCATGATTTTTTCTTGATGCTGCTGGTTCATTCGATTCTTGGCAAACGTCATTTCAAGCCTAAATATCAAGAGCAGATGTCGTTACTGTTAGAGCAAGGATTAGTAGACGAGCAGGCAGTTGTTCAAAAATTATCAATGCTTTTTACAAAAAACATGGCCAAGAAGATCCTAAGTTTAATGAAATTGAAGCAATTCGAGAAAATTCCTATCCCTTCCCTGCTATTGATTTTTGTATTTAAAAAAATTAAAAATATTACTACTTTTGCTGCGCTTACGGTGAGATGGATACAATGGAAACGTCCTTTGATGCCAGCTCCCCTGATAAGTATCGTTGGTCCAGATGGGGCGGGAAAATCAACTTTAGTGCATTCCTTACATGCTTATTTGGAGAAAAACGAAAGAAAACCGGCGGTTGTTTACATGGGCAGAGGAAGGGGACATATTTTACCTTTTACAACCTTGGGCAGAAAATATAAAAGCGCGGAAAAGAAACGAGATGTGCGTGGGTCTGCCAATCTTTCTTCTAGACGTTCTTTTTTCTATACTTTCTCTTCGCTATTGTTTGTTTCAGATTTATTGCTGCGTTACTGGCTGGTGGTTTTTCCCTTACGAATGCGCAATAGAATAGTTGTCACCGATCGTTATTGTACCGATATAATACTTATGAAAAATGTTCCTTTATGGTGGAAGAAAGAACTTTATTCTTTTTTTCCTAAACCGACTATCTCTATTTTATTATACAACACACCGGAGATTCTTCATCAACGGCGTCCAGCGGAAACAATCCAAGAGCTGCAGAGGCAAATGGGGATCTTTAACAAGCTAAGATATGATCTGCGGGTAGAAACTAAAAGCTTTGAAGAAGATAAACAGAAAGTTCTTGATTTTGTTATAACTCAGTTACTCATTGATTGGTATTGACTGAAAAAATCATAGGATATTTGATAATCTATTGTATAAACCTAAAAACTGTTTTGTAATTGGTTTAGTATCAAACTGTTTTGATTTAGAATAGGCATTTTCTGCTAGTTTTTTTCCTAATTGGGGATTTTTTAATAATCTATTTATCTGGAAAGCTAACGAAGCAACATCTCCCGGCTTGGCCATAAGCACCTCTTTTTCTGGTTCGACGATCTCGCGCAATTCAGGAAGATCGCTGGTCACTATCGGCGTCTTGCAAGCCATCGCTTCCAATAAACAGGAGGGATTTCCTTCTGTGGCAGTAAGATCAAGATAGGGAAGCACAATAATATCTGCAAGATTAACGTACTCAACGACATTGATATCATCGGTAATCACTTTGATGTTGGGCTTATCTTTAACTGAATTAAAAAATTCTTGATTAGGATAATCCCGAGGAGCGATGATAATCTGGGTGTCGATGAGTCGGCTTCCTTGCACTAAACTTTGTAATCCTTTTTTGAAATAGGTGCTGCCATAATATAGCACTACTTTTTGTTTTGGATATCCGTACTTTTCTTTCAATTCTTGTTTATCTAAGGGTATAAATTTAGTGGTATCAATATGGGAACGGATAATATGGATCTTCTCTTTTTTCACTCCCTGTTTTAGAAGCTTTTCGGCCATGACCTGGGTAGGTACCGTTATTGCGTCAACAAGATTTAAAATTCTTGAAAAGTATAAAGATCCCCCAGCGGAGCGGGAATACGATTTTAGAGTATGGACGGTCTTGGCGTTTTTCTGATATCTCTTGGCAAGGATAGTTTTAAGCGCGAATAAGGGAGAGGCGCTGAAGTTATGGATGATGTCAAAGGTATGTTGCTGGGCTTTTATTTTGGAGAGGAATGCTGATACCTTCTTATCGGAAATAACCGTGATCTCTCCGTATCGCGACAATTCTTTGGTAAAATTGCCAGCAGTGATGTGGGTCGCTTCTTTGGTTACTTTTGATTCTCTGGTGATTAAGGCTATCTTCATCTACACAGTTAGAAGAAGTTTATTTTTAAGTCTTGTTAAAAATAGATATATGAAGAGTTGCAATTGTTTCACAGAATTTTAAAGAGTTAATCATTTTTTAACCGACGCTTTACCGCTTGAATAATTTTGATCAGTCCTGGCTTGCGTATTCTTCTATAGTTACGCAGCAGCTGCCGCCAGCGGCCACGTATAGTAAGGCAGTAGGGATCTGAGGGATTGAATCGCGGGTATGTATAATGTAAGCTAGCGGGGATCTGTGCCGTTCGTACTGCATCGGATTGGGCGCTTATCTCTTTCGCGAGTCTTGGTTGTCCGAGGGCAAGGGCGAATTTGCGCAGCGAAACATCATCCAGATAGGTTGGACTTCCATCTCCTTTTCTTCCAAGATGGTAATGGGGAGCGAGATCGATATAATCTTCAAGTTCATTCACGACGCGAAGTAATACTACTTCACGATAGAAATCATTCATGTTACTGACACGCGCGATCAAATTATCAACTTCCTTAAGATCATGCGACCACTTTAGTTTATAGTAAGCAGCGACCAGCTGCTGTACCTCTGGACAAGTTGCGTTCTGCAGTTCCTTGAAATTGATCCGACTTCCGAAGTTACCTTCTTCGTAGACAGCGTGCAACAATGCAGCAGCTATCGAAATGCTTGGTCTTCTGAGCCAGGCCATGATGCTGGCGGTGCCGATAAGATGAGCTTGCTGGTTTTTACCGGAGCGACGATAGCAGCCCGCGAAGACCTTAGCCGCAAGTTTATATGCTTCAGTTATGCGGTGGAGATCAGACTCAGGGTAACCAGCCTTAATCATCTGGTTGTAGAGCTGAATATTAGTTTGGGCGAAATGTTGGGTCATCTTCCGTAGTAGCATAATCTTTGTTTATATTTTTTATGGACTTTCACAACTTATTTAAAATAAGGTCAATGTGGGTCATTTACTATGATCCGAAGAGTTCTGATCAGCGATAACATTGATATAAATGCATTCATGGAAGGAGTTGAAGAAGGGAACTCCAAACTAGAGGTAGATGTTCGCTCAGATATCTCGGCAGAGGAGTTAAAGGCGATCATTAAAGGTTATGATGGAATCATATTCCGAAGTAGAACAAAGTTAGATCAAGAACTGCTTAACAACTCCAATCTACTGTGCGCGGTACGTGCCGGTAACGGCTTAGACAATGTTCATCTGGAAACGGCAAATAAGAAGGGCATACAGATATTCAATTGCCCGGAACTAAGCAAAGAAAATGTAGCTGATTATAGCATAGCCATGTTAGTGAATCTAACCAGGAATCTGATAAAAGCTCATCTTTCGATGCTGGATGGAAAATGGGAAAGAGATTTACTAACCGGGTGCAGTTTTAAAAATAAAACCTTAGGTATCTTAGGTTTGGGAAGGATTGGAACTGAAGTAGCTATAAGAGCTAGAGCCCATGGCATGAAAGTTATAGCCCAGGATACGGAAAAAACTGAAGAATATGCTACGAAGCATGGGGTTACTTTAGTATCATTACCAGAATTACTGCGGCAATCGGATTTTTTAACTCTGCATCTTCCTTTGAATAAAGAAACACATCGATTGCTAAATAGGGAGAAGATATCTTTGCTAAAAAAAGGCGTTTATATCATCAATTCTTCCCGAGAACAGCTCTTCGATTTCACGGCCTTGGCGGAGGCGATTGAAAGCGGCCACGTCGCAGGGTATGCTACCGATGTTTTTGAAGAAGAACCGCCTCATTCCGAGCACGAACTCATTAAACTAGCAAAACGGGGTTATAATATTCTGCTAACCCCTCACCTTGGGGCGCAGGTGATGGAAGTCCAACAAACAATTGCTCGCGATAGCGGTAAAAAGGTAGTTCATTTTTTTGATAACCTGGAACAGAAAGATAAATCCAGATAGGGTTTAACCTAATCAGAAAAAGATTTAGTATTCAAAAAACTTTTAAACTGACAACTCTGTTGATAAAGTATGAAAAAACAAATAAGAGTTTTAATAACGGGAATCGGAACGGTAGCTGCACAAGGTTTCATAAAAGGAGTGCGGCAGCAGGACCAATTTGATGTCTATCTGGTAAGCACCGATGCGCGGGATGATAATGCAGGCAGATATTTCACGGACGCATTTTACAAAGTTCCTCGCGGGGATGATCCTACTTATGTCACGGAGATCATCAAAGTATGTAAGAAGGAAAAAATAGATATTCTTTTTCCTGGAGCAGACGGCGAAGTCATGGCCCTTTCTCAACATAAACAGTTAATAGAGAAGGAAACTGGAACGATGGTGGCGGTTTCTCATTTTGAGGGAGTTAAGATCTGTGATGATAAGTATCTCGCTTACACGTATTTTGCGAAACACCATTTTAAGACGGTACCGACCTTCCTATTGGAAGAAGCAGTTGAGAAAGTGAAAGCTGGCGGATTATCTTTTCCTTTGTTCATTAAGCCTCGTATAGGAACCGGCTCAAAACACACTCATGTAATCCATAGTTTAGAAGAGTTACAGGAAAAGGCAAGTCAAGTGCCGATACCTATTGTTCAACCATACTTGGGCGCATGGAAAGAGTTTAGTGTCGATGTCGCTGCTGATTTTAATGGCAGAGTACTCGGAGTGGTACCCAGAACTCGAGAAGAAGTTAGATACGGAGCAGCGTATAGAGGAGTTACAGTCAAGGATCCACTCTTGATTACCATGGCCAAAGAGATTGTGGAACATTTAGGTTTGATCGGTCCTATAAACGTCCAGATATTCAAAAACCTGCAGACTGGAGAAGCATTGCTCTTTGAGATAAATCCCCGCATCGGCGCCACTCATGCCCATACTATCGCCAGCGGTTTGAACACCCCTTATCTGATGTTAAAGTTGTTCAATGGCGAAAAAGTAGAGCCACGGTTGGGGAACTTTAAGGATAAATTATGGATGTATAGGCACTGGGATGAAGTTTTTGTAGAAGAAAATGGGCAGCGATTGCCGCGAAATTATACCTTGTTGAACTAGATGGTTGTATGGGAAAAAAAATAATTTTTGATTTTGATGGCACGCTCATCGATATAAGTGAACGATATTATGCTGTTTTTTGTGAATGCTGTGCAGCGATCAATATTTCTCCCCTCTCCAAAGAAAAATATCTCCATCTTAAAAGGAAAGGGATAAAAGATGCTCAGATATTAGTGCAAGAATATCATCTCTCTTCAGATAGAATCATTAATTTTAAGCAGTATAGAAATTCTATTCTTGAAGAAAGCAGATATCTAGATATGGATAGGCTGCATCAATCAGTACGGCCGCTCCTAGCTGAGCTGCAGGAAAAAAAATATGAATTAGTGCTTCTATCTCTAAGAGATAATATCAACAATAGTGTAAATCAGCTGAAAAATTTGGGAATTTCAGATTTTTTTTCAAAAGTGATCTTTACCGGTCCAGTTCCCGTTGGGCAGAGTCATGCTGATAGAAAATACCAGCGTTTGGTAGAACATTTTTTGCCGCATGATTTTGAGGGAAACTATTATGTCGGCGACACTGCTACGGACATTGAGGCTTCCCATAAGCTGGGCACCAAGATGATCCTGGTTGGCTGGGGTTTAGGTGAGATGGAAAAGGCAGATAAATCAAAAATAAGTTTCATAGTCGAAAATTTCACTGATCTTCGCAAGATCCTCCTGTCATGGCCTTAGCGATAGTCTTATTAAGGGTTAGATTTTTTTTGAATATGCTCAACATATCCCGCATAACTCATCACCGGTATTTTATTTGCTTTTGCAAATGATAAGAAAGTTTCCACGATGGAAGCCTGCGGGTCGTGATCACGGTCGCTATATATAAAAGGATGTAAATTTGGAGCGTACATCATGCCTTTATTATGGGCCTTGCTTAATTCATTTTGGTAGTATGCACAGGCTTCCTTAACGCCTTTATAGGGAGACATGTTCTTTAACAGTATATGGGTGTCGTGCCAACCGTGAGTGGGAACTTCAGTTAGGCCATTTTCATATACATAGTGCTGCCTCAGCTTTCCGTCTTCTTCCAAGAGCGCAGGCGGATGATCGCCTTTCCCAACCAGGTCTGAAGAAACAAAGCGCATGCCATTTTTTTTAAGGACATCCAATATGGCTTTTTCTCCCTGAAGGCCTTTGTGAAAACCGATAGGAGTTTTTAGTCCAAATACCTTTACTCCTAATTTACTTTCTATGATGTGATTAGCTTTCTTAATTTCTGCGTCTATTTCAGAGACAGAAAGGGGTTTCCTATTTTTCTCGCGCATGTATCTCTCATTGACTTTTAAGAGCGGATGAGAATAGGTATGTTGTTGGATATCCGCTAAATCCCCAGCAAGGGCAAGTTCTTTTTTCAATTCTGCGACATAGTCATCGTATTCTAAAAGCTTGCCAAGCATGAAGAAGGTGAAAGGTGCGTGGTAAGCCCTATGTAGGGCAATTATTTTTTTCACTCCCTGCAGAGAAGACATCCTATCTTCGGGAGACATATATCTTTCCACATCATAGCCCATGACTAATATAGAACTGTTCATGATGCGGTGAGCAGTCTTGCTATTTATAAAATTTTCTTTAGCGGAAGGTTAGCTTGGATATCATAATCTTTAAAAACACCCGTTATAGTGGTATTTTCATGAGGAATGTACGGATTATTTCTAGGTTGGATGTTAAAGGTTCTAACGTTGTAAAGGGACTCAGGTTAGAAGGCCTGCGAGTAGTGGGAAAACCGGCGGAATTAGCGAAACAATATTATGAGCAAGGCGCCGATGAAATCTTATATATTGATATCGTGGCCAGTTTATATGGGCGAAATAATTTATCGAATGTGGTAAAAGAAGCGATCTCCTTAGGCGTGTATGTGCCCATGACCGTAGGCGGCGGGGTACGAAAACTGGAAGATATTCAGGAGCTGTTGCATGCGGGCGCAGATAAAGTTGCTATAAACACTGCCGCTACTCGGAGACCTGAATTGATCACGGAAGCGGCGAGGAGATTTGGTTCACAATGCATTGTTGGTTCCATCGAAGCTAAAAAAATAGGCCCTCAAAAATGGGAAGCGTATGTAGACAATGGCCGGGAAAGGACCGGTTTGGATGCGGTGGAGTGGGCAGTAAAACTGGTGGAACTGGGAGCAGGCGAGCTGCTTATCACTTCTGTAGATAGAGATGGCTGCGAATCTGGTTATGACCTTGAATTGATGCAGAAAATTTCAACATTAGTGTCTGTTCCAATTATTGCTTCTGGCGGCGCAGGAAATCCGCAGCACGTGGTAAAATGTGCAATAGAAACAAACTGTGATGCGGTTGCCGTGGGCTCGATATTGCATTACAAAAAGTCTACCCTCCCTGAAATTAAAACTGCATTGGAAAAGGAAAAAACGAACCTATCTTTTAGAAAAAATCATGAATCCGTAAAAGGAGAAGTTAAAAATCATGAGAAGAAAAAAGGAAAGGTGATTTCGATCATCGATTACGGTGTTGGAAATATCATGAGCGTGATTAGCGCCTTTGAAAAGATTGGAGCTCAGGTTAAAATAGTCTGTGCTTCCTGGGAAGTTAAAGAGGCGACACATTTGGTATTGCCAGGAGTAGGCGCATATGGAGAAGGCATGGCCCAGCTCGAGAAACGCGGACTGGCGTCAGCGATAAAAGAGTATGTCGCCTCAGGAAAGCCGCTCTTAGGGATCTGCTTAGGCGCGCAATTATTATTGAGTGAAAGTGAAGAATTTGGAAGGCATCAAGGTTTAGATATCGTCAAAGGAAAAGTGGTCGGATTCAAGAAACCGCAAGAAGTTGCTGTCAAAGGTTACCGTGTACCGCATGTGGTGTGGAATACTCTTACTCCGGCATCAAGCCTGGCTTGGAGCAATACTATTTTAGGCGACACTCCTTTGAATACCAAAGTTTATTTTATCCATTCCTATTACCTCGTCCCGGATGATCAGGGCACGGTGTTGGCTACCACTGAGTATGGTGGACAAAAATTCTGCGCCGTTTTTAAAAAAGGAAACATCTATGGATGCCAGTTTCATCCTGAAAAAAGCGGGGAATTTGGATTAGATATGCTCAATTTATTTGCTAATGCATGAGGTGGAAAAATGGCAGAAAATAGATTAGAAGATGTAAACCATCAACAAACAGAACAAGTTGAGGTAGTAGATGTTCCTTACGGATTACCACGGGAGGTCAAATACTGCACGAAATGCATCATCTCTAATCAGCGGCCTTTAGCCAAGAAATCCGAATTTAAACATAATTCTAATTCGGCAACAGAGACCATTGATTTTGATGAGACGGGAGTATGCGCGGCCTGTCGGTATCATGAAAAAAAAACTAATCAAATCGATTGGCAGGAACGAGAGAAATTATTATGGGATTTATGCGACAAATATAGAAAGAGCGATGGGTCGCACGATTGTATTGTTTCCGGCAGCGGCGGCAAGGATAGCGTGATGGTAGCTCACTTGTTAAAATATAAATATAAAATGAATCCTCTCACCGTAACCTGGGCTCCGCACATGTATACTGAAGTAGGTTGGCGAAATATGCAGCATTGGATTGGTGCAGGGTTTGATAATATTCTTTTTCATCCAAATGGGAAAGTGCATAAACTCTTGACTAAACTGGCATTTGAAAATTTATTGCATCCGTTCCAACCGTTTATTTTAGGGCAGAAGAACCTGGCGCCTAAGATTGCCGCTAAGTTCGATATCCCTCTGGTCTTTTATGGAGAACCAGGAGTTGATTATGGCGACCCAGGAAATGATGGGGCGCAACGCAAAAAACATTATCATACTGGCGCCGATTATGACAAGATGTGTTTAGGCGGAGTTCCGATAAAGGAATTAATTGAAAAGCACGGAGCTAGCATGACTGACCTAAAAGCATATCTTCCCATCGATCCAGAAGAGTATGATCAAAAAGGTATTCAAGTCCATTATTTAGGATGGTATGTTAAATGGGATCCTCAGGAAGCGTATTATTATGCGGTGGAGCATATAGGATTTGAGGCAAACACCGAACGTACGGAAGGGTCTTACTCCAAGTATAGCAGCATCGATGATAAAAGCGATCCTTTCCATTATTATACACAATTAGTCAAATTTGGGATCGGCCGGGCTACTTATGATGCCGCACAGGAATGCCGGAACAATAAAATTACCCGCGAAGAAGCAGTCGCTTTAGTTAAAAAGTTTGATCAGGAGTTTCCTAAAAAGTATTTCCAGGATTTCCTTGACTACCTGGGCATAACCGAGGGACGGTTTTTGGAGTGTATTGAAAAGTTTCGCAATAAGAATCTCTGGGAATTTGCGGATGGAACTTGGAAGTTAAAGAAACCGGTTTGGGTAGAGAAACGGAATGATGAATAAAAGTAAACGAATGGATTTTAGCGGTTCTCTACAGTTGAAGGTGAGCGAAGCGACCCGGAAAAGAATTCAGGAAGGAAAGGAAGTTATTTCTTTGGGATTAGGCGAATCTCCCTATCCAACTCCTGCAGCGGTAAAAGAAAGCACCGTCGCCGCACTACATGCTGGATATACCAAATACTCCCATAAGTATGGGTTGGTGGAATTACGAGAATTGATCAAGAAAAAATTATCCGAAGAAAATGGCATTGAATGCGGCATCCAAAATATCGTCATGACTACTGGTGCGAAACAGGCTATTTATCTAAGTTTGTTAGCATTACTAGAACCGGAAGATGAAGCCATAGTCATCGCTCCTTGCTATCCCAGCTATATCCCTCAATTGAAATTGGCTGAACCGTCAGTGAAAATAAATGTCATTGACTTGAACAAGAACGATTTTTCTTTAGATATTGAGGAGATTGAAAAAAATATCACTCCCAAAACGAAATTATTGATCGTCAACACTCCGCATAATCCGACCGGAAAAATGTTTTCAAAAGAGCAGCTGCTGCAGCTGGCTGAGCTGGCGATAAAACATGATTTTTATCTTCTTTCTGACGAGGTATATGAAAAGTTAGCCTATTCAGATGAAACCCATTTTAGTCTTGGTTCAGTCAAGGGATTGGCAGGAAAACTGATAACTGTAAATGGCTTCAGCAAAGCGTATAGCATGACTGGATGGAGATTAGGCTATGTGATAGCTCCGCTCCCAATCGCGCAGCATATCGCAGAAATGCAGCATCATGTCAATACCAATGTCTGCACTTTCATCCAAAAAGGAGCCTGCGCCGCTTTTTCTTTACCTGCAGATTATTTGTCTTCTTTCCGTACCTTGTTACAGAAGAATGCTCTGGAACTTCAGAAGATGATTTCACAAAATGGCCTATTATCATTAGTCCAGCCTCAAGGCAGCCAGTTCTGTTTTATCAACATCTCTGGATCAGGGTTGGGCTCAGATGAATTTTGTACCAAGCTGGTAGAGAGCAAAGGGGTAGCGGCTACCCCAGGAATGGTCTTCGGCGAACATTGGGATGATCATATCAGAATAAGTTTAGGAGTAGATGAAGCCGAATTTGCGAAAGGAGTTCACTACCTTGAAGAATTTGTGCAGGAGCTGCGGCTCTGATTTTAGCATGGGGAAATAAAAAAATGCTAACACTTCTTTCATTGCATAAGTTTAACGATACGGATAAGGAGAAATTAGTCAATGGCCTTCAAGATCTTTACACTATTATTTTTCCTGATGAGTATACGGAAGATCATCTAGCTTCCCTGGCTGGCTCAGCAGATGTTTTGCTGGGGATGAAGGTTACTGAAAAAGTGCTAGATAATTGCATTAACTTGAAATTAATTCAAACTCCCAGCGCAGGGGTGGAAAAATTACCTCTTTCTGTGCTGAAAAGAAAAGATATTTTGCTCTGCAATTCGCATTCCAACAGCCACTATGTCGCCGAATATGCCGTCACTCTGCTTCTGGCCTTAACCAAGAAGATGGTCGTGCAGAGGCAGGAACGATTACCTGAAACCCTGAAAGGAAAAGTGGTGGGCATTTTAGGGTATGGGAAGATCGGAAAAAAATTGTCGGAATTTCTTGGCCCTTTTGGCTGCAGGCTGATGGTTTTCAGACGTCAGGAAATGGGGCAGAAAGATCCAGGGATTTATGTTACCAATAATTTGAAAGAAGTGCTTTCTCAGGCAGATTACATCGTGGTGACCTTGCCGTTAACTTCAGAGACAAGGGGATTGATCGGAAAGAAAGAATTTGCGTTTATGAAAAAGTCAGCTGGCTTGATCAATGTAGGACGAGGGCCGGTCATAGACCAAGAAGCGTTGTATACGGCATTAAAGAATAAACAAATTCAGGCAGCAGCAATCGATGTGTGGTATGATGATTTTTTAAAAGGCGCTAACTCAGTACAATTTTCAACCAGATTTCCTTTTGAAAAATTAGATAACATTATCCTTTCTCCTTATAGGGCTGCTGTGGTAGAGGGAGCGCCGCATTTAGATGATGTCATCAAGAACTTACGGCTTTT
Organism: Nanobdellota archaeon; assembly: GCA_030697505.1. Taxonomy (GTDB): domain Archaea; phylum Nanobdellota; class Nanobdellia; order Woesearchaeales; family GW2011-AR9; genus JACPIL01. The sequence goes on along the minus strand of JAUYPX010000026.1, from coordinate 55,168 downwards.
TGCCGCTACCGGGAAGATCACCAATGTTGTTGATTTAGAACAAGGATACTAAACATTTAAGAATGTCTTTTTGGGAGGAGAATATATGTATAAAGGGAAAAAGATACTTGCAGTTATCTTAGCTCGGGGCGGTTCAAAAAGACTTCCGGGGAAAAATATAAAAAATTTAGGTCGAGTTCCTTTGATAGGACATACTATCCAGGCGGCAGTACGATCAGCGCTGATCGATAAGATCGTCGTTTCCAGCGACAGTGATGAAATTCTGAAAGTAAGCAGTAGGTTTCCTTGTGTAGTGCAAAAAAGGCCGGCGCATTTAGCGGAAGACGCTACCACCTCACAGGATTCCTTGCGCTATGTGGTGACAGAATTTGAGAAAGAGCAACAGGAAAAATATGATTTAGTGGTTCTTTTACAGCCAACCTGTCCTTTTCGAAAAACTGCTGAAATTGAAAAATGTATCAAGAAATTAGTTGATAATGATGCTGATTCCAGTCAAACAGTTGCACTAGTGAAGGAAAAACCGGAACTGATGTTTGTGGAAGAGGGCGAAAAATTAGTTTTTCAAAACAAGACTGCTTTTTTTAACAAATCTTTGCGAAGGACTCATTACATCCTTAATGGCGCAGCCTATGTAGTTCGCAAAGAAGTATTTCTCTCTACCGGAAATTTGTATGGAGAAAAGAATATCCCTGTAATTATGTCTCAAGATGATTCTTTAGACATTGATACGTATGCTGATTGGCAGGTAGCGGAAAAAATACTTGAGGAAAGAAAAAGGTTAGAGCAAGGAAAACAAAACCATATCTCTCGGAAACCAATAACTATTGCCGGAAAGCAGCTCGGTGATGAGCATCCAACCTTTATTATCGCTGAAATAGGGGTTAATCATAATGGAGATATGGATCTGGCTCACAAATTGATAGATTTAGCGGTAGAAGCAGGCGCAGATGCAGTGAAGTTTCAAAACTTTAATCCACAGACCGGCACCAGTAAGTTTACTCCGAAAGTTACCTATCAAAAAGAGAATGATGGTCCAGAAGGGAATTATCAAACCATGCTGGAACGATTGAAAATCACCGAAGATCAGACCAAGATGCTGGCGGAATATGCGGCAAAGAAAGGGACTATTTTTCTATCTACTGCGTCGGATGCGGAAAGCCTGGAAGTTTTAAAGAAGGTTGATCCGCCTGCCTACAAAATAGGATCTCCGCATATTACTAATTTACCTCTGTTGAAAGATACGGCCAAATGTGGAAAACCGATGATCATTTCAACAGGCATGGCAACATATGAAGAAATTGATGAAGCTATTCAAGTCTGTCAAGAAGTAGGAAATGAACAAATAATTTTACTCCATGCAGTATCTGATTACCCTACTCAGTTCCAAGATGCAAATCTGAATGTTATTGCTCGTTTGCGTGAACGCTATCCTACATTACATATTGGTTATTCTGATCATACCATGGGTATTGAAGCTTCTACGGTTGCAGTTGCCTTAGGAGCAAGAATATTGGAGCGGCATTTTACTCTCGATAAAACTTTGCCAGGGCCTGATCATAAAGCGTCGTTAGTTTTCGGAGAGTTAGAAGCCTTAGTACGGGCAGTTAGAAATATTGAGATGGCTTTAGGAGATGGAGTGAAACGGCGAACTCTGCGTGAAGATGAAGTTGCAAGAACAGCTCGACGGAGCGTGGTAGCGCATGTCGATATTCCTGCGGGCACAGTACTTACTGCGGAAATGGTGCGCATGAAAAAACCAGAAACTGGCATCAAGCCGAAATATTATTGGAGCTTGCTAGGGAAGAGAATAATCAGAGATATTGAGGCAGACCGGTCTCTGCAATGGGAAGATATTGAAGGTGGAATGGAAAAAAAGCCTAAACGGAAAATTGCGGTAGTCACAGTAAGCAGAGCAGAGTATGGGATCCTTACAAAGTTACTGAAGAAAATACAAGCTAACCCCGATCTGGAATTACAACTATTAGTTACCGGTTCCCATGTCATGAAAGGCATGGGAGATACGATACAAGATATCATTGATGATGGCTTCTCCATCGCCGCAAAGATCGATATGGAATTAGCATCAGATTCCCCGCAGGAAATTGCAAAAGCGATGGGCACCATCGTCCAGAAAATGAGTTCAGCGTTAGCGGAGCTGCAGCCAGATTTACTGGTTTTGATCTCTGATCGGTTTGAAACCTTAGCCGCAGCGGTTGCGGCTAGTCCTTTTACTATCCCGGTCGTCCATATCGCCGGCGGGGTAGTGACGGAAGGAGCTATAGACGATAAGATGAGGCATGCCACTACCAAGATCAGCCATCTGCATTTTCCCGTCGATGAACGGGGAGCGCAGAATTTACGTCTTATGGGTGAAGAGGAGTGGAGGATAAAGCTCAGCGGTTCGATGGCCATAGATTTACTAAAATCAGAAGCGGTTTTTTCTAGAGAAGAATTGGCCTCCCATTTAGGAATAGATTTTTCCAAAGGAGTAATATTGTTTGTCTATCATCCAGTCACTTTAGAATATCAGGATACGGCCAGGCAGATACAAAATGCCTTGGAGGCGGTGCTCTCTTTCGGCATGCAGGTGATCGCTCTCTATCCTAACCAAGATACTTCCCGTTCGATCATTGTTGAGGCGTTGGAAAGAGCGGCGGCTGAACATCCAAACTTGAAGCTGGTACATCATCTGAAACGGGGCAGGTATGCAAGTTTACTGGACCATTGTTCAGTGATGGTTGGTAATTCCAGCAGCGGACTGCTGGAGGCTCCTACTTTTCAGACTCCGGTGGTCAATATAGGAAATCGGCAAAAAGGCAGAGGAAGAACAGGCAATGTCATCGATTGCGGTTATGCTGTGGCTGAGATAAAGGCAGCGATAGAGAAAGCGTTGCATGATCCAGGATTTAGATTACAATTAGCAGAGGTGCAAAATCCTTTTGGGAAGGGAAATGCCGCTGATATAATCTACGATACCATTATACATTTAGATCTTAAGAATAAAGCATTATTAGAAAAGAAGATACGTGATTAAGATGAATATTTTATTGTTGAGCGCGGGAAGACGGAATTTACTGGTTCGTTATTTTAAAGAACATCTTTCAAAAAGAGGCGGGGATATTTTTGCTGCGGATTGCAGTCCGATGGCCGCAGCGCTCTATGAGGCAGATAACAGTTTTATTGTGCCTCCTTATGGAGATCCTGATTATATGGATGTCATCATCCGTATCTGTAAAGAGAATAAAGTACGGGCAATTCTTTCGGTGATTGATCCGGAATTATCATTGCTGGCGGAGCATTCTGACCGGTTGAAAGCAGCAGGTATCTTTCCTCTTGTTTCTGGAAAAGAAGCGGTGGAGATTTGTTTTGATAAATATTTATTGCATCAATTTTTGTTAGAAAATGGATTTAGAAGTATTCCTAGTTTTATCTCATTGGAGGAGGTGGAGGAAAAGTTAAGCAGGGAAGAATTGCAGTTTCCTCTCTTTCTGAAGCCGCGGAAGGGAAGCGCCAGCATAGGCCTGGCTAAGGTTGAAAATCTTGCGCAACTGCGCATGGCTTTTATGAAAGAGCAGGACATGATGATCCAGACTTTTGTGGCTGATCAAGAATGGGGAGTGGATGCGTATGTGGATTTTCTCAGTAAAAAAGTAATTCATATTTTTCCGAAGAAGAAAATGCTGATGAGGTCAGGGGAGACCGATAAAGCAATTGGCGTAAAGGAACAGGAATTGATGAATGTATGTCAAGAAGTAGTTCTAAAGCTTGGTTTAGTAGGACCAATTGATATAGATTGCTTTGAAACGAAAGATGGCTTCGTGGTAGCAGAAATCAATCCTCGTTTCGGCGGGGGATATCCTCTCGCCTATAACAGCGGCGCCAATTTTATAGAAGCGTTGTTGGCGAACCTAGATGGAGATACGAATGTGCCCGCGGTAGGCTCGTTTAAAGAAGGTGTACAGATGTTTAAGTATGTGGATGCGGTGTTTATTGATGAGGAAGGTTTGTTGAAGTAGGATTAAGATTTCGCCTGCCTTTTTCATAATCTACTACCAGTTTAATTTCTGACGGTTTTCCGTTAGTTTAATAAACACTTAACTATATCCATCAGTAATGAATTTTTTACATTACATCAAGCAAGCACTTAAGATAATAATAATAGATAAGAAAGCTATCAGGGAAGTTGCTAAGGATAAAAAGGCGACAGTTCCTGCGATTATTTTTTCTATAATTGGATTATTGATTTATGCGTATGTTTCCTTTGTCAAAAAGAGTTCATTAGGTGGAATATATTTAGATTTTCTATTATCAGTTTTAATGATTGTGGGTATGCTAGGATTGATTCATTTATTAGCTAGGCTTTTTGGAAGTAAGGACAAATTTATACATTTTTTTAGACCCATAATGCTTTTTAGTCTGTTTGATATAATCTATTTATTGGTTTTAATTCCAAAAATTAGCGTTCTTACTAGTATTATTTTCCTAATCTGGGGCATTATTGTTAATTTTGTAGTTATTAAGGAAGCCTATCGTTTAAGTACTGGCAGATCAATAGGTGTTTTAGTATTGAGCTTTCTAGCACTAATTTTTATCTTCATTATGATTAGTATGGTTGTTGGAATGATATTTTTTGCGCAAAATCCAGCACTATATATGCCTAAGTAAAATCCTAATGCAACATTCACAACAAAAAATCATTGAAGAAACAAGACGGTTCTTTCAAAAAGTATATGCCTGGATGTTTCTTGGTCTTGCTCTTTCCGGATTAACCGCATTTGTGGTAGCAAGTACTCCTATGTTGTATACCTTAATATTATCTAACAAGATTATTTTTTTTGGTTTGCTCATTGCGGAGTTAATCCTAGTCTTTAGTTTAATAGGATTTCTTAAAAGAATTTCTGCAAATCTGGCTATTTTCATGTTTTTCCTGTATTGTTTTATGACCGGCCTTACATTATCGATAATATTCTTAGTGTATACAATAGGATCAATCGGATTGGTCTTTTTCATTACTGCTGGAATGTTTGGAGCAATGAGCACCTATGGTTACTTCACTAAAGCTGACCTTACCAAAATTGGCCAGGTCCTGATTATGGCTTTATTTGGCTTAATAATTGCTTCAGTTGTAAATTTATTTATGAGAAACAGCACTGCTGATTTCATTATTTCTATCATAGGGGTTATCATCTTTACCGGATTGACTGCCTATGACACCCAAAAAATCAGAAAGACAAATATCATAGGAAATGAAGGCACACCCGAAGATACTAAAGAATCAATTATGGGAGCATTGCATCTGTATCTGGATTTTATTAATCTGTTCTTAAAATTGTTAAGATTGCTCGGAAAAAAAAAGTAAAAATTGATTCTAAAAATAAACCAAAAACCTTTTAAATAAAACTTCAAATAAGAACTAAAATGGCAATCATATCCTTCCTTCTTTCTTTACCTGGCTTGCTGCAAGTATTGATAGTTCTAACTATAGTAATCTTCTTTGCAGGGACCCGTATCGTACGGCCTACGGAACGAGCAGTAATTGAACGGTTAGGGAAGTACAGAAAATTCTGTAAGCCGGGATTCCAATGGATCATTCCGGTGATTGACCGGTTGTTTAAGGTCAATATCACTGAAACGATGGTTGACGCTGAACCGCAGGAGATTATTACTAATGACAACCTCAATGCGAAAGTAGATGCTCAGGTCTATTTTAGAGTCAAGCCTGATGAAACCAATGTGGCTGCTGCATTATATAATGTTCATGAATATGAGACTCAAATCGTAAACCTAGCTAGAACAACTTTGAGAAACATTATAGGAACTTTGACCCTAAAATCAGCGAATAGTGAGAGGGATAAAATCAATCGTGAATTGATGCTAACTCTTAAAGAAGAGACTAAAAATTGGGGTATAGAAGTAGTCAGGACTGAACTCAAAGAAATTGATCCTCCTAAAGATGTTCAGGATACCATGAACAAAGTAGTAAAGGCTGAAAATGAAAAAATTGCCGCTAAAGACTTTGCCACTGCAAAAGAAACTGAAGCTGACGGAGTTAGAAGAGCAAAGATCAAGGAAGCGGAAGGGACCAGGCAAGCAAAGATATTAGAAGCGCAAGGACAGGCTGAAGCGATTAAACTAGTAAACGAGTCTGCTGACAAGTATTTTGTAGGAAATGCTCAGCTATTGAGGAAACTGGAAACGGTAGAGAATTCTCTGCAGAGAAATGCAAAAGTAGTGATTCCTGCTAATACTGAGCTAGTTAATGTTATCGGCGACTTAGCGGGAGTTATGCCTTTAAGGGATAAGAAAAAATAAATTCACTTTCCACTCAACCTTTCTATCACATCAACTACTCGTTGATGGGCTTTTCCGTCTACGACGTAACACCATTCTCTAACCAGCCTCTCTCGCTTCTCTTGCAAAAGATGCGGATTATCTAGCATTTCCTGCACCGCTTCTTTAATTCCGCCTTCTTCGTATTTGATCCGATAGGAAGGGTCATAGTCCTGGTAAAAATTTTGAGTGAGGTCAGGGAGGTCGATAGTCATACTGGGCTTGTCAAGGATGGCTGCTTCTAAGACAGTGCTAGTCCCATAAAAGTTAATTAAGAGGTCGCACCGGGACAGCAGGGTATAGAGGTTCTCGTTTCCTTTGAGATGATTGGTAGAAACGGTTTCACTTACTAAGGCATCGTATTCCTGATGATGAACTTCCCGCGGATGGGTTTTGATAGTGATATGCACATCAGGAATACTCTGCAGTACAGCAATTATTCGTTTAAAACATTCAAAATAGGTCTCCTTCGGGATTAAATTAACTTCGATCAAGGTTTGGGTAGCGATAAGAATTTCTTTCACCTTCTGCTGAGGTTTTTTTCTTTTATACTTAGAGATATCATTGTGGATCACCGGCCCGGTAATATGGATATTTTCTTTGTCAATATTCCAATGCAGGAGCTGTTTCTGATGATATTCTCCGAACACAGCATAATGAGCGCTGCCGGCATTGTTGATGGGTTGGTCGGTAACCCCCATGCCATGCTGGATAACCAGCGCAGGGATATTGTTTTTTTTAGCTGCGGCGATTAAACATTTCTCCGTACTGCTGCCAGGAGAGGTGAGCACTCCGCAGGTGATCTTTTCCTCGCGGATGATCTTATCAAACAAATAGTAGTGGAACATGAGTTGGAAGAGCATCTCCCGAGAGAAGTTAAAATTGAATATATACTTGCAATAAGGCCAGAAATTTTTCTCTCCTATTGAGAAGAGCTTTTTCTTTTGCTCTTCAGATAAACTGCGGATCTTCCGGTGCATCTCTTTTGACTTCGTTTTTGCTTTCTGTAGGATTTCCTTATCACGGTACTGGTAAATGCTGTCTTTATCTTTTAGCAGATTATACTTTCTGCTGGAAAAAGGGTCGACCAGGATAGGGAAAGGAGCCAGGTTGTTTCTTTTTGTGATTTCATCGATCATTTCCTGAAGGCGGTAAATGCTTCCATCTGCTTGCAGGTGATTAGTAAAGGTAAGAAAGAGAACTTTTTGTTGTTGAGTGGGAATCTTATCAGTTTGCAATTTTGCAATGGCTCTTTTTCGTTTCTCGTTTAAGGAGATCAACTTAGGAAGTATTGAACTATACCATTGAAATTCTATTTTTTTCTTAGTGGTAAGTTTTTTTCCATGTTTAAGAAGATCATACATATTAAGCTGCTTTGGCATCATCACCAAGAAGAACATTCTCTCATAGAACCAACCTAAGGGAAGCCCTTCAAATTCGAATAAGTCAGCAAAACTCTTTCCATCTAGTACCTTGCGACTATACCAATACAAGACTACTTCTTCCATCTCTCCGTAGATGGGCGCATAGGTAGCGTTTAAGATGGCCATGCTACGTTTCTGCAAGAATTCTTTATATTACTTATCAAACTATAATAGCGGTAGTAAGTAATTAATATCAGTTCCGCTATTATATTCGAAGGAACAAACAAATTTTATTAATTACTTTGTTCCTTCGTTATAAGCTGTATTCAAGTTCGACAATGCTTATAAATAAATGGTATGTTTTAAGGCTATGGATGCACATTATAAACGCCTTGCTCTCCTCGGTTTTACTCCTCTTCAAATTGAAGAGTTGAAATCTATATTTCCTGGCGCTGAATTGATTCCGGTGCTGCGAGAAACTATCCGCAAGGAAATCTCTACTGCGGATGCTCTGGTCAGCGCTGACCGCGCCGTTTTAGATGAAGTATTAAATGCTGATTTACTGCGTAAAGCCAGCAAGCTGCGCTGGATTCATGCCACTGGCGCAGGGATAGAGCATTATTTGATTCCCGAGTTGGTGGAAAGTTCTATTGTTCTTACCAACGGCAAAATCCTGCAAGGGCCTGGTGTTTCCGATCATGCTTTAGCCTTACTGCTTACTCTTACCAGAAATCTTCACTTAACTATATCCGGTGATGAAGATGTCGCTACTCCGCGCCCGATCGAACTTCGCGGCAAAGTTGCAGTAGTGGTAGGTTGCGGGGGCATAGGCATGCTTATCGTGGAAAAACTTGCTGCTTTTGGGATGAAAGTGTTTGCAGTGAACAATGAAAATCTTCCTTACCTTACGATGCTTCAAAAAGTGTATATGCCTGAACAGCTCCTGGAAATCCTACCCAAAGCGGATGTAGTTATTTGTGCAGCTCCTCTTACTTCAAAAAGTAAAGGAACCTTTGGAGCAAAAGAATTTGCGGCTATGAAAGATACTGCTTATTTTGTGAATGTATCACGCGGAGCGTTAGTGCAAACAGCAGCACTCTTAGAAGCTCTTCAAAAAGGAAAGTTTCACGGAGTGGGGCTTGACGTAACTGATCCGGAACCGCTTCCTCAGGATCATCCTTTACATTCATTTCGGAACGTGGTTATCTCTCCGCATCTGGCAGGGATGTCAGATAATAATTTTACTCGTCGTTATGAAAATATAATGTTGAATATCGATAGGTTTATACACGATCAGCCGTTAATTAACATTGTCGATAAAGAAAGAGGATATTGATATTTGAGGTGGAACACAATGAGAACAGAATTGGTTGTAAAAGTAAATAAAGATAAGTATGACGATATCTATCGTAAAGGATACGATAAAAAATATCCAAATTTAGATCTGGTACGTTTAGAGCGCTGGTATTTCAAACAAAAGCAAGGCAAAGTTCTGGATTATGGGTTTGGGGTGGGAGTCAATCTTCTTCACATGCTGGAATGCGGCCATCATGTCGAAGGCATCGAAGCTTCTCCAGAAGCAAAACGTATTGTGGAACATAAACTCTTACAGCGGCCAGACTTAAAATCAAGGGCAAATCTTACCGTGTTTGATGCCAATGCAGATAAACTTCCCTATCCTGACCATTCTTTTGACTATGTGGTCTGCCTGAGCGTTCTTTCCCTGCTGGAGACCAGAGAAAGGATTGAATGGCTGTTGCAGGAATTCAATCGGGTTCTGAAACCTGGAGCAAAAATGATTATCGACATCAACGGGCCAGGCAGCGATTTTTCAAAACATGCAACCTTGGTAGGAAATGAAATTTACGAATACCGTGGAAATAGCGGAAAAGAAGAACCGCGGCTCTGTTATTGTCCGCAGTCAGAAGAGAAATTCACTGTTTTGTTGAAAAAGCTTTTTGAAGTCGATGATGTTGGGCATGTATCATTCAAGTATGTTGACAACGAAAGTTTTGAATACATCGCCTGCGTGCGAAAGAAAGGATAAACTTCCATAATTTTTGTTGATTGTGTCAGCTGCCATTGTTGTTGATCGTGGAAAAAGAACCTAGTATCAATAGTTTTTTAAATCCATGATTCTGGTTTTAGAGAATGAATTATGAAAGAGGAAAATTAGTCTATGTGGGAATGAGTGCTGATTTAATCCATCATGGCCATATTAATATTATCCAAGAAGCTGCAAAGTTAGGAAAGGTTATGGTTGGCTTATTGACAGATAAAGCGATTGCTAGTTACAAACGCCTGCCTGCCTTAACCTACCAACAGCGAAAGGTGGTGATTGAAAATATAAAAGGCGTAACTGAAGTTGTTGCTCAGGAAACTCTCGATTATGTTCCTAATCTACGGAAATATAAACCAAATTATGTAGTGCACGGTGATGACTGGAAAACTGGAGTGCAAAAACAAACCAGGGAGCGAGTAATAGAAACGATGAAGGAGTGGGGCGGCGAGCTGGTAGAGATTTTGTACACTGGGGGAATTTCTTCTACCCAATTACATAAGCATCTTAGGGAAATAGGAATCACTCCCGAAGTAAGGATGAAGAAATTACGCCGCTTGCTAGGCGCAAAAGAGATGGTTCGCTTTTTAGAAGCACATAATGGCATCAGTGCATTGATTGTAGAAAATATTCGCGTAGTTAGAAATGAGAAAGCACAGGAGTTTGACGGCATTTGGCTAAGCAGTCTAACTGATTCTACCGCGAAGGGAAAACCAGACATAGAATTGGTGGCGAGGTTGGATACACTAAACCATATTATTGAAGCAACTACAAAACCTATCATTGTTGATGGTGATACTGGTGGTATTCCTGAGCATTTTGTATTCTTGGTGAAGACCTTGGAGCGGTTTGGAGTTTCTGCCGTAATCATTGAAGATAGGGTAGGTTTAAAGAAAAATTCATTGTTTGGAACCAAAGTGGTACAGGAGCAGGATTCGATTAAGGATTTCTGCCATAAACTTTCCATGGGAAAGAAAGCTCAAGTTACAGAAGATTTTATGATCATTGCTAGGATTGAGAGTTTGATTCTAAATGCTGGATTAGAGGATGCATTAATTAGAGCTAATGCTTATATTCAAGCTGGTGCTGATGGAATTATGATCCACAGCGAGGAGAAAGATCCTACCGAGATATTTGAATTTTGCCGCAGCTATTCTTTATTTGAGAAAAAAGTTCATCTAGTGGTCGTTCCATCTACCTTCAGCCATGTTTCGGAAACAGAATTGAAAGAAAGAGGTGTAAGTGTGGTTATTTATGCTAATCATCTGCTTAGAAGCGCTTATCCAGCCATGAACAAAGTGGCAGAGGCAATTCTTTTGCATGAGAGAGCGCATGAGGCGGAGCAGTTTTGCATGCCCATCAAAGACATTATAAATTTGATACCGAGTGGGAAGTAAATTTTGACATTTAAACTATGACTGAAGAAAAGTATGATTTTCAACGAGCAAAAAAAGAAAACCTCGAGTTAGCTGATCGAATGCTGCGCTGGATTTCCTTCCCTATCTCTAAGCTCATTATCCGCTATACTTCTATAACCCCTAATCAAATTACTTTGTTCAGCTTTTTGCTTTCTTTGGCCGGAGGATTCTTTTTTCTACAAGGGGAATATAAGGACTTGGTTACCGGGGGAATATTGATTTTCCTGCGTCAAATATTTGACCAAGTAGATGGGGAAGTTGCCAGAATAAAAGGATTAGGCAGTACTTTTGGAAAATGGTTTGATGGGATCACCGGTTACTTAAGCGTCGAGCTAATCATATTCTCTTTGGCTATAGGAATAGGAACGCCGCTGGCCTATTTAGTTGGTGGAGTTGCCGCACTAGCTTATCCTTTACAATATTTGTTTGTATATTTTTATAAGTTAGAAGTAGTTAATTCTTCAGAACCGATAACTATTGGTAAGGGAAATAAATTTAATTTTCTGCGTCAGATCTATGGTTCAGCTTTGTTTTATGTTTTAGTTCCGTTGTTTGCTTTTATGAATAAACCTTTATGGGCATTGTTATTTTTCGCGGTAGTAGGTAACTTATTCTGGATGGGAACTCTAGCTGTACAGTACCTGGCCTTGCGAAGAAATATCCAGCCATGAGATCCTTACTTTTTCTCACCCAGCGCTTCAGACCAAGATTTGAAGCTACGTCGAAGGAAGTTGCTTTGCTGGCTCGGCACTTCAATGGGAAGACCCATGATCTGCATTTAGATGGTTACAGTAAAATACAGTTTCATGCCCGTCTTTTTTCATATCATTTTCTCTATTACGTTTTAGGATTTTTCCCATTATATCTCTTTTCTCGAAACAAAATCATCCATCTTTACACTTCGTTATGCGACAGACCTTATCTGCCCTTCTTAAATAAAGAAAAGATGATCGTTACTTCAGCTAATTTTTTTAGACAAGAAAGAATAAAGAAAAAAATGAAATCTCTTTCCAGAATTCACACTATTATTATTCAATCCGAGGTGCAAAAAAAAGAATTGCGAGAAGCAGGAATGCATGAACAGAATATAAAAGTGATCTATCCTCCAGTAGATTTGCAACAATTTTCATATCATAAAGCTACTGCTACAACATTTACTATTCTAAATGCCAGCTGTCCTGCAAAAGTGCGATATCTTGGTAAGCGGGGCATTTACCTGCTGTTAGAAGCAGATTCTTTTTTGCAGGACACTAAAATCACTTTTTTGTGGAGAGGCGGCGAATATCCATTGTTCAAAGAGAGGATCAATGGTAAGATCCTCAAAAATATTAAAATAGAAAATAAAATACATACGGATATGAATTTTCAGTATGCTCAAGTTCATTGCACCATCATTCCTTACCTTCAATTAGATGAATACCTTAAAACGATGCCTACGTCGGCCATAGAAAGCCTGGCCGCTGGAAAGCCAGTCTTAGTATCATCTCAGACCGGAATTGCTGAGATAATTAAGAAAGAAAAATGTGGAGTGGTCTTTGAGCCGACTCCAGAGAGTTTACTTAAGGCTGTTGAGGAAATTAAAAAAAATTATGTTGTCTATCAAAAAAACTGCCGTAAGACGGCTGAAAAATATTTTTCACAGGAATCATTTCTTAAAAAGCATGAGGAGATTTATAATTCTGTACTATGAACCTAAACTCAAAAATGCCCCAGGAACTCCAAAGGATAACAGGCTTATTTGACCAAGCTAAGGTTGATTATCTGCTCTTTAAATGCGAGCATATATTGCAAGGAAAGAATAAAAATCTTGACCTGTTGCTGAAGACGACTGATGATTATGATCGCGCTTCTCATCTTTTAGGACAGCAAGGCTATATCTTATATATGGATGAACCTGTAGAAAAATACAAAAAGATGTACATCTTATTTGATGGAAAAAATCTTTCTGCAGTGCATCTGCATCGAGAGGTAGCTTGGCACGGGGTCGTTGCTTTAGATAAAGAGAACATCTTTGAACGTGCACGGGGAAAATTACCTTCTTCAGAAGACTCGCTGTTGATCCATAGCGCCCATGCTTTGTTTGAAAATTTTAAAGTTACAGATTATCATAGGACATTGTTGGAGAAATATAAACAAGAAACAAAAGATTGGAATTATATAGATTGGCAGCTTGCACAGTTCGGCTGGAAAAAATCATTTTATCATTTTCTTCCGCATTTCTCTCTTAATCCTAGAATAATAGTAGGGGCATACGGGGGCAGATTACGAAGGGAACCGCCGCGTATTTTTACGTTGCTGAAGAAAGTCTTAGATGCGGTGGTAAGAAGGATCTCATTAAAAAAGAAAGGATATCTGCTCTGTTTGATCGGCATGAACGGCGCCGGGAAAAGCACTACTAAAGAGGCTCTGCTGCAAGCATACTATCCTTTAACTACTTTCGTTGCTGGGCAATATGGGTATTATTTTGGGTGGAAGCAATCTCTTTTAGGTAAAGTATTTTCTATATTTCCCACACCCAAGGAAGGGAAAAAATTATTTGATAAAGTCAGCGAAGAAAAAGTAAAATCGTTTGATCTATTCCAGGAATTTCTTTTTTTGTTTGTTTATATTAAATTTCTCGCACGCTATGCGAAAGATATCTATCCTCACTTGCGAAGAAAAGAATTAGTGATAACTGACCGATATTTTTATGATTTATACGGCCAGTATCCCTACTCTGAAAAGAGCAGGATTATGAAATTACTTCCTATCCCTAGACCACACCAACTGATTCTTCTTGAGGTTAGTGTAGAAACAGCGATGAAACGAGATAAGGGCGGAAATGCAGTTCGAGCAGTTCAACCCAGAAAGAAATTAGAAGGCCAGCATCGGAGGTATCAAGAAATCGCTGCAAAATATGACGCTTTAATCATCAATGCGGAGAATGATTTTGAAAAAAATATCTCTCTTATCATCAAGCATTCTTGGCGGGAATATATTAAAAGTGTTGCTGGTAAACTGTAAAATTGTTTATAATTAAGTCAGCCTAGGCGGCGACTTTTTCCACAGAGCTATTTATCATAAAGCTTAAATATGGCTATTTATACATTTCATTATGAAGATTTTAGCGGGGAACAAAATGGTGGAAGGGAACGAGATCCGTAATTTTAAAAGCGGACCTCGAACTATCATAGAGGATCAGCTTTACCATCAAATTCTGGATTATACCGCTCTTGCCTGTGTTGATGTAGTTGCTTATCTTGATCATTCACCTTCAGACCGAGTTATTCTTATGGTAGAAAGAGCTGAGAAGCCTGTACAAGGGATGCTGTGGTTACCGGGAGGCCGGCTGTATAAGAACGAACCTTTTGAAGCTGCTGCTCGCAGAAAATTACGGGAAGAGTGCGGTCTGGAAGAAATTACTATTGAAAGACAGATAGGCGCTTTTCCATTTAGCTGCCGCAGCGAAGATGCGATATATGGGGATCTAAAAGAAGGATTTCACGCCATTGGTATCGATTATGTAGCTCAGGTATCTGACAAAGATTCCAAGATTAAACTAGACCATACCAGTAAAGGTTATCGATGGATGGATGAAGCTTCACTAAGAAACCTGGAACAGGGTTTACATCCTTATATAGCGGAAGTGCTGAATGCCGCACAGATATTTAGTGAACCATTCACTAACATAAATTATTCTTTTGAACGATGAAGATCCACTTGCTTTTCCTAATCTTACGATTATTAAAGTGATTTTCTATAATCTGAGTAAAGAATTATAAACTTTAAGATAGCCTTCTACACAGTCTTCCCATTCAAATTTTTTAAAGGGGGTAAAATCTACTTTTCCTGCTGAGACCAGCGCTACTTTTGCCGCTAGATCCTGTAGGTCTTTAGATCTGAATAACAGATTTTTGCCTGAGATAACTTCCGGCAGGGAACCGGCATCACTGGCTACCAAGGGCACGCCTATCGAATTAGCCTCTAGGGCATTGTATCCAAAACCTTCTGAAAGGGAGGGTATAATAACGCAATCAGCGGCCCGTATCATGGTTCCCAGTTGTTGATAGGGGAGGGAAGGGATAATTTTCACTATCTCCGGATAGCGGCTTGCCAATCTTTTAAGATGCTGATAATTTTTCTGGTACTTTTCTGGGGTACCAAGCATAAGAAGGATGGCTACCTGGGGGATTTTTTTTTTAAGGGCTGGAGCGACCCTGATCAAGTATTGGAACCCTTTTGAACTTCCCGGCCTTCCCCAAGACAAACAGACAAATTTTTTATCCACAGCCAGTTTCTTACGTAGTTTTTGAGCTTCGGTTTTACTAAAATTGTTTGGATCCCAAAAATTGTAATCGAAGCCGTTATAGATGGTGACCGTATTTTCTTTGGCAATCCCTTGGCGTAACAAATCTTTTCTGGTAGACTCGGAAACACAAGCGTATTTGTCGAATGGAAGCAAATAGAGCATCCTTTCCAACAGCTCATGCAGTGATGTTTTTATTCTTGAAAAATCAGTCACTTCTTTCCATCTGCCGATCCAGACTTCGTGGACGGTCAAGGCCACCGGTTTCTTCGTCATCTTCGCCCCCAACCAAGCCGGTGGTGCGCCATTAAAGGTGGTGGTCTGGATGAGATCCGCTTTCTTGGCTAGCTTCAGCACTTTTGGAATGGACAGAAAAGAAAAAAGATAGCGATTATTGAAGCAGGAAACTCGGTGTATTTTCACGCCATTCAGTTCTTCAAATTTTTTTGTTCCCGGCAATAAAGTAGTTATTATGGCAACTCTGTTTCCTTTTTTAACTAAACCTTCAGCTAAATTCTTAAAGAGAACTTCTGCTCCGCCGTAATGAGGATGATAATTTTCACAGACGAAAAGAATTTTCATGTTTGTTGTTTATTCTACTTGGCGATCCGCTCAGTTTTTTTTTCTATCGCTTCCTCTATCGCTTCTTTTCGCACATATCTCTCTAATTTTCTTTCCATCTTTTTGACGGTACTGTAATTAAAAAATCCCAGCCCTAAAAGGACAAAAAATCCTAACACTACAAAAAAGTCCAGGCGGCGGTGAAATTTGAGGCGGCCGATGAAAAAATCAAGAGATGAAGGTTTTACCGCCAGGGAGATGAGAAGGATCCAGCCCGCAAACCAAACCAGGCATTCGGTCTTATTCAATTCTTTTCGCTTATACTTAACAAAGGTGAAGTACATCATTCCAGCGCCGAAAATGATGCCTAATAATTGAATCCAAAAAGTTGTACTTAACGCCATAGTTTCCACCCCATCATTTTTGCAACGATGGTTACCCCATCCAATACTGTTGTTCCTTTATACTTGTCTGCATAAATAGTCTCTATAGGGACAGTGATATATTTCATCTTCTTTTTTCCGGTCCTGATGGCCATCTCTGTTTCTACGTAATAATCTGTAGCTTCCCAGCGTATGTTTTGGTAGGCATGGGATCTAAAACTTCGATAACCACATTGGCTGTCTTCTACGGTGACTCCATATAGCAATTGAAGCGTTTTAGTGATCGCTTTATTGCCGAATTTAAAAACTCCAGGCATCGATTTTGGTGTTTTCCTGCTGCCAAAAGCAATATCATGCTCTTCTAAGGCAGCGATGAATAAGGGTATCTCCTTGGGGTCGTGCTGCCCGTCAGCGTCCATAGTGATTATGTTTTGTGCTCCCTGCTGCACGGCGTAATCGCAGCCAGTTTTCAAAGCTGCTCCTTTCCCGAGATTCACTTTATGCCGTAGCACTACTGCTCCTGCTTTGGCTGCTTCCATAGCAGTGTTATCTTGCGACCCATCATCAACAACGATAATATTTTGCGCAAACTTTTGAGTTTTTGTAATGACTTCAAAGATAGTCTTTCCTTCATTATAAGCAGGAATAATAATAACTACCTCAGCAACCTCGTTAACCATGTTAAACTTAGTTATAGTGCCCTTATAAAAATTATGGAAGAAGAGGTTATTTATGATCTTCAGCAAAGAAAGCATCGTTCTTCTGCTGATGCAAGAAAAGCACGGCTTTTCTGCACCGCAAAATGCAGGGTTAAGAAGCGCTAAAAGCGCTCTCCGCATTTTGTTGGCAATTATAATCTACTCTCCAGGTGATGATTCTTCCGCCATTTATATTCTGCACTTCATCAAACTTGCTGAAGCATTTTAGGCCGTGTCCCTGTAAGAAATAAAGCTTGGAAAACATGCTGTTGCCTTGTAACGTATCGGCAGCAACTATTGCATAATCGCTTCCCATAGGAATTAAAATTATAGAAAACCCAGCGGTATTTCCAGAAAACTTTTTTTCTACAATCTCGTTCTTGGCAGCATACACGATGGAATTAGGATATACTTCATCTTGGCTTTCAAATTTAGCTGAGTAATCAGTAAGATCAATATTTATGATAAAGTTTTTTCTTTGAGCTGAACCAGTACAACGAAGTTTATTTTCCGCCTTTTTTTCACATCCTTGCGTTCCAGTGATATGTCCCGGCCAAGGTGAAATCCAGCGATCTCCATCAGTAGATTTAATTTCAGCGTGCAATTGTTCTGCTGCTTCTTCGGTAACACCAAATTCTTTTGTTAAGAGAGCAACAGCTTCACTTCGCTCCAGTTTCTTCGTTTTTTGATACATCATTGCTCGGTTGAAATCCCAGCTTCCAAAATGTCCCCAAACACCAGCTTTTCCCACCATGTCTTCTGAAGTGATATAGAAATCTTCTGGTGGATTGTCACAGTGAGTATATTTTACAACAGTAGTCGCCTGCAAATCGGTCAATCCTGCTTGCGTTAATTTTTGGATAGCCGCGTTTTTGTCAAGAACTACGATTTCATTTAAGAGTTGGACAGATTTTGGAGTATCATTAAGTACTTTGTCTAGTTCATCAAAAGCAGTATTTTGTCCGCAATTTAACATGCGCACAATACCAACGGTTGCTTTCTCATTATCAACTAGCAAAGATCTTCCCACCCAATAAGCTCCCCAAGGAGTTTGAGTTCCTCCATCAAAGGTAACCGGCCGGTCAGCCACGGCTCTAAACCAGTGCCCAAGATCCCACCAAGATGTTATTACTATATTTTTTGGTGCTTCTTCTTTAATTTTAGTGAGGGTGTTATACCAAGCATCATTCATGCCAGATGGAAAATAATGAGCTTGACTATAACCAGCTTTTGCGGGGCTGATCAACAATATAGCAAGTAACAAAAAGATTATCGTCTTAATCATGTTTGTGTTTAATTTTAATTGTTTACTGAGCCATTGTGAGGTATAATACCAAAGAAAACCCATACAGACACCAACGGCAATGGCAAAGATTGGTGTCACCTGTAGAATGAACCTGACTCCTTTGGTAGTTGCAAACAGCGATGATGCCAGCCATAAGGCTAATAAAAAGCCAAGATGGGGTTCTCTTTTTCCGTGTTCATTTTTTTTAAGGAGTAAGATGACTATCCCAATAATGGCCATGAAGAAAAGCAATTTTCCGCCAAGGGCTTCAATCACATTAGAAAGGGGCACAACATTAAGTTCAGCAACGGTAGTGCGGATGTTTGGCCAGAAGGTGGTTACAGTTTTTAACATGCGAAATCTGAATGGACCATATAAGACTTTTAGGAAATCATGAAATGTAACAAAGAGATTTGCAAAGATAATAAAGTTTGTGGTATAGGCTACAAATATTATACTTATATCTTTTATTTCTTTTGATGTTATTGCTGTCTTCACGTTTTTCCAGTGTAAAGCGAGGGTGTAAGCTATTTGAAAGATGAGAGTTGCTAGTAAAAATAAGGCAATAGACCACCATCCGCTCCAGGCAAAGGCAAACAATCCCGTCGCAAAACCGGCTAGTGAAATCAATATCAATTTCCATTTGAGCTCTTTTGCATCAAGAGCTTCTAAAAATAACCAAATAATGAGGATCGGAAAGAAAACGGCGTAAACGTCGGTGTCTGAGCTTTCTCCGGTTGTTCTGGCTACAAAGAATGACGTGACGGCAAGCAAAAAGGCGGTGAAAAATCCTCCCACATTATTTTTAGTAAGTTTCTTGCCAATGAAGAAACCAGGTATAACTGTTAGTGCAGAAAAGAGGACTCCTACAAAGAAAAAGGTGTACATAAGTGGAAAATCGCCGAAAAAATTCATGAATTTATGCCATTGGGCAGAAAACCAATTGTGAAAGCTCCATTGTGATGCTCCGCCTATAGGAGCAAGCCGGTAATCGTCTTTTATCATTCCATCTTCAAAGTAACCCGTTCCTGGAATACCGTTCTCAAGAACGTAATAAGCCTGCCTGTAAAAATAATAAGGATCAACACCTAGAAGATAAAGTGTTCCTTGGTCGTCTTTGAAACTATCACGGTACTGCCGGGAAAGAGTCTCTTCTTGTGCAGCTAGGTTTTCTTTATTCTGCTTCTGGAAATTCTGCCATTCTTTATCTACCAGAGCTTGCTTGTTCTGTTCAGGCAAATAAATGTGTTGTTGATCAATTAGCTGTTTGATTAATCCTTGATAATAATTGGCTATGTCATCTTCTGCCCATTGATCGGCAATAGGCATGCGCTGGGGCATGGTCCGCAAATAGACGGAAACGATTACGGCGAAAAGAATACAGGCCAGAGGGATGAGCCATTTGGCATGCTTTTTAACCGTGCCGGTAACTTGCTTGAGGTTGATAGAAAGGGAATCTTCTGATTCTTGTTTGGAAGAGCTATGAGAAGAGTGAGCTTTGCCTTCTGGATAATGCTCAGCTTTACTTTTATCAAAAAATACTTTTACTTTTGGTGTAATCTTAGAGAGATCTATGGCTTCGGCAGTACTTTGGGCTGTCTCTGAATGTTTCTTTTCCTCGCTCACCTATATCCACCAAAAAGTAAAAACAAGGGTTGGTTTATAAAATTTGTTGTGATACGACTATTTTTTATAGTAATTGTTTTATTCCACTATCGGCTTTATCTCTTGTCCAAATACTTTAGAAATCCCTTTGGTATACGATTCAATGTTATTTTTAAAGTAGGATGGATGTTGTTTTTGAATATTTCCAATGATGAAATATCCTACTGCCTTAAGGGTAGCAAAATCAGCATCTGGTGGCAAGGGAATGCTGAGCTTGTGTTTTCCAAACAGATTATTTTGATAGCCAATACTAATAAATAATCCAGTAATCATTTTGTGATTTTCTATAGACTTTGAGAACGAAAAGAAAAAATATCTTAGAGGATAAAAACATTTCTATCAGTCAGTTAAGAACACTACTGCATTTTTTAACCATCGATATTTATATCTTTCATTTCTTCAAACTTGACATATTTCATAAATTGTTCAGCTTTACATAAGTCTTCTTCATAGGTGATCTTCATGTTTGTACCAGCATAATCAATGAATTCTCCTTTAATGTGTGGATAAAAATTGAAAACCTTCGCAACATTTTCAGGATTGGTAATTCTAATAAAATCATTGTTTTGGTAAATCTTATTAATAGTTTCAAAATCAAACACTTCAGGACTCTGGCAAAGTTTGAACTTTTCTCGGTCTTCTCCACGGACGACTTTATTGCCACTTAAATGAGGAAGAATGGAAAACAAAGAATCGGTAATCTTCTGGCCAGTTACAACATACTTGATTTCTGGATCGTTTTTTAGTTTATCAAGGCATCTTTTAATATGAGAAGATTTCATAAAAGGACGGACGGAATCCATGAAAATAACATATTTTGTATCCTGAGGGCAGGCTTTTAAGGCATTGATAACTGTTTCACTGCGAGAATCACCTCCAACTACAAACTTATCAATTCCTTGTATTGATTCAACAATCCCTTTCATAGATTCTGAACTGTAGTAATTACCTGGCAGAGTGCAAATAAGATAATCAACTCCAGACTCTTTCAGCGCATCAATGACGTATTGAATCACCATTTTGTTATTTAGGGTCATAAATTGTTTTGGAATGGCTGCACCAAACCGTTGACCTATCCCGCTTGCCAGGACAACTCCTACTGTTTTCATGAAACTACTTTGTCATTATCCCTTTTAAATTTTCTGAATTACTGCTTCATCTGAAAAAGGAGAAACGTAGATATATACTAAAAATCCTTGATTTTCGAACAGAAAATCATGGATTTTGGTATATACCAAAGGAATTAGTTTGTTCGAAAACTAATTCCTTTTAGTATATGAATAAAATAACGACCAAATCAAGAGGTAACTTTAAAAAGAAAACATCTTTTATTTTAAAAAAATGGATGAATATAAAGTTGTATCAATCGGGTGTGGAGGAACTGCTACGGGAGTAATTCTTCCTAGGATTAGAAAGGATAGATTAACTGGGCCTTTTACTTTTATCGCCAGAGATTCAGCAAGTCGCTTTGGAACAAAAGGAGAATATCGCCTTCTCCATTTCCTGCCTCCGGTCACTGAACCAACTACTACCGTGATGAGCGGATATAAAACCATCAATTTACAGTATAGTTTAGAAGAAGCAATAGATTCAATTTCGGAGGCAGATATAGTTTTTACTGCAGTAGGATGGAACGGAATTCATGAAATAGGCGATCTCTTCAATAAAGCAGTAGAGAGAAAACAAGATAAAAAAGAGCCACAACTCATTATAATGGTAGAAAATCACCTAAACGCAGTTAATGTCCTTAGAAATCAAATAAATGGGGGGAATTATGTAATCGCTCAGGGTTTAACAGGTCTTTATGTGCCTACACTAGAAAAAAATACTAACCATATTACAGTAAGAACCTTTGGTTTTGAAGATATCTATATTGGTAACGACGATTTAGGGCCTGATTTGGATCAATTTAAAAGAATCGAGCATGTTTCTGATCGCCTTAGGATAATTGATAATTTTAACGTGTATAGCACATTTAAAAGTTTTGTTCAAGTTGGGCCTCTGACTGGATCAAATTGGAGAACTTATTATTCAGGAAAAAATAAAGTTCATGAAGTATTCCTGAACGAAGACAGCAAAAAAATGCTTTTTGGATGTATCGAAGAAGGCATAATTGCACTAAAATATAAATTTGCAAATTTGGATACCACATTTACAAAAGATTCATTTCTGAAAGACTATAATGATATAAATACGGCCATATTAGCAATGCCAGAAATGAATGATGATGTAACGAGAGCTGGACAAAAACCGATAACAAAATTATGGAAAGAAGAAAGAGTAGTTGCACCAGCATTGGCCTGTTTAGAAGCAGGGGTTGAGCCGATTCATTTTTCACAAGCAATAGCTTACGGATTAAAGTTTGATTATGAAAAGGACGATGAAGCGGCCAGGTTAAAAAATATGATTAAAGAAAAGGGTATTGATTATACTATTTCTAAGGTATGTCAATTATCACCATCGATTTCAAAAGAAAAGAAATTAATTGACTTAATTAAATCTTCATACCGAGAAATTGATCATTCAACAAAGAATGAAAAGGGAGGACTATAGAGCGAGTACTTTTTACACGAGAGGCAACTATTTATAGCAGAAAAGATTTGTGTTATCTGAACCTGTCCACCTCTTAGTGATATATACTGGAATTTTGTCCATCTCGAATACGTCTAGAACTTTATCTTTTTCGTTCACATTCAATAAAGTAAAGTCTAGCTCTTGTAGCAATTTGATGTGTTTTGCAGGCTTTATGCCTAAATCTTCTAGACGAGCTGGTGTAAATTCTAGAATCATTTTAATATTTTTGTTTTTCTTCAAAAGCTTTCTCATCCCTACCACAGCATAATGCTCTGCACCCTCAATATCTATTTTTATAAAATGGACAGACTGATCTTTAAAATAATCATCTAACGCAACCGTATCAACTTCTACGTATTCCGCTTTAGTTTTTTCGTATTTAATCATTGAATGTCGGGTTGTTCTATTATCCCCGGCCAGATATAATTTAACTTTTCCATTTTTATCTGACACTGCTTTTTGCTCTACTATTACGTTCTTGTAACCATTTACTTCCACATTCTTCTTCAGCAAGGCAAAATTTTCTGGATGTGGCTCAAAAGCGTAGACTTTTCCTTTGTCACCCACTAGTTTGGCAAGAAGAAGGGTATGATAACCGATATTTGCGCCGATATCCACTACCACCTCTCCAGGTTTAACTTCTTTTTTAAAGAGATCTCTAATAAATGGTTCAGAAGAACCTATTGTAGAAAGAGCTAAAGAATCTCTTGTGTCAAGATATATCCTATCTCCGTCTATCTCAGCATAATCAGATTTCAAAATGAAAATTATTTTTTTACCAACCCAAGTAAGAAGGGGGCTTTTCACTCTTCCCCTAAAGAGTAGGTTACGGCTACGATTATAAAAGATGATGAATTTTTTTTTAAGCATTTTTTATGTATTGCCTCTCCTATTTAAATCATTTGCTGCATCTTTTCTCAGAATTTTATACTGCAAAAACAATACTGCCATCCAGAACATATTACCAAAGACTGCAAAGAGCAAAAGTACGTAAATAATTTTGTCAAAGAGAGCACCAAGGAGCAACAAGAAATAAAAAGGAGCGATCCCATACACATATTTTAAGAATTCAAATTTTCCAGAGGAGGAAAGAGTTATTCTTTCATTACTTTCCACGATCTCTGATTTAAAATAATGGATTAAAGAAAATTGCAGGGGGAAGCATAACGAGGCTATGCTACCAATAATTAAAGCTTGATAATTTCCCAAACCAATTGCTGCGGAAAGCATCATTAAAGGCAAAAGTACATATCCTGCCACTCCATCCAACCACTGACCAAATTTACTGTGTAGTCCTGTTGCTCTAGCTATGACTCCATCTATTCCGTCAAGAATTCCGTAGAGTAATACCAGAAGTGCTCCAGTAACTGTATATTCTCCCCCTAAACTTAAGAAAGCAAGGCTAAGCATTCCAGAAATTATGCTGAAAACAGTTATTTTGGTGGGAGTTAACTTAGTATATTTTACCAAGAAAAAGGCTATAGGGTAGACAAAGAGCACCCTAGCTACTCTAGAAGTATAATCATCATGCTGCTTTCTGACTTTAGCACAAAATTCTGTAAACTCTTTTTTTAAGGAAGTCATCCTTTCTCCTGAGAAGAATTTTGATTTAATACAAGCATATGGAAAAACTTAGTTACATTAAATATTTAAAGATTATGGAAGAAAGGCTAATATGATACCATAGGATGTTATTTTCCAAAAAAAATTCAAAATAACTTCGCGTCGGCGAGGGAGAACGCTAATCATGATAAGAAACATCCTATTAGCGAGGCTGTTTAGTAGCCTGCGAAGCATATAGGATTAAGTATACGCAGAAGGAGCGGAGACCTCAGATGGAAAATGTTCTTTACCTTACCCAGAGATACAGACCTGATCTAGAAGCAACATCTAAAGAAGTAAAATTATTGTCAACACATTTTAAGAATAGCTCTATTTATGATTTGCATCTTGACGGTTATTTTAAGTTTAAATTTAAACAAAATCTCGTTTCACATCATTTTATTTACTACCCTATATCACTCATTTTTCTTTATTTTTACACAAACAATAAAGTGATACATGTATACACTAATTTATGTGATCGGCCATATTTACCTCTGTTTAAATCGAAAAATACAATTGTCAGTTCTACAAATTTTATTCCAAAAGAAAAAATAATTCCAAGACTACATGACCTCAATTCTGTTAAAAAAATAATCATCCAATCGGAAGTTCAGAAAAAAGAACTCCTTGGTGCGATGGTAGACAAAGAAAAAATTTCCATAATTTATCCGCCTGCGGATCTAAAATCATTTTCCTATCAAAAACCATCGGGAGATTTCACAATCCTTTGTGCTAGCACTCCAGCGAAAGTACGTGATTTAGAGAAAAGAGGGATATTCTTATTGCTAGGTATTGATCACCTCTTGAAAGGTATTAAATTTAAATTCCTTTTAAGAGGAATAAAATCAGTTGAAGAAAAGATTAATTCTTACAAACCAAAACAATTTTTGATAGACGATAGGATCTACCCCAATATGAATGAGCAATATGCACAGGTTCACTGCACCATTATTCCCTATTTACGATTAGATGGATATTTAAAGCTAATCCCTACCTCAGCCATAGAAAGTCTGGCTGCTGGAAAACCAGTCTTAGTATCATCCCAGACCGGGATTGTCGAAATAATAAAGAAAGAAAAATGTGGAGTGGTTTTCGAGCCTACTACGGAAGGCTTACTCGTGGCGATTAAGGAGATTAAAAAAAATTATTCTGCTTACCAAGAAAACTGTCGTAAGACTGCAGAGAAATATTTTTCACAAGAAAAATTTCTTAAAAAGCATGAGGAAATTTATCAATCATTACAATGACTCAATTAAAAAATATGCCTAAAGAATTCTAAAGGGTATTGACCTTATTTGATAAAGAGAACATAAATTATCTTTTTTTAATGTGAGCAAATTTTGGAAGGACAAAATAAAAATTTAGATATTTTATTAAGAACCACAGATGATTATAACAATGCTTCAATCTTTACGGCTGTTGCTCTTGCTTTGGCTGCTTCTATAGCAGTATTATCCTGCGAACCGTCATCAACAACAACGATATTTGAAGCTAATTTCTCGGTTTTGGTTATGGCTTCGAAGATGGTTTTTCCTTTGTTATATGTGAGAATGACCACAGCAGTAACATACTAGATTTAGTTAAAGCTTCCCTTATAAAAATTGTGGAATAAGAAATTGGTTAGAAAGTATATTTTAAGTTTAAGCCAACTAGAATTCTGGCGGCATCGGCTATGCCCTCAGGGTGAATTCCGCATTCGGTATGAAGTTCCAATTGAGAGCCATGTTCGATCACTTTGTCGGGAAGACCGAGCAATTTAACTTTTGAGGAATACCTGTTTTGTGCCATAAATTCAAGCACCGCGCTTCCCATGCCACCTATAATGCTGCCGTCTTCCAGTGTGATCACCTTATCAAATTTGTCGAATACCTCATGGAGCAATAATTCATCAAGTGGTTTTGTAAAACGCATATCATAATGCGCAGCGCTTATGCCTTGCTGCTCTAAAATTTCACAGGATTTTACAGCGTAATTTCCTATATGTCCTATGGAGAGAATGGCAATGTCATCACCATTCTTAATTTTTCTTCCCGTGCCAATTTTTATTTTTTTCATAGGAGTTTTCCATTCAGGCAATACGCCTTCACCACGCGGATAACGTATCACGAAAGGAGCAGCTGTTTCATCCAGTTGTGCCGTGTACATCAGGTTTCTCAATTCCGACTCGTTCATTGGAGCTGACACAATCATATTTGGAATACACCGCATAAATGCCAGGTCATACGCACCGTGATGGGTAGGTCCATCTGCACCAACCAACCCTCCCCTGTCAAGACAGAAAATTACATGAAGGTTTTGTATGGCTACGTCGTGAATTACCTGATCGTATGCGCGCTGCATGAACGAAGAATAAATATTACAGAACGGTATCAATCCCTGTGTGGCTAATCCTGCCGAAAAGGTTACAGCGTGCTGTTCAGCAATACCTACATCAAAAGCCCTATCAGGCATCACTTTCATCATAATATTTAAAGAACTTCCCGATGGCATGGCAGGCGTTATTCCAACAATTTTCGGATTTTTTTCTGCAAGCTCAACAATGGTGTGGCCAAAAACATCCTGGTATTTTGGCGGCTGTGGGGCTTTTGGAATTACCTTGATTATTTCTCCAGTTTCCTTGTTAAAAAATCCTGGAGCATGCCAAACTGTTTGATTTCCTTTTTCAGCCGGAGCATAACCCTTTCCTTTTACAGTTACACAATGCAAAAGTTTTGGTCCTGGAATGTCTTTTAAATCGCGGAGAATTGTTACAAGGTTATTTACATCGTGTCCGTCAATAGGACCAAAATAACGGAAATTGAGTGACTCAAAAAGATTGTTTTGCCTGATAGGTGTTGATTTAATAATATGCTCCAAACTCTTAGATACAACTTCCTGTGCGCTTTTTTCTAAATGGCTGAATTTCCCAAGTAAATCCCCCACCTCATCCTTCATTTTATTAGGAGTATGAGAGGTGGTGATGTCTGTCAGATATTCTTTAAGCGCTCCCACATTTGAGTCAATGCTCATGCAATTATCATTGAGCACAACGAGCAGATTGGTGTTGGAAACGCCTGCATTGTTCAGTCCTTCAAAAGCGAGACCTGCAGTCATTGCCCCATCGCCAATAACCGCTATATGCTGTCGTTGGTTTTCACCTTTGAGTCTGGAGGCAGCCGCCATCCCAAGCGCTGCGGAAATGGAGGTTGAAGAATGTCCTACTCCGAAGGTATCGAATTCACTTTCGCTGCGTTTTGGAAATCCGCTGATGCCTTTATAAATCCGGTTAGTATGAAAAAGATTTTTTCTGCCGGTAATGATTTTATGCCCGTATGCCTGATGACCAACATCCCAAACTAATTGGTCGTAAGGTGTATTGAAAACATAATGTAAGGCAATGGTTAGTTCCATCACGCCCAAACTTGCTCCGAAATGGCCACTTTTTATCGAAACAATATCAATGATGTACTGACGCAGCTCGTTGCAGATCTGCGTTAATTCATCTTCAGAGAATTTTCTTAAATCGGAAGGAAATT
The DNA here is from genome assembly GCA_030697505.1 of Nanobdellota archaeon. Lineage (GTDB taxonomy): Archaea > Nanobdellota > Nanobdellia > Woesearchaeales > GW2011-AR9 > JACPIL01. The sequence goes on along the minus strand of JAUYPX010000026.1, from coordinate 27,426 downwards.
CTATTTTTGAAAGAAGTTCCCCCGCTTTAATTTCTTTATGAGACATTTTCTTTTTAATGGCTTAAATTTGCTTTTTTTTAATGTTCTTTGCAAAAAAGTTTTCTTATTTAAATAACTTTTGAGCAAAAATCCCCCCCCTTTAGGGCAGGGAGGATGTCAATTATTCTTCAGCAAAGAATGCATTATTCTTCTGCTGGCAGGAGTAATCTACTCTCCAGGTGATGATTCTTCCGCCGTTGATGTTCTGTACTTCGTCAAACTTGCTGAAGCATTTTAGGCCGTGTCCCTGCAAGAAAAACAGCTTTGTAAAGATACTATTGGCTTGCAGAGGATCTGCAGCGAGGAAAGCATAGTCACTTCCAGTAGGGATGAGGACTACTGAGAATCCAGAGGTAGTCCCTGAAAACTTTTTTTCTATGATTTCTTTCCTTGTAGCATACACGATGGAATTAGGATATGCTTCTCCCTGACTTTCAAATTTAGCTGAGTGATCAGTTAAGTCAACATTTATGATGAAATTCTTGTCTTGGACTGAACCAGTGCAGCGGAGCTTGCTTTCATCAACTTTTTCACATCCCTGCGCTCCTGAGATATATCCGGGCCATGGTGAGATCCAGCGATCCGCATCTGTCGATTTGATCTCCGCATATAGTTGTTCTGCTTCTTCCTCGCTTACTCCGAATTCTGCGGTTAGAAGAGCAACAGCTTCATTTTTTTGCAGCTTCTTAATCTTTTGATACATAACTGCTCTGGTGAAATCCCAGCTGCCAAAGTGGCCCCAAACACCAGCTTTTCCCACCATGTCTTCGGAAGTGATATAGAAGTCTTCAGGAGGATTATCGCAATGTGTGTACTTTACGACAGTAGTTGCTTGCTCTTCCATTAATCCTTCTTGTTTTAATTTTTGGATAGCCGCGTTCTTGTCAAGAAGAACGATTTCATTTAATAGCTGAACTGATTTAGGCGTATCATTCAGTATTTTATCTAGTTCATCAAAAGCATTATTTTGTCCGCAATTTAACATGCGTACTATGCCGACAGTTGCTTTTTCGTCGTTGGTGAGCAAGGATCTTCCAACCCAATATGCTCCCCAAGGAGTTTGAGTTCCTCCATCAAAGGTAACCGGCCGGTCAGCCACGGCTCTAAACCAGTGCCCAAAATCCCACCAGGACGTTATTATTATATTTTCAGGTGCTTCTTCTTTGATTTTTGTGAGAGTATTGTACCACGCGTCGTTCATACTAGGCACAGAATTATGTGCTTGAGTATAACCAGCTTTTGCGGGGCTGATTAATAAAAGGGATAATAGCAAAAACATCATGATTTGAGTTATGTTCTTGTTAAGTTTAAGTGTTTTACTAATCACTTGTGAAGCATAATACCAAACGAAACCCATACATACACCTACGGCAATGGCAAAGATGGGAGTTACTTGTAAGATGAATCTGACTCCTTTGGTAGTTGCAAACAGCGATGCTCCTAACCATATGGCTAGTAAGAAAGCAAGATGCGGTTCTCTTTTTCCTTCAGCATTTTTTTTAAACAATAAGATTAGTATTCCAACGATAGCGATGAAGAAAAGTAATTTTCCGCCAAGGGTGTCAATCACATTAGAAAGAGGCACAACATTCAGTTCAGCAACTGTAGTTTTGATGTTGGGCCAAAAATGGGTTACTGCTACCACTTTTAACCTGAGAAATTTGGATGGTCCAAATACAATTCCTAAAATTACGTTAAAAGTAGTAAAGAGGCTTACAAATAATGTTAGGGTTAGTGCATACATTCCAAAGAGAAGAGCAGATTCTTTTATCTCTTTTGATGTTATTGCTGTCTTCACGTTTTTCCAATGTAAAGCGAGGGTGTAAGCTATTTGAAAGATGAGAGTTGCTAGTAAAAATAAGGCAATAGACCACCATCCGCTCCAGGCAAAGGCAAACAATCCAGTGGTAAAGCCGGCAAAAGAGCCCCATACTAATTTCCATTTTCTTTCTTTTGCGTCAAGGGCTTCTAAAAATAACCAAGCGATAAGCACTGGGAAGAAGACTGCGTAAACGTCAGTGTCTGAGCTTTCTCCGGTTGTTCTAGCCACGAAAAATGAAGTGACTGCCAACAGGAAGGCGGTGAAAAATCCTCCCACATTGTTTTTAGTAAGCCTCTTGCCGATGAAGAAACCAGGTATGACGGTGAGCGCGGAAAAGAGAACCCCCACAAAGAAAAAAGTATACATAAGTGGAAAATCGCCAAATAGATTGAGGAATTTATGCCATTGGGCAGAAAACCAATTGTGAAAGCTCCATTCCGATGCTCCCCCTATAGGAGCAAGCCGGTGATTGTCTATTATCATTCCATTTTCAGAGTAGCCTGTCCCAGGATAACCGTTTTCAAGAACATAATAAACTTGCCTGTAAAAATAATAAGGATCAATACCTAGAAGATACAGCGTCCCTTCTTTATCTTTAAAATTGTCGCGATATTGCTGAGATAAAGTTTTAGCCTGCGCATCCATATTTTCTTTATTCTGCTTTTGAAAATTCTGCCATTCTTTATCCAGAAAAGATTGCTTGTTCTGTTCCTGCAGATACGGATATTGTTGATCCATCTGCTGCTTGATTAATCCTTGATAATAATTTGTAACGGTATTTTCTGCCCATTGGTCTGCAATAGGCATACGCTGAGGCATAGTCCGTAGATAAACTGAAACAATCACTGCAAAAAGAATACAGGCTAAAGGGATAAGCCACTTAGCATGTTTCTTGGCAGTATTTTTAACTTGATTAAAATCAATAGAAAGTGAATCCTGAGTTTCTGATTTGGGATGCTCTGAAGAAGGGGTTGAACCATGAGGAGAACTGTGTTTAGTTGTGGTTTCAGTTTTCTCTTTATTAAATAATCCTTTTACTTTATTTTTGAGTTTAGAGAAATCTATAACCTCCTCTTCGGAATTTTCAGTATGTTCCGGTTTAGAATGCTGTTCTGTCACGAATAAACCACCTATAACTGGTTCAGAACTAGGAGTGCTTTATAAAATTTGTTGTAGCCAAGCTGGTATGCCATTGATTTCAATTCAACTTTTTTGATGTATTATCCGACCTATTATCGCTCCTATCACAAAATATATTCCCATCAACAGAATCATCAAGCCTGCGAATCCCACTCCATCGGAAATTTTGGCGCAAGTATCGGTCGGAGCCGTTGATTGTTCTATGCAACACCCTGCTCCGCCCTCTCCGTCAATCCAGGGAACACAATCAAGTCCTTCTTCTGCTGCGATATCTTCTATCACCCATTGGGTACATATTGGTTCAGTAGATTTACAGAAAAATCCATATGGCACTACAAAACCAGAAAAAAGAGGAAATAAATGTCCAGTGAATAAAGGGATGGCAGTGGTCCAGGCCGGAGTTCCTCCATATATAGCTATATCTTCTGCATAAATATTATTGATGACTGGAAAGTATATCAAAAGGTAAAATAAAAATAGAATTACACAAATAATGGATCCCTTTATACCACCTTTTAGCCAAGCTGGTTTTGATTGAAATAATTTTTTTAAATCCATGTTCTTTGCTCCTTATCACCCATTTACTCCTTATCATTCAAATACAATATATCCTCCGTCGGATGTCTATATAAACCTTCTTTCAATCGTTTCTGATCTAAGATATGCCCGATGATGCCTATGCTTCTGGATAAGGCGAATAAACCGTTCATGTAACCTATCTCAATAATCTCTTTGATTTCTTCCGGATTAAATTGCTGTGATGATTTAAGTGCATCTAAAAATAAGGCAGCCATACAGCCATCCACATTGAGGATTAGGTTTTCTGCTTTCTTGGCGGTTATTTTTTCTACCTGCAAAGCATAGTCAAGATGTTTTGTTGCAGGAAAGTTTTGTCTGGCGAATTCTTTGAGCAGTTCTACTCTCTTATCGGGATTGCGGATGGATTTTATCCGATGGCCGATCCCAGGGATGGAAATCCCTTTCTGTTTCATATCTTCGACGAATGCAGCTGGTAAGGTGTTGTTGTCAACAACGTTTTTGAAATAACGGCAGGCATCGTCGATCGCTCCGCCAAATCTGGGGCCGATGGTCAATAAGCCGCTGCATAAGGATGAGATCACATCTTTTCCAGCTCTGGCGGCAACAATGGCATTGTGCGCTCCGGAAACAGCCGGGCCATGGTCTGCGGCAAGTATGATGCATTTCTCCAAGAATTGAATGAAATAATTTGGAAGTTTTTTCTTGAACCACAGCAAGGCAAGAAGATTTCCGAGGGAATAATTCTCTTCGATGACTTTGCTGATCGGAATTGCTCCATAAGTTGGCTCTTCTGCGAGATCTGAAGAGATAGTGGAAGTGATGTTGGTCGCTTTTCGTACTTTTCCTTCTTTCAGCGCTTCAGCATAATCAAGTGGGACTTCTTTCGGCATCGGTTCTTCTTCGACTATTATTTTTCCTTCTTTTTTCAACTCTTCGAATGTTTCTTTTATTTTTTCTTCCAATCGTTCAAACGATTCAGGAACGATGATGCCAGCTTCTTTCAAGGCTTGGTTCTTTGCTTTGGCACTTTCTTCATCGCTTCCGGTTTTTGCTCCAGCGTGGCCGAACTGTACTTCCCAAGGGAAAATTTCTGCGCAAGTGCCGGGAATCCACATGATCAGCGGTTTGGTTGATCTGCCTTCCTGTCTGGCTTTGATAATATCATATTCCTGCTTTCCACCTAATTCTCCGAGAGCAACCAGAAGTTTGATTTTTTCATCTTTTTCAAAGCGCAGGAGATGATCCAATAATGTTGATCCGGGAAATAAATCGCCACCTACAGCAACTCCTTCTTTTACTCCGTCAGTAGTCCGGGCGATGATATTGAATAGTTCATTCATCATGCCGCCTGACTTGGAAACTAATCCTACACTGCCGGGGCGATATAATTTTGCGCGGATGACATTTTCAATCTTTCCCCCGGCATAACCGGCAATTCTGAAAGAGCCAGCAGCTATTCCTCCAACAGTAGAAGGTCCGATGATGAGTTTGTGCTGTTGTTTTGCGAGGGCAATTAATTCTTTAGTCTGCCGTTCGGGAATTCCTTCCGCGACGATCACTATCGTTTTGAGAGAAGTTGTTTCCATTGCCTCTTTGGCAGCCGGATATGCTGATCGGTGGGAAGCAAAGTTGATTAATACTTCTGCGGTTTGGTGTTTTTGAGTTGCTTCCTGCAGAGAATCATAAACGGGTATGAGAACTTCTTTCTGACCAAAAAAAGCTTTGTGTACTCCTTTCTTTCCAGGATGGACAATGGCAATGACGCTAGGCGGTCGTTCACAGAGAAAATCAAAGTCCAGCATCTGCTGTATCGGCAATGGTTTTAGGTTGTAGAATATTGCAGTGGTTTGTTTGGTGAAATTCATGAACTCACTCCCAGAATTTTTTCTACAATTTTAGTCATGGGTGTTTCCGGACCATGCACAGCGATAGGAATCTGAAGTTCTTTTCCGGTTTGTTCCATCAGTCTAAGGCCTTTTTCGTAATTCGGTCCTCCGCGTCTGACGAAGATGGAAACGTTTCCTTTTCGCAATGGGTCCTGATACTCTTGTAGAGCTTTAATGATGCCAATGAATGTTTTTTCTACGTCAGTAAAATTAGCGATTGCCCCGCCGATGAGAAGGACTTTTCCTTGCGGATGATGTTCCTTGGTCATGGTGCTGAGGATAGTTTTTGTGTATTGATATGTCTCCTCAGTTGTTGGATTTCCGGAATATTCTCCATAATTGGCGATCTCTTCGTGTTTTCCCAAATTAACGACAGCATCGAGATAAATAAGGCTGGCACCACCGCCGGAAAGGATGTTCCATATCCTCCCCTTGGGATTGAGAACTGTTAATTTCAGTGAGGCTCCGCTCTCTTTGTCGATGGCGGCAACAAATTCTTCTTCGGGATGCGATTTCCTGCCGAATGGCTTGGGTAAAAGCATAGTTATTCCACAGCTGTCTATCTGGGCGACAGTATCGATGAGAATTATATTTCTGTTTTGATCGAAGGTGAAGGGATTGAATTCTAGGTAGCAGAAATGGGATCTTCTGTAAAGATGGAAAACTTCTTGGATGAATTTTTTTATTTTTTCTGGAATATTTATTTTTTCTAAATCTAATTCTTGTAAAGTCGGCACTTCTATTTTTGATATTTTATTCCAGTTCTCTTCGACATTAATGCCGCCTTCTTCTGAAAAATGAAGAATATCGTGGTCTCGTTCTGAAGTGATAGAGAGGTAATATTCTTTTTCATGCGGGATGAATGGCTCAATCAAAAAGTGAGTGAGTTTATCAGTCGCTTTGCCGATAGTGATCTCTTTGTTCAAGTGTCGTTGCAGATAGCCTTTGACCTGCTGGAAGTCTGCGTTTAGGAGAACCAACCCTAATTTTCCTCTTTTTCCAAATAGTTGGTCCGGTTTAACAGTTAGTTTTTCTTGTAAAATCCAAGGGTATTGTAGTGATAATTGTTCTAGGTTTGTAGTTGAATCTATTAAAATCCCTTTATATATCCTATTTAATTTTGCAAGAATAAGATTCTTAGCGTCAAATTCCCGGATTTTAACTCTGGCCATAAGCCTAATTTACTGGATATTTCTTTTAAATAGCTTATGAAATACTGACTAGGATTTAGAAAATTTTAAAAGGGGATTATTCTCTCACCCTACGTATGGCCTCCTGTGATATGTGCGGAAAGCAAGGCGGTTTAGCTACCGCTGATGTGGAAGGGGTAGAGATGAACGTCTGCCAAAATTGCGCCCGCTTTGGCACGGTTAAAAAGAAAGCCGATGCAATTGGTGTTCCTCAGAAAAAGATGCATAAAGAGCAGCCATTTAAAGTGACTGCTAATTATGCTGCGGTATTACGCCAGGCCCGGGAAAAACAGGAATTAAGCCAGGAAGATTTTGCTCGATTTTTGCAGGAGAAAGAGAGCATTGTGGCTAAATGGGAACAGGGCAAAATGCAGCCATCGGTAGAAGTGGCGCGACGATTGGAAAAGACCTTGGGAGTTATGTTGGTCGAAGAGGAAGTGGAACAATCGTTTGTTCAGGAAAAAATGCCTAAAGGGGATGGATTTACCTTGGGAGATTTTATGAAGGTCAGGAAAAAAGTTTGAATCCAGTATTATGGGCTGTGTCATGGTACTTAAATCAAACTAATGATAAAATAGGTCACTATCCCCGCCACCGCTCCACCAGCAACATCAATCCAATCATGTTTCTGAAGGTAGATTCGGGAATAAGAGACTAAAGCCGCAGTTACGGTACAAAGAATGGTCAAGTATTGATTTGCAAAATGAGTGCTAAACAGCATGGCTAAAAAGACAATTCTAGCCGCGTGCAGGCTGGGAAAAGAGGAGGCATCAATTCTTTCTATGAAATTACTATAAGTTTCTTTTTTTGGGCGGTCTTTGAAGTAAAAGATACGGATTAAGATTACTATCCCTGCGGTGATACCTGAACCAGCGATGAGTGGTATCAATAATGGCGAAGAGAAAAATAAAAGTATCAGCAGCAAGGAAGCGGCTAAGCCCCCCATGGCGGTTAGGTCGCGGAAGAATTGATGGAGCTGTTGATGAAGGATTTTGTTCATATGGTATCAATGAGATACATTTATATATATTTTTTCTTTCAGTAGGCTATGGTTTCAGCGCGCGCGTTATTTATCATCAACGTTTCCTTGGGGTTGCTTTCGGTGCTTTTAGTACTAATGCTATTGGGATTAAAGCTCCCTACCTTGGGACAGGCGCAGTATGCGTTAGATAAAGAAGAGCCGCTCTGCATGATTGAGTGGCAGGGAGAACGCACTATGCTTGATGACATTGATAGATGTTGTCTGCAGGCGCGGCAGCAATTAGAATGTCGGGCACAGAACAAAGATAATCTGGATTGGATGTGCGGGACTGGCGAAGGATTACAGATCCAGCTAAACAACAAAGCGTACAATTATTGCCAACAGCAGCCGTATTGGTGAAGAAGCAGTAGTTAAAGAATGATAGTATGAACAGAAAAAAGGGCCTGGGTGTTCAGAAAAAAGTATTTTTTGTATTAGTAGTTCTGGTCTTATCCTTATCGGTCTTGAATATAATCAAGGCGAAAGGTTTATTGATCCCAAAACAGGGACCGGTTGATGTAAAACATAAAGTGGTTGATCTTACTAAAATGACTTTGGAACAGAAAATTGCCCAGATGGTCGTTGTCGTAGGAACAAAAGAAAACTATTGGCCCTGGCGAAATATGCAGTTAGGAGGGATACACTTATTTGCTAGGCAGACGGAACACGTTTTCAATAACACTATCATCGACTTTCAATATCAATCGCCTATCCCTTTTTTTGTGACTGCAGATCTCGAGGGCTGCGTAAGTCCTTTCGGATTCATCCGGCAGTTTACTCCTGCCTCGGAGATTGCCACGGTTGAAGAGGCATTTGAAAAAGGGATCGAAGAAGGACAATTTTTACGCAGGCTGGGCTTCAATATGAATTTTGCTCCCGTGGTGGACCTGAAAGATGATATCTGGAAATGCAGATCATTCCCGGGAAATGAAACAGAAATCTCAGCATTGGCGCAGGCTTATATCACCGGACTGCAGACTGAATCGGTTTTAGCGACGGCCAAACATTACCCCGGCAAAACCTTGATCGTCAAAGATCCGCATAAATATGTGGTGGCGGCAGAAATCGGCAAAAAAGATGTCTATCCTTATACGTATCTGGAAGAGAAAGGCGAGGTAAAAGCAATCATGGTCAGCCACATCATCACCTCGGGAGAAATTGATTCGGGGGGGGTTCCTTCCGTAGTCTCAAAGAAAGTGCTTGACGGATTGCGCCAGGATTTTGATGGATTGATCGTATCTGACGAGATACATATGCTGGGATTGAAGAAGTTTTATAATTCTGTAGATGAGATGTACGTCGCGGTGTTCAAGGCGGGGAATGATGTGGTGCTTAATTTTGACAAGGATCCCAATGAAATATATCATATGATCCAGGTAGTGAAGGCAGCGGTGGAACGTGGAGAGATCCCGGAAGCGCAGATCGATGCTTCGGTAGGTAGAATTTTAGAAGCGAAAGGGTTTACTGTAGTCTAAATTAGTTAGTGGTAAGGGGATTTTTGGATAAGGCTATTTTTTCTTTGCTATAGGAGAGACATTCTTCAGGTACGGCAGTGTTCATCTGCAGGAATTCGGTACAGAGATGCTGCATGAGCTGGTCAGCAGCCTGATGCCCTTCAAATACTTTTTCTTCTATCACTAAAGCAGGAAACTGGGTGATTTTATAGTTGGTGAGAATGGTTTTGATCATCGGTTCCTGCATGAATCCGGAATCTAGTGAAAAGATCAAGACTTTGTTGTCGAATTTTTTCTTAAGGTAAACCAAAATATCCCCTTGGGTCTCATCCCTGTTTTCATCATAGAAATATAATATCTTAATATTATCCTGCGGGCATTTCTTGTCGATATCTTTTGCCAGGAGGTAGAATTGTATTTCCGTCAGGAAATAGTCTTGGAGCTGTAATTTGAACTCTTCTTCATTGAATAAGGCTTTTTTCTCATAGTCGATAATGAGAGCGACTTTCTTCCCCAGCTCATTGATATTATTTTCCAAGATAGTATGCAGGGTCTTGCAGTCAGTCAATCCTGAAGCGATGTAATTGTGCTGTAATTGCAAACTACGCAGGGTCACTTTTTCTGTGAGGGCAATCTGCCTCGCTGAACTTAATCTGAGATTCTCGATGAACAAGCCCGCTACTATACCTCCGGAGAACACCAATAAAGTTAAGACAAAAGCCAGGATATACTTCTTGACACTAGTTTTTCTCTCTAAATCTCCCATAAGAAAAGCGGAGAAGAGCTGGTTTATATGGTTTTTGGTAGATTTATTAGAAGGTTAAGTGTTTGATTGTTAAGGATATATAAGTTCTACGAACTTTCTAGCTTCTTCTCTACAATTTTCATTAAACTTTTTTTCTTCCATCACATAATGGTAAAAAAATCCACGAAAATTCATCTCAAAGTGTTTAGATGTACGAACGAATGGTACTTGGAAGCCTGTCGGCAATTTTTTGTCTGTTCCAGAAGCAATAAAATAAGTGTTCTTGTCTTTGAGTTTTCTTCCTAAATCTTTCCTAATTTGTAATAAATCAGTAAGACGATCAAAGAAATTTTTCATTACTGCGCTCATAGAAAACCAATAAACAGGAGTGACGAAAATAAGATCTTGATATCCCACCATTTTCTCTGCAATTTGTAAGAAATCATCATTAGAATTGGCGTGTTCATAATCAAAGTAAGAAATATCTTGCTCTAAAAGGTCAATAAATTCAACTTCTCGGTTTTTGAACAATTCATTAACGATAAATTTAGTTGTCCCGTTGCTTCTTGAACTACCGAAAATCAATAAAACTTTTTTACCCATTAGAAGAAATCCTAACAGGAATTTATATATCTTTTGGGAAATAAATTTTGGCTTCTCCACATTTTTATGGTTTTGAGACTGCATTAAATAAATCATAACGCATACTAACGTGGTGATCTTTCTTGGTATAGCGCTTATCTTGGTTTACTAAAAATCCAAATTTCTTGTAAAATTCTACTCTTTCCGTATAGGCATCAATGGTAATAAAGCGTACAGCCATAAGATCAGAGTAAGCAAGAATATAACCAACACACCACTTAAGAATATTTGTTCCAATTCCTTGCTTTTGGTACTTCTTATCTACAGCAAATCTTGCTAACTTTATTGCTGGTACTTCTTCTAATCTTTTTTGATGAATATTATAACCTTTCTTTTCTTCGAAATTTAGCTTTAATGAATCTGCCGAAACAGAAAGAAACCCAATTAACTCTTGCTCATAGAAGAATAAAAAAGTGGTTGCAAGTTTCTTTTGTTGATAACTAAAAGCGTCATTCTTAAGGAAATCATTAAGATCGCTATCGCCACAATCAAACTTAGAAACATTATAGATTCTTGACAGCCTTTCTGATACTACTTTAGAAAAATCTATCAAGATTTACTCACTTTATAGTCGTTTTTCTATAGATTTCCCTACATTCATCAAGGAATCGTTGTTTTTTCTTGCTATAAGTAGCACTATTCATTAACTCTATTACTTTTCTCGCATCTTTCCCTTCTAGGATAGGTGTTGGTTGTATCGGTCTTGCCATAATATTGCTTAAGTTATGCTTATTTATAAAAATTCTGGTCAAAAACAGTTTACTTTCTCTAACTCCAGAAATTCTTCTTCTTGCCGATGAGCATGAAACTGATGTAAATCCACACTGCGGTGATAAAGAAGCCATAGATGAATAAGTAGGTTACCAAAGATACAAACGTTCTTCCATGGTTGGTTATCCTTTCCTTAATCAGCTTATACGAATAGATCATGATGAAGAAACTGATGCCCATCAAGGTGGCTGCGACAAATAACCTGGAGAAGGGCCAAGTCAGGATATTCATCTCCAAGCTGAAGTGCCTGATCAAGGTGAGAAGATCAAAATTGATGTCCTGCAGATAGGAAAAGGTGACCATCGCCTTAGCGATCAAGGCTTGGAAGAATGTCCCTACCAGGACGATGGCGATGATCCCTGATAATATGATGGTGGGCATCCTGATGATGCCGAAGTCGCCATATTTTTTGTTGAAGATAAGGTTCTTATACCTGATGCTGTTGTCGACCGATCCTTTATACCACCTGATGCGCTGGCGGAATAATTTTTTCCAAGTTGTCGGAACCATGGTCTCTACGAAGGTATCAAAAGTCTGGACGATCTTATATTGATGTTTTTGCAGGCGGATGGCGATCTCCAGATCTTCAGTGATAGTATTCTCATCATAACCGCCTAGATCCTTGATGATGTTAGTCTTATATACGCTGAATGGGCCGGGAGTGACGTGGATACAGTCTAATTTAGCGTTAAGAAACTTATAGAACATATTGACCACGTATTCGTACCATTGCACTTTCTGCAAAATGCTTTGCGGATTTTTTACTTTCAGCAATGGGCATACTGCAGCGACATTATGATCCTGTGCAAAGATGGGAAGCATGGCTTTCAAGGCCTGGGGAGCGATGAGCGAATCTGCATCCAGGCAGGCAAAGTATTCTCCTTTGGCGATCGCTAACCCGTTGTTCATGGCGTTGCCTTTTCCTCGATTCTCCTGATTCAGTAAAATAATATTATGAGAAGGATGCTGGGCCATGAATAGTTCTATTATTTCTTTAGTCCCGTCTTTAGAGCCATCATTCACCACGATAATCTCAATCTTGTCTTTTGGATACTCGAGATTGACCAGCGACTGCAAGGTAGCGGTGATGGAGTTCTCTTCATTATACGCAGGCACGATGGCGCTAAAAAAAGGGAAGGCCACTAATTTTTTTTTCTTCTGTTCCAGGTTTGGCGAGAATAAGACTAAAAGCCAAAAGATAGAGAGGAATAAGAGTAAGAAATAGGTCACCAACAACACCGCGTCAAGGAAGGTAAATATCATTGCTTTGCCTCAAAAGACCATACTTCTGCATCTTCGGTGAAATAGAGCAATTTAAACCTTTCGTTCTGTAATAAAAAGAGGAATTCCTGCTGTGCAGGAAGCTGCCGCTTCATCTCTCCTGAAATATAGATGATAGAGACTTTATTTTTTTCTAAGAGCGGGAATAATTCATCGATGTAGAATGCAGAAAATATATCCCGTGATAATTGGTAATCGTGCTGGTAGTCCTGATGCAATGAAAAGACCGGTTTACGCTGGGCGAAATAGGCAATGTAGTAACTGTTTTCCGGGGCAGAGAGGACTGCGGTCTCCTCTTTGGTGTTTCGCTGTATCCATTCCAAGGCTTTTTGGTCAACGGCGGTAGGAGGATATCCTGAAAGACGGTCGAGATAGGCCACGGCAGAAAAAGATATCCCTAATAAGAGCAATAATAACGCGGCATTGCGGAGAAACGGCAAGCTCCAGCTTTGTTCCACTAAATCTACGAAGCCGGCTGCGGCTAAGATCACGATGAGCAGGGAGAGGAAAAAGACAGTATGGGTGTTGAAAAGGTATGCGATAATGAAAACTGCTAAGGCCGGAAGCAGGAGGGGAACATTCTTTTTCTGCCAACTGCTGATCAGTCCGATAATCGCCAGCAGGATAGCAAAAATACCGACGCCGCTAAAGCTGCCCAGATCAGAAATAAGGTCTGCAGTTTTATGCTGTACCGTAAATGGCCCAAGAAAAAAAGGAGACTTTAATACGGCGGCGTTCAGCACCAGTACTGCCGCTATACCGACGAGGAGAATAATAGGAAAACGCTCTTTACTCTTCTTGACCGGGAAAAAATATACAGCTAAACCTCCCAGCAAGAGAAGAGCGCTAAATGTATCGATCCAGGATGCCAGAAGAAAGGGAAGTAACGCAAAATACTTCTTTTTTGTCCCTAGCAGCAATACATTTGCTCCACAGAGGGTCAGCAACAGGAATAAAGAATACGAAGATAGAGCTAAGGAAGTAAATATAAATGTGGGGGTAAGGATATAAAATAATACTATAAGGAATGCTTTTTTCTCCGGAATGTTTATCTTTTGTGCCAGAGAATAAAATAATAATATGATCCCTACTGAAAGAAGCGGTGGAAAAAGATAGGCAAGCTGATCCGGAATAACTCTAAAGAACAGGGTTAAAGGCTGGTAGGAGGGGTCTGGTTGTCCCGAAGAGAGGTAGAAATAGCTTTCGCCGCCCATCAACAGAGGTTTTTCTTGAAGGTAGTTTGAAAATAGGGAGAGAGCAGAAAGAAGCATGAGCAGTCCGCAAAGGTATATTTTCTGATAGCGGAGCAGGTGGTTGAAGTAAGGGTAATCATTTTGTGGGCGGTGTTTATTCATTTTCAGTCGGTCCTAATCGGCATTTTAGTTTAAAGATGAGGGTCTCATTCTGATAGGCGGTATCAAAACATCGCCTGGTAATATAGGGGAATTCTTTCTTCAGTTGGTATTTTTCTTTGGCGGAAGGAGTAAGCACAAAATATTCAATATCATACTGGCTGGCTAATTCCAAGGCTTCGGTCCGGAATTTGGTGGTGAATAAAGAGGTAAGGCTTTGGAAGCGTTTTTCTACATCATCAACTAACATGAAACGATCGTCAATAAGGTTCTTTCTTTTTCCATAGTAGGTTACGAGATGGCCTTCATCTAATGTCGCTAACACGGTTGCGGAAGGAGGGGTATTTTCTCTGATCCAGATAAAAGCCTGCACCTCTTCGCTGGAAGGTACATCCTGGAGCAGGGCGGTGTTTATCGCCGGTAATACCGTAGAGAAAAGCAATATCAATATGGTTATGGGAAGAAGATATCTTTGTAGGTTGGATGATAATTTTGTTTTTTGGACATACCGTTCAATATCCTGGTAGAAGGCAGCAAAAAGGATGGCCAGGACAACACTAAAAAATGCCAATGATTGTCGGAAGCGGATCAGCCTTAACCAGGTCAGCAGGCTGGTCGCAATGACCAGGCTGATGAGCAGGAATGATTTCTGGTTCTGGAGCTGGAACAAGGAACGATAGACCACTACCGCTCCAGCCAAAAAAGGAATGATACTGACCAAAACCAACGCCACCCCCAAAGAAAATTTTGGAAAATATTGGGCGATAATGGTGGAGGGTATGTTCTGCCAGACGAAGGAAATTCCTTCCTGCAGCAGGGATTTTTTGAAAAATAAAAACTGAACCCATACATACAAAAAGATAGAAAAGAGGATCACTTCCACTTCTTCACGATAGATCTTTTTCCCTTCCACAAAGGAAAGGAGCGCGTAAATGCCTAAGCCGATGAGCATGATGGCGGCTAAAGGGCTGGTCAAGCAAAGGATGAAAAAAATGATGGCATAGATGTAGATATATTTCATTAGGTTGCGATCGCCGCTCTTCGCGCCTTCTTCAATGAGGAGATGGAAATATATGGCCGTGAAGATGAGGGGAAGGAAGAGTGTGTTTACCACAAATCCGCTGGTGAAATAGAGAATAGGTAAAAATCCAGCGATGAAGGCAGCAAGCAAAGAACCATGCTCATGGCCGGTTATTTTCTTACTGATGAGATAGGTGATGGGCACGAGAAGCGCAGTAAGCAGATTAGGGAGGATCTTGGCTACTAAGGGCACAGGAAAAACAAGGCTGAATAGTGCGGCAAGGTAGTGGAACAAAGGCAGAAAAGCCAGCTCTCTTCCGCCGTAAGAAAGAGGGTCCTGGTAAAAAGGAACCCCGGTCTCTACGATGTGTTCCACCTGCCGGAGATGGAAATAGGATTCGTAGGTGAATTCGGGGATCATGAAGGCTAAGATTAAGCGTATCAGTAAAACACCTGCAAAGATGCCTCCTACTATCAAAATGGGCTTTTTCATAGCTTTAGAAGTAAGAGCTAGGATTTTATAAAGTGTTTGGGTGGGATTGGAAGCAGAAAGTTTTATATCTATTCTTTTTCCACATAAAAAAATGGTCAAAGTCTCTACCGGAGCAGGATTCCTAGATACCCTGCTGGAAGGCGGCTATGATTCAGATATTCTGACCACTATTTTTGGTCCTTCCGGAGCGGGAAAAACCAATCTCTGCCTTCTGGCGGCAGTCAAGATAGCGGAAGCAGGAAAAAAGGTCCTCTTCATCGATACGGAAGGAGGCATCGCAGTAGAACGGATAAAACAGATGAGTTCTGATCATGAAACGGTATTGCAAAGAATTTTGTTCTTTAATCCGGTTACCTTTGTAGAACAGAATGATCTTTTTGAAAAGATAAAAAGTATGGCCAATGAGCAGATAGGGATGATCGTGGTTGACTCTATTTCCATGCTCTACAGATTAGAATTAGGGAAGAGCGAGGAAGTGTATGAAGTCAATTCGGCGCTGGGAAGACAGATTGCCTATTTAGTGGAGATTGCCCGGCGGAAGAAGATTCCGGTCTTGATAACTAATCAAGTCTATGCTGATTTCGATCATCGGGATGAGGTGAAGATGGTGGGCGGCGATTTACTAAAGTATGGCTCGAAATGCTTATTGGAAATAAAACGTGGCGAGGAGTTCCGGGAAATCATCTTGCGTAAACATAGGTCTCTTCCGGAAGGAAAAAAGGTAAAGTTTAAAATAGTAGGGCAAGGGATTGAAGAAATATGAGTAAGTTAGAAGGAATGTTAGGGGAGGAAATTTTGCAATTGCGGCAGCTAGCGGTATAGCTTCAGGAATAGCGTTGGGGAAAGGCGTCGATATTTTGCCGGAAAGTTTGTACCTATTGTCCTTTCTTGGTCTTACCGGATTCTGTTATGGGGCTAGAACTCATCCTGAATTGAAAGTTGATGTGCCGATGGGCTTAGTGTACAGCAGTGTTACTGTAGCATTGGCTGGAGCAACCGGTGTGCTTGCTTATATGGCAGAGAGACTGATTCAACCGTAATTTACAAAAACATTTATAAATAATCATTCAAAAGAGAATAGTAAAGCCGACACTCATCTCTGAGTCGATGAGCAGCGCTGCGTGAGGCAAAAAATAACGCAGACAAGAGAGTTAATTCTTTTCTTGTTATGTTTTATGCGCTTCAGGAGAATAAAAATGGCAGAAGAACAAGAAACATTATTATTGGATTCCAATGAGTACTTAAAATCAGGAATCCATATCGGGACAAAATTCAAAAACAAGTACATGGCTAATTTTATCTACAAAACCAGGCCGGATGGGTTGAGCGTCCTTAACCTGAAAGAGATAGACAGACGATTGCGCTTGGCGGTCAATCTATTGTCAAAGTATCAACCGCAGGATATTTTAGTGGTCAGCAGAAGAGAAAACGGCTGGAAAGGGTTGAAAAAACTGCACCAGCTTACTGGCATCAGAGTGATCACCGGCCGATACCCCCCGGGAATCCTGACTAATACCAATCTAGAAACTTTCTGGGAGCCGAAGATCATCGTGGTCTGCGATCCTTGGACAGATAAGAATACGGTCCAAGATGCCGCGAAGAAGGGAATTCCCGTGATCGGCCTTTGCGACACCAACAATCAGGCTAATGATATTGATTTAGTAGTTCCCTGCAACAATAAGGGGAAGAAATCTGTCGGTTTAGTATTCTACGTCATTGCCCGGGAATACATGAAAATAAAAGGATTATTGCTTGGCAATGAAGAGATACCGGCAAAGATGGAAGATTTCATCGAGGAGTAAATGCACAACAAGGCAAAGACCTTGTTGGCGCGCCAAAGTGATCGTTGTCACTTTGTGCGTTTTTATTATTTTTTCTGATGGTGGGCGCACATGTTCCTTGGCTGGAATTGGATGTTTTTGTTTCTGACTTGCGAATTAAGAAACCCTATCTACAAATTTGGCCCGGGATAGAAAGGAATCCCATAAGCATAGCTTCTATTGATGCGTTACTGGAGCAGGAATGTGTGGTGGTGGAACGCCCACTTAATTTACTTTTAGGGACGATAGAATATTCAAAAATAGTATTGCAAACCGGCCTCGATCCTTACGAGCGTGATAAAACTCTTTTCCATGAATTAGCTCATCTCCACCATCCTGTGCTATTATGCCTCGGTGATTCGTATAGTTATTTTTCTGAGAGGGAACAATTGCAGAGAGAAGCAATTACCGAATGGCTGGGCAGAAAAGCACGCGCAGATCCAACACTTTTACGACATGCAGTTCTTTCTTTTGGTTTGGAGCCGCATGTCTATGACCAAGCAAGTTATAAGGCTTTTAATGATATGGTTAAGCAGCCTGCATCTCCTTTTATCGATAACGTTTTGTTGATGGATTAATTTTTCTTCTTCCACAATATATATAAACGATTTTCCTTCTATTCTACTCTAATGAAAAAAGTCGTAGTCATCGGCGGGGGCACCGGCAATTTTACGGTTCTGAGCGGCTTAAAAAAGTACAATATCGATTTAAGCGCGATCGTCTCCATGGCCGATGACGGCGGAAGCACCGGAATCCTTCGCGATGAGTTAGGAGTTCTTCCTCCCGGCGATGTGCGGCAGTGTCTAGTGGCCTTATCTGATTCCAGCAGATTGATGCGCAGCCTGATGAATTACCGCTTTGAGCAAGGAAGTTTACAAGGACACAGCTTCGGCAATCTGCTTCTTTCGGCTTTGGAAAAAGTCACCGGCAGTTTTGATAGAGCAGTAGAAGAAGTGGGCAGGATCATGGTCATCAAAGGAAAAGTCATTCCGGTCACCACCAATAAAGTTCATCTGAAGATGATTCTCCATAATAACAAAGTTTTGGAAGGAGAACACGAAATTGATATCTCTACCGAGATCGATAAGGGATTTCAAAGCATCTATCTTGAACCTTTTCCAGAAGCGAATTCTCGAGCTATCGACCAGATCATGACTGCTGATTTAGTTATTCTTAGTCCAGGAGATCTGTATACGTCATTGATCCCTAATCTCTTGGTCGACGGAGTGAGTAAGGCCTTACGGGAAACGGGAGCTAAAAAAGCATTGGTGGTGAATCTGATGAACAAGCGCGGGCAAACCGCTCAGTTTAAAGCTGGTGATTATCTGCGCGAACTGAAACGTTTTATCGGCAAAGATGTTTTTGATTATGTAGTTGTGAACAGCAGCAAGGTTCCCGATGATTTGATCAAGTTGTATGAACAGGAAGGCGACCTAGTGACGAATGATTTGAAACAAGATCATCGGGTTATAGCGGCTGACCTGTTGAGCAGCGAAGTGGTTCAATCGCAAAAGACAGATGCGCTGAAGCGAAGCCTACTGCGGCATGATTCGCAGAAATTAGCTAACGAGTTGATGAAGATCGTGGATAGTTTTTGAGCTATTCTTCTTCAATTTCTATCGTAATCTTTATATTGCCTCCTTCCAAAATGACTCTATGCTCATCATTTTTGACTTAGACGATACCTTGATCGACACTTCAGGAGCTCTTATTCCGTTAAAACTGAAGATGTCGCTGCAGGCGATGGCGGATGCTGGTCTAAAGGTTCCTTCTTTTGAAAAAGCGTTCCTGGAATTGCTGAAGATAGATGCAAGCTCTCCTAATGGCAAGGAAACGCTTACCCGATTCGTAGAAAAAATGCAGGCCGATGCTCATCTCCTTGATGCCGGCCTGAGGGAATATCTGCACCTGCCGGAAGATTTTTCTGTCTCTGCTCTTGACGAAGCTGAAAGTGTATTAACTACGCTGGCGCAAGAACATACCTTAGTGATCGTCTCTACCGGGCTGGAAGAAGCTCAACATGCGAAAATGGAAAAAGCGGGATTACCGAAAGAACTTTTTCAGAAGATCATCATTTGCCCCGATTATAATAAAAAATTGTATTACCTGCGACTATTGCAGGAATTGCGCTATGATGCTACGGAAACAATGGTCTGCGGCGATAAATTTGACACAGATCTGCTTCCGGCCAAAGAATTAAAAATGATCACGGTGCAGATGCTCTGGGGAAGAGCTTTGAAATCTTCTTCAGATGGAAAAGCGGACTACACCATTAAAAAGTTGCGGGAACTTTTACCTATACTAGAGGGATTAAAAGCATGAAAGCGGTCATCTTAGCGGCGGGAAAAGGAGTGAGGATGCTTCCTTTGACACGGGATAAGCCAAAACCGTTGATTGAAGTAGATGGAAAACCGTTCCTGATGCATCTCCTGGAAAGGTTGCATGAAGCTGGTTTTGAAGATAAAGATATCGCTATCATAGTCGGCTACAAAGGAGAGAAGATAGAAGAGTTTCTAGCTGAACAGAATATGGATATAACGGTCATCCAGCAGCCGGCGCTGATCGGCACGGGTGATGCGGTGTATCATGCCCGGGAATTTGTCGATGAAGAGGATTTCATGGTGATAGGCGGTGATAATCTTTTTTCTGCCAATGATCTATTGCGTATTCAGAAAGAAGATGAATTCTGTTATGTTTCCGGCTGGGAAGTGGAAGATCCTTCCCGGTATGGAGTATTGGAATGTAAAGGAGAGAGGCTGATCCAAATTGTGGAGAAGCCCAAAGAATTCGTGGGAAACTTGATCAATGCCGGCTTGTACAAATTCACTCCGGACATTTTTGAAGCGCTGGAGCAGATCGAAATCTCTGAACGCGGGGAATTAGAATTGACCGATGCGATCTCTCTGCTGGCGGAAGGCGGGAAAGTAAAAGTGATGATGCTGCAGGACTACTGGCTGGATTTAGGAAAGAAGGATGATATTGTGAAGATAGAAGAGTTTTTGAAAAGGTTGAGATAAAGCTATAACTCAAGCAAAACTATATAAACTAAACTTCTTTAATTCTAGCAAAAAGAGATGGTTAAATTTAAAGTCAAGGAAACAGAAAAAATTTGGAATTTTTTCTTATCTTTCACGTCGGGGACTAAAAAATGAAATTCCGTGTGAAAGACATGGATATAGCTTCAGGTGGCGTCCTGGTAGCTATCCTCAATGAAAAAGATGCCAAAAAGTTAGATCTCCATTCTGCCGATCGTATCTTAGTCAAGCATAACAGTAAGAGTATCACCTGCATCTTGGATATCTCTGAAAGCAAAAGAGCAGTTCCCGAAGGAAGTATCGGATTGTTTGAGGAAGTGTTGGGTCGCTTATCTATCAAGCGTGGGGATTTAGTTGAGGTTAAGTTTACCGGCAAGCCGGAATCGGTCAAACACATTCGGGACAAGTTATTTGGAAAGGAACTCAATTATACGGAATTATATCACATCACTGATGACATTACCCATGATAGATTGACAGATATCGAGAAAACCTATTTTGTAGCAGCGTCATTTACGCACGGCTTAAGTGTCAAGGAAGTTATCAGTCTGACTAAAGCCATGGTACAGACCGGCAAGACGCTTAAATTTTCTGGCATCACTTTAGACAAGCACTGCATCGGCGGCGTTCCCGGGAACAGGACCACTATGATTGTAGTCCCTATTGTTGCGGCGGCCGGCTACACTATTCCCAAGACCAGTTCCAGAGCGATCACTTCTCCGGCTGGAACGGCTGATACCATGGAATGTCTGGCTAAAGTGGAGATGCCGGAAGCGAAAATCAAGCAAGTGGTGAGAAAAACCGGAGCCTGCATCGTGCATGGCGGCTCGATCAATCTTGCTCCTGCCGACGACAAAATTATCGAAGTGGAGCATCCTTTATCTATAGATGCAGAAGGACAATTATTAGCTTCCGTCATGGCTAAGAAACATTCGGTCAGCGCTAATCATGTCCTGATCGATATTCCCATGGGGAAAAGCGTGAAAGCGCGAAATATACGAGAAGCAAATCATCTTAAAAAGATGTTTGGGCTGATCGGGAAAAAGTTAGGGATGAATGTCCTGGTAGTGATTACCGATGGTTCGCATCCGATCGGCAATGGCATCGGCCCGTTATTGGAAGCAGAAGATGTCATGGCGGTGCTGCGCAACGATCCATTAGCGCCCCTAGACCTGAAAGAAAAATCGTTGATGCTGGCCGGAAAGCTGTTAGAATTAGTCTGTGAATGCAAGAAAGGCGAGGGCTTGAAAAAAGCGCGTGAAATTTTAGAAAGCGGCAAAGCTTTACAGAAGATGAATGAGATCATCAATGCGCAGGGAAAGCAGAAAAAGCCAGAGCTGGGAAAGCATCATTATCCGATGCATAGCGGAAAATCTGGCGTAGTGGTAGAAATTGATAATGATGTGATTGCCAAAGTTGCGAGAATTGCCGGCGCCCCTAGCGATAAAGGAGCAGGTTTATATCTTACCAAGAAGGTTGATGATGCAGTAAGAAAAGGAGAATTATTGTACACGGTGTATGCAGAAAGTGAGTTTAAATTAAATCTAGCAAAAGAATTTTTAGTTCAGAATAATGGATACAGGGTGAAATGATGGCGCGGACAAAGAAATCGTTTAGCACCGAATCCTTAGACATGGTGGAGATTTTAAAGAGCGAGATCCATAAAGTTGAGGAAACGCTCCGAAAAGTAGATGAATTTTACAAGAAAGATCTACGAAAACTGGATAGATTGTCGGACAAGATTGCGCAAGTTGGCGGCAGCTGGGGATTCATTACCGGCTTCTTTTTATTCTTAGGAGTGTGGGTTATTCTCAATGTGGTTATTTTGAACGTCTATGCTTTTGATCCTTTTCCGTTTATTTTATTGAATCTATTTATGTCCATGCTGGCTTCGATCCAAGCACCGATCATCTTGATGGCGCAGAACCGAGCTTCCCGCCGTGATCAGGCCAGGTTGGAGATAGATCTGGAAAAAGATCTGCGGGATCTGCATATCGATCATGCTTCGCACCAGATCCTGCTGACATTGCAAAGGGACATGAAGGCAGTGAAGCAGAAGTTGGGATTGAAATAAATTAGTTAATCTATTTTTGAGTAAATATAACTTTATATAGTTCTTATCTTTCTATTTTCTAAAAAGGAGCTGGGGAAAAGTGGTTGAAGAATGTTTAGTAGTGCCACGGAAAGCGCTATTTGGATATAACGATGAACGCGCTTTTAGCGGATTTAAAACTCCAGCACAATTAGGCTTTGATTTAGAGGAGGTATTACAAAAACATTCTTCTTTTGGTTGGCGGAAAACTTCTAAGGAAGATTATGATGTAGAATATGATGAAAGTTTCAAACATTTCAATCCCAGCGCGGTTTTTTTATATGATAATAAAATTTTTACCTATACCAGAATCGGCGGAGAGCCTCGCTTAATTGGCCGCAATGATATTCTGATTTCCGGCCATGTTAATCCAGAAGATAAACAAAGTCATTCATATAACACAACCTTCCTGAGCACACTTCATCGCGAATTTGGTGAGGAAGTAGATTATCAATCTCATTTTTCCATTGATCCAACTCCGTTAGGATATGTCAACGATGAATCGCCAAACTTGATTGATAAAGTTCATTTTGGTATAGTCTACCTCATCCATGGGAATTCTCCTGACATTAATGTCAAAGAAAAAGACATAATGGTGGGAACTCTAAAAACCGTGGAAGAGATTGAAAACTTAGAACGTCCACTGGAAAGCTGGTCTAAATATATTTTTGACGAAATTAAGAAATATGATATGTTTTCGAAATGATCATTTCAATCCGGTGCTACCAAATCCTCCTCTGTTCTCGCGATTAAATGATTCAACTTCTTCAAACTGTACTTGCGCGTAATTGACGAGGATCATTTGCGCGATTCTGGTCCCCCGCTCGACTGTCACTTCTTTATCGGTAAAATTGAAGGCAGCAAAGTGATATTCATCATTGTCACCGCAGAAATCTCCGTCCCCTACACCAATGCTATTTGCGGCGGTGATCCCTAATTTATGGGTAGAACTTCTAGGAGCAAGCATGATCCAGGTTCCGGAAGGAATTTCAAGGACAACATTAAGCGGTATGTAGGCAACTTCTTTAGGTTTGATGGTTACGGTCGCTCTGGCGTATACGTCAAAACCAGCTGCTCCTTTAGTTTTATATTGTGGCAAGGGCAAGGTCTTGTCGATGCGTTTGATGCGAACAGTCATAATCTTCAAAATGATAAATTATTTTTAATGATTGTTATCCTTTAGAATTCACATCTTCCGGCAAAATGCCATAAACCCGGTATGCCCCAGCATCTCGAATTCGGGGCGCATGATCTGCTCATTGATGGCCCATTTTCGCTCTAGCAATTCGACAGTTTCCAGAACTTTGAAAGAAGTTCCTTTTGCCGAGGCAAGAAATTTCTGCATCTGGGTTAAGTTCGGAAGATAAATGATCAGATATCCACCATCTTTCAGGGCTTTTTCAGCATGCTTGTTTACCTGCCATGGTTCAGGTAAATCTAACGTGATCAAATCCAGTTCTTTTTCTTTGATTCCTTGGTAGATATCATCCTGCTTGAGAGTTATGTTGCTCATCCCGGTTAAAGCAATATTTTTCTGCACTACTTTATGATGTTCGGGATGGATTTCGTAGACGGTAACTTTCTTACAGATATTTGCGAGGGACAGGCAGAGCGAACCGGAACCGCCGCCGGCATCAACCACTTCGGAGTTTTTGTTGATACCGGTCTTGGCGATGACTAAGCCGATGTCTTTCTGGAGCATGATCTGCGGTCCGCGCTGGAACTGTTCCCAGAGATCCGGGAAGGAGGCATCGAGAAGCAGGAATTCTTTGCCGGTGCTGGATCTGATCTTGCTTTTTTTTCCTTTCAGATCTTTGCTTTTGATGATGCCGAAGGAAGTATGATAATCTTCGGCCAGATCTTTGACTAGATATTTTTTTCCTGAATTTGGTTCGATCAGTATTTTCTTCATCGTAGGCATATGGTCGAAAAAGAAGTGAAATTATTTAAATCTGCTTCTTTTTTGCGACAAGATGAACTTTCCTAATAATAAGAAGACCTTTCTGGCTAAATCAGATAAGAGCAAAAAAGGCAGTATCGATGAAAAAGTAGTTTCGCTGTTAGAAACCATAAATAACCTGCCTGATTATTACAGCACTTCTTCTTGTTCCGGTCGAGTCTATTTATGGAAAGGCACGGGTAAAAAGTCTGAAACACAATGGCTGAAGGTAAGCCATGATCTGATTGGCAATGATTTCTTTGATAGTGATGAAAAAAATGCGGTAGTGTGGTTACGTCTGGAAGGAATGATCATGCATATTGCCTGCAAGGATTTAGGAGCTGCAAATGCTCTGCTGGAGAAAGCGCGAAAGTTCTACAAGAAGAGCTGCATCCTGACTGCGAGCAGCAAGATCATCGTTGAAATAAGGGGCAGTGAATTCATGGAAATGCCCTTGTATAAGGAAGGGAAGTTATTGTTCTCTGGAGATTTACTGTGGCTGAAAGAAGTCATCAATCAGAAGCTGGAAAAGATGTGGAAAGATGCGGAGAAATTTAGGAAGAGTATTTGATTATAATCCCCTTTTGTGTAATTTTCGTATCCTCATCCCCAAGGCAGGCAATCTCTTGGCGTGAGTAGAAGCAGATGCCATTTCGATACGAAAATGCTGTGCATCGATCCCTATCTGTACACCTCCTGAAACGTTGAGAGAGGATTTAGTTCTCTCCCGACATAGGTAGGTATCTTTGCGGCAAAGCCATCGGTTGATTTTATTGACCCGAGTAGAATCTTCTTCGCCGAGAAGAGCTGCGCAGATCCTATCAGCATCCCATAGCTGTTGAAGAATCCCCTCCACCCCGAAGAGATGTTCTAGGGTTATGTAGCTTTTGGGCCCTTGAAAGTGGTTTAGGCGATCCGGTAGGGGGCTGGCATGATAAAAAGGGATTGAAATGACATAAAGATTTGATCGTAATTCCTTTTCTAAAAAAATTCTGATCTCTTCGATTTTTTTCTGGTAATAAGGATGATCTTCATTTTCGCAAAGCAGATCCGTTAGAGAGTGATGCAGCGGAGCAGAGCCGACATAGAATTGGTTGAGAGCAGCAGCCTTCATGCTGTAGGATAACCATTCCATCAAGTTTTTCTGGTTTCCCTGCTCTAGAAGCTCTTTCTTCAATTCAATGCTGCCATAGCTTCCGTCATGAAACATGATCGGGCTAACTCTCCAGAAATCAGCAAACTCTTTGAGTTGAAATGATTTTTGCCAGGGCATTTTAGGATTTGGTTAGTCTTAAATTATAAAAATAAAATAATAAAAAAGAAGAATTTACTTCTTCTTCACCAGCAAGTATGTCGCTGTCAACACTGCGGCAAAGAACATCATGGCGACTAACATGCCTAGAAGCAAGACGTAAGAATTGCTTTCTCTGAAGTTTCCTTGGGAAGCAGCTTGGCTTTCCTGCAGAGCTTTGTACTCATTCAGTTTCTGCTGCAGTTCTGCTGCAAGTTCTTTGTCAGCGTAATATTCAGTTGCACCTTTTTCTTCTTTGGAAGTTTCAGGTGCACTTGCGCATACCACTTGAAGCTCTACTTCTTTGGAATCCATCAAGTCATTGTCTTCGCTGTAGACTTCTACATCTAGGACATAGGTTCCTTGTTTTGCGTCTTCAAGATTAAGGGCAAAAGTCGCTTTGTAATCATTGTCAGAGCCAGCATAATCATCCAGATCGATGTTTGCTCTTTGCAGATCAACGCCTAGTGCGCTGTTCTTGACGGTGATCTTAGCGCCGTTCTGGTCATTTTCTCCGACGTTCTTGATATTCACATCTAAAGAAGCTTGAGCAGGGCAGGTCACTTGTTCGTTTTCCAGCTGCGCTTTAACGATGACCAAATCATCTTTCTCCCGGTCTACTTTGACGGTGATGGTTTCCAAATCGGAGAATTTCTTGCTGTCTGTATCTTCGCCAGTAACTTCAACTTCGATAGTGTATTCGTCTTCGTCAACGTTTTCATTGGAGAGGTCGAATTCTAAGGTAACTTCATCATCTTCTCCTTTGGAAAGGTCGAATTCATCAGATTCTTCATCTAGATCGTCTCCGTCGACATCAAGGATTCTTACAGTCACGACGATTTCTTCTATTTTCTTAGTATGATCGTTGCTGACTTCAACCGTGATTTTGTTCAAGTCAGATAAAGTTAATTTTCCGGTAGTTTTTCCGTTTACTTCTACCTTACTGACGCTCAGCGGACTGGCTGGAACAGCTTCTTGGACGGTTACGGTCCAGACATTTGAAAGCGGCGGATTAACTCCGTTAATTACAATACTTACATAATAAGTTCCCGCATTTTTATTGGTTGAATCAAATGTAAAGTTAGAGATGTGACTACCTTTCATTGGTCCTTCAGGTGTTCCAACAGGAGCGCCATTAACAAACCATTGGTAAGTCAAATCTGCGTCGGGATTTTCCGGTACATTAGCACTAAAATTAACTGGTTGATTTTTTATTACAGTTACAGTATTACTATTCGTATTCGGAGTATAGGTTGCAATTGGCGCTGCCAAAGCTCCCGCAATCGTAATCAGTAAAGCTATAACAGCTACCAATCCGATGATTAATTTTTTTGTTGCTTTCATTTTTGTGACCTCGCGTTTGAGTATTATTTTTTATTGTTATTGAATAGGATTACCAGCATCAGTACAATCATGGCTGCTACGACAGCAATGGTGATGAGCATCAGTGCTACTAAATAATCGCTGGAAGTATAGGGTATCTTTTCTATGCTTTTCACTACGTTTCCAGTAATAGTTTCCTTTTCTACAGCAGGCTTTTCTGTAGATTCATTTCCTGGTCCGGCGAGAGGAGCCTGTTCTTCTTGCTCTTCTTCAACTAATTGCTCTTCTGTCGCACAGGGTTTAAGTTCCAATTGCACCACTTCTGCATCGGTTAAGGTGTTGTCGATATACGTCTTAAGATCCAGGAAGTACACTTTTGCTTTGACGTTTTCTAATGGGATAAGGAATGTTTTCTGCCAACTGTCGTCATCTTCGGTGTGGGCATCGATGGCGATGTTTTCAACTTTTTCATTGAGGCTAAGTTCAGTATTCATCAAAGTGGCTCTTACTTTGTTTTGGTCATCTGAACC
>JAUYPX010000034.1 GCA_030697505.1 Nanobdellota archaeon | reverse complement strand
TTTGTAAATATTCATGTGTCTCACCTCCTCTGGTGAGGCACATCACTTTGCCATGCAAAGTAGAATGTTTTCAAATAGAAAAAGCTAACGCCATTCATCCCACAGCTAAAGCAGTGGGATTTCTGGCTAGTTTATCTTAATCCCTAGCAACTTATGGATCGAGGTCAATCGTCTATTGGTCGGACATGGGCAGAGTATTTGTCTTCCTGTCAATCCGAAGTGTAATATCTGTCCGATATTACAGTATTGCCGATTCGGAAAGGCAAAGTTAAAGATTTAGAGCAGAAAATTTATATTCCACCCCCTTTTTGAATTTTTATGGCTGAGGGGAAATATACGGGGTTTTACCTTGCAGAAAGGCATCTCAGCAGGCCTCGGCCTGAACAGATCTCCGCACAAATTATAGAAATCTATTCCTTTGAGAAGTTGTTTTGGCATTCTCCTGGTAAAGAACACCTTATTCCGGCCGGAAGGCGACAGAGAGTCCTTACTGTAGATATAGGAGCATTACTTCCGGGCATTGTTGAAGCTCAAAATGCAAAAGAGCGATACAAGCTGCACAAAAAATATCCTAAAGAGGAAGGTATGGAAGGAAGCAGGAAACTGAGGCTTCCAAATTCTTTACAGAATCTTGAACACTATATTATCTCTTCCTTTGAATTTCATAAAGATGATGTTTACTACCATTTTACCCTGCGGGAAGAGGCAATCACTTTAGAGCGGCCTCTGGAAATCTACATCACCGAATATTTAGCGGAGAATAAGGAATTAGTCGCTTTTAGCCGAGAGAAGATCCAGGCCTGGGCGAAAAAATGGAGAAATACTAGCTTTCCTCTGAATGACGATTTTGAGTTACGGCATTTTAATACGAGCTTGCCGCTGTCTAAAGCAGTTATGCCCGACAGATCTTGATTAATTTTATCAACGCTGCGGCTAACCATATTGCATTCAAGGCTACAAAAGGCCAGCTCTGCAGAGTATAGGCGTAATAGATCAGCAGTCCTGAGCCAAAGGCATTAAGAAGATTGTATGAGATAGTTTCAGAATTAAAATTTTTATCAAATTCATCAAGCAAAAAAGCAATGAGAATGCATATCACGCCGATGATTCCGGCAACGATCATTTTTTCCTCCTGGTTTGTGTAGCGAGATCTATAAAATGTTCTCCCAGGTGTTTTGCTAAGGTTTTTTGTCTGCGTGACGCTGCCAGTAACGATTGCAGATGTTCTTTATGGGGTAGGTGCAGGAAATGCACTGACTCTTCCAAAGGCGCTTCATGGTGGACCAGCTCGTTGATGTGATGATATTTGTAGGCTAGAGACTTAACGTTCTTTTCCAGATATTTGATGTCATGAAGAAGGAATTTGGTGTTCAGAAATTCATCCTGCAGGAGATGTCTGGTGATGTACTCCGCTTTCCTGCTGTTGCCGTTGAGGGTAGTCAGTTTTAATTCAATCAGATATTTAGCATACTCCTGCAGCTTAAGATTTATGACCTGGGCATGCTCAACTTCCTTTACCTTTTGCTGGAAGGCGAATAATTTAGCGTTGATTTCCTGCTTCTTTTCTACAGGCAGGTTTTGCAGAAAGGGAAGATGCTTGTTAGTGTTGCTTTTGATCGGCTTGATCCAGGCTTCCTGAAATTTCTGCAGCTGTTCAGAGAAGTTGGGCAGGGTATGAACCTCTTTTTTCAGTTCACGTAAATCCATGCTCTGGAAAGGGTTGGTGGATATATAAACGTTGTGTCTGGAGAAAAAATAGTCAAACCCAACCAAAACCATACGAAAATCCGAAAGATTTTCGGGGTTTTAAAAACCCTAAATGGATTTTTAGAAACCTTTATAAATCCAAGCTCAAAATAAAGGATAAAACAAGCTATTCCATAAACTCTAAGGAGGGTCATCATGTTCTACAAAGTCAAGGTCAAGGATCATATCAGAGTTCCGCCAAAAATGTTCAGTTTAGGGCGAAGGGACGCAGTACTGCAGAATATCAAGTCTGCTTATGAAAATTTTATTTCTAAGGAATTAGGTTTTGTGGTCAATGTTGTTGATGTGGCAGATATTAAAGAAGGAGTGATTGTTCCAGGAGATGGAGCAGGTTATTTTGAATCAGATTTTGAATTACTTACTTTCCGGCCGGAAATGAATGAATTGGTCTACGGGACGGTGAGAGATATCACTGACTTCGGCGCTTTCATCGACATGGGCGGGGTAGAAGGCATGGTGCATATCTCCCAGAGCATGGATGATTATGTCTCTTTCAGCAAGGAAAAAGTATTGCAAGGCAAGAAAACCAGCCAATCTTTGAAAGTGGGAGACAAATGCAAAGCCCGCATCATCGCCGTCAGCTACAAGGATGCCCATAACCCTAAGATCGGATTGACCATGCGCCAGGAAGGCTTAGGGAAATTAGAATGGCTGGAACAGCCCCAGGCAGTAGCAGCTAAAGAAACTAAGAAAGATAAAGAGGAGAAGGAGTAAGAACATGGCTAAGAAAGAAGCATGCAAAAAATGTAAATTTTTTTCAGATGGAGATACTTGTCCGGTCTGTGGAGCGAGTAGTAAAACCAGCACCTGGCAGGGAAGAATATACATCAGCGATGTCAGCCAGTCTATGATCGCAGGAAAGATAGGCATAACTGTAAAAGGGGAATATGCGATCAAGGTAAGGTGAGGAGAATGGATATTACAATAACAAATAAACATGAAAACCCTCTGTTGCACAGAGTAGAAGTAGAAGGAGTAGTCGCTTTTGAAGGCGCTACGCCGACTAACGCGCAAGTTGTAGAGGCATTAGCGCAGCAATTGAAAGCTGATCCTACTACTGTTGTTCTTCGACATATCTACAATAAGTACAGCAAGCATGAAGCGAAAGTAGAAGCTGTGGTCTATGCTTCTGTCGATGCCCGCAAGAAAGCAGAACGCTTGACTCCGCAGCAGAAGAAAAAGATGGAAGAAGAGATGAAGAAAGCTGCAGAAGAGAAGAAAAAGGCGAAAGAAGCGAAGAGTGAATAGATGAGACCAAAGCAATATTTTATGGTTGGCACATCAGCTTTTACATTAATGGTGAGCGTCGTAGGCTTTTACAAGTGTAGGGAAATAGATGCTCTCTATTCTTCAACTAAAGAAACAGCAGAGCGAAGTATGGAAGAAATAAAACCGCAAAGAGCGGAAGCGAAAGGTAAACTTGAACAATGTCTGGCTTTTCATAATCCCGATGGATGCAATCAGTTTTCTTTACGTTACAATAGATTAAATGAAGCGTACGCCGCTTTTGAAGAATTCTCTCAAGAAGCCGATGAGGGAATTAGAAAGAAAAATATGTTATTAGTCTTATTAACTGCGACCAGTGCTTGTGGATTTTTGACTCTTGCGCATGCATTTAAGCGCAAGGAAGAAGAAAATAAAGCAAAAGATGAACAATGAAAATCTCTAAGGAAACTGCTAGGAAAATAAAAGAAGCGAAGAGTGCGTAGATGAGACATTCTACTTTTCATAACATAATTGGGGGCGCACTTCTTAGTGCTGCAGTTGCAGGCGGTATTGGCACTTATTTTAGTTATAATGGTTATAATCAAAAACAGGAAGAAATTTTTGAAATTGAAGAAAGAATGTCGCACGTTTTGTACAATCCCGATTTAGAAAATAAATCTAGAGAATTGTTTATAGAATTACAGATAAATAAATCTAATTTGTTTCAGGGTCTCTTTTTAACTATGTTCGCGGCAGGGGTAAGTGCTTCTTATTTTTATGTGAGTAATAAATGGAAGCAGGATGAAGAACTAAATAAACAATCGCAAAGGTGTGATCAATAATGGTATTATCTGACAAAAATCGCAATAGAATGAAAATACTCTCTACTATAAGTATGGTCGGTGGTTTAGCAGGCACGGTATATTTTGCTTTTGCAAGACCGACTTCTGAAGAAAAGCTGTTGCAGGAACTAAATGGTAGAAAAACAGAGGTTAATCATGATATGGTGAATTGTGTTCCTCGGGATAGGAAAACTTCTATCTCAGATTTTTGTATCAACTCGGCGCGGCTATATGACTCTTTAGGAAAGGAAATAGAGACTGTTGAAAATAGCCCCGCATATATTTCGGCGCAGCGAGACAAGTTATATTCTTTTGGTCTATGGCCTTTAGTGTTCTTTTCTTTTGCAAGTGCTGTGTATCTAGACAGAAAGGAAAAGAATAAGAATAGATGGTATTTACCCCAGCCGACGCCAAAATAAACTTGAAAATTATCAAAAATGAAACAATCAACTAAATATAATAAACCAACAGGTGATCAATAATGGCAGCCCCAGCAAAAAAAGCTCCAGCTAAAGGCGGAGCAAAGAAAGGAAAACCAGGCAGTCAGCTCTGGAAATTGTATGAAGTTCAAGGAGATAAGTTAGTCCGCAAGAATAGATTCTCTCCCAAATCGCCAGGCGACTTCATGGCTAATCATAGCGATCGCTTTGTATGTGGGAAAACCAAATACACTGAATACAAGAAAAAATAATTTTTTATTTTATTATGTCTTCTCTTACTATTGACCTGAAGGATTGCAAAACAGTTTTAGAATTTCTAGATACAGTAATAAAAACATTGAAACTCCAGCCTTTCTACGGTACTAATTTAGAAGTTCTAGGAAAAACACTTTCTTCATTGGAGAAGTATGGGTTTGCTTTTCCGTTGAGATTAGAATTGCTAAATACTAAACAGTATCAAGAGAAATGTCCTACTGGATGGAAAATATTTTTAAAGTTGCTGCAAAAAGCGCAAGAAGAGTATGATCTGAAGAAAATGAAGTTTGAATATAAAATAATGGAGTGAACATGACAGAGATATACCAAGATTTTATTAAGTATTTAGGATATAATGTGTTAGAGTCTCTTTTCCCAGCCAGCTGTGAAGTATACAAAGTTGAAAGGGAAGGCATGGTTTTTATAGCGAAGGTCGGCGATCAGTGGAGATGGGACGATAATACTGCTTATAAGCATGTGGTCAGAGAACATGAGGTTTTGGAAAGAGCGAAGGAGATGGAAGGTATCCCACAGACGCACTTTTTTAGGGTTTACCAGGGCAGGCAAGAGTTGGCTTTGCTGGTGAAAGAATATATAGGCGGAAAGACGTTGAAAGAAAGGCAAAATTCCTTTTCTGAAACACAAAAAGATGATCTTCTCTCTCAGATCAGAATTTTTCATAATCAAGGGATGGCTGACCTAGATATACATTCTTCAGGCTGCAATGTTCTTATCACTCCTGAAGGAAAGCCGCGCCTGTTCGATTTAGGAAGCGTGCGCTTTGAATCAGAGGTAGCAAGGGAAGAGTTTGCGGATCTGAAAGCAAGGGATTTACGAGGCGCTGAATTCTTATACAATTCTTTCAATAAAACAGATCCAGAATATTAATAAAAGGGCTCTTTCTTTTTCTAGGAATGCCTTTCGACCAACTCAAACAAGAATATTCTAAGTGCAGTAAATGTCCTGCTCTCTGTCAATCACGTTCTCAAGTAGTATTTGGTTCAGGAAATCCGCAGGCAGAAGTGCTGTTTATCGGCGAAGCGCCTGGAGCGAATGAAGATAAGCAGGGAATTCCGTTCTGCGGCATGTCCGGACAAGTGCTGAATGAGTTGCTGAGTTCTGTTGGTTTAGCGAGAGAAGATATTTTTATTACTAACACCATACTCTGCCGGCCGCAAGATAACAGAAATCCGGCCAAAGAAGAAGTAGAGAACTGCCGGGATAGGCTTGATAGGTTAATTTCCATAATGCAGCCGAAAGTGATTGTCACCATCGGCAATTTTGCGACAGAGAGAATTCTGGGTAAAAAAGGTATTACTTCTTTGCGCGGCAAAGTGTTTGAAGTTGAAGGAAAGAAAATTGTGCCAGTGATCCATCCAGCTAATTATTTGTATTCTGGCAGAAATCCGGAAATGTTTGCGCAGATGAAGAGCGATTTTGAGACTGTTGCCGAGATAATTAAAAAAGAAAATAAAATAAAACAAAAAAAGTTAGGAGAGTTTTAGCCTTCCATTACTGTTTCCATAATCTTGGCTAGCACAACATATGGGTTCATGTTAGCGCATGGCCTTCGATCTTCCATATATCCTTTGCCGTCAACAGCAACTTGCCAAGGTATTCTAATGCTTGCGCCTCGGTCGGAAACACCTGCCCTAAATTCGGTATAAGGACAAGTTTCATGCTTTCCGGTTAATCTTTCTTCAATTCCTTCACCGTATACAGCAATGTGTTCTGGATGATGGTGGCGCAATCTTTCAATGATCTCTTGAAATCCTTTATCGCTTTCCCGCATGGATTTTGTGGAAAAGTTAGTATGTGCACCTGCTCCGTTCCAATCTCCTTTCTGCGGTTTAGCTTCAAGTGAAGCAACTACGCTGTATTTTTCTCCAATTCTGGACATGAGGTAGCGGGCAGTGATTAAGTCATCAGCAACCCGTAAAGGATCGCTTTCTGCGTCACCTCTTCCTGCTTGATATTCGCCTTGGCCAGGCATTACTTCACCATTGGTGCCGGCAATTACTATTCCTGCATCTAAACAGGCGAACATATGTTCTTCTACGATTTCTCTGCCAACAATTTTGTCTGCGCCATTGCCACAGTAATATTTTCCTTGGGGCAGAGGCTCTTCTGTTGTTCTTGGAAATCCTAATGGCTTAGTAATACGCGAGAAGTCGTTTTCATCGACACGCATAAAAGTATATTCTTGTTCGAGACCGAATCTGAATAATTCTTGTTCTTGATATTTTTCGCTCAGTTCGCGTAGTCTCGCTCGCATATTAGAAAGGTGCGGTTTTTCTCCCGGAACATCATATACTTCATTTAATACTAAAACTGATAAATAATCTGGCCTTTCCCTGGTTCGTAATGGATCTACATAAACACGCACTGGTTTTAAGACGCAGTCAGACTTATGTCCTTTAGCTTGATTGGTGCTGCTGCCATCAAAACCCCAGATAGGCATGTCATTTTTTAATAGTTTAGTATAAATTTGTCTTTCTTGAACACCCTGACTCGATTTAAAGCTAACATCACGATCGAGAATTTTTGTTTTACTCCGTATTTCTTGGTTTTTATTAGCATCTAATACAAAATTTCCTTCTTTATCTTCGGTAAGATTATTTCCATCCAACCAAATATATTCCGCGATTACTTTCATATTTCCACCTCGACTGGTTTTTGAGAAGAGAGGATAAGTTGCTTATAATCTTTTTGTATTAGAGATAAGGAGTAAAGTTTATAATCTCAGCTTTCTTTTTATTTTTAAGGTGATTTAACATGTTTATGATTTGGTGGCTGATTGGCGTTGCTTGCGCAGTGTGGGTGATTTATGATATTGTGACTTATCAGAAGAAGATGAAATCGGATCATAAATTACTATGGATCATTGCAGCGGTTGTGTTTAGTGTTTTAACAGCGATTGTCTATTATTTTGTGGTAAAGAGGAAATAAATTAAGATAAACTAGCCAGAAATCCCACTGCTTTAGCTGTGGGATGAATGGCGTTAGCTTTTTCTATTTGAAAACATTCTACTTTGCATGGCAAAGTGTTGTGCCTCACCA
>JAUYPX010000033.1 GCA_030697505.1 Nanobdellota archaeon | reverse complement strand
TTTGTAAATATTCATGTGTCTCACCTCCTCTGGTGAGGCACATCACTTTGCCATGCAAAGTAGAATGTTTTCAAATAGAAAAAGCTAACGCCATTCATCCCACAGCTAAAGCAGTGGGATTTCTGGCTAGTTTATCTTAATGAGTACCTTACTTTTAACCGAAATATTTAAATATAAACTAGAGTTAACACATATTAACCATGGTAAATATACACAAACTAAAGTTAACTAACTTGCAGCAGGAAATACTAAGACTCTTATTTCTGAAAGCCGGAACCCAGCTTAATCAGCGACAGATAGCTAACCTTCTGAATGTTTCGGCTCCGGCAGTGCTAAAAGCTCTTCCAGGACTGGAAAAATATCTTAAACTGCATCAGGACAAAGAATCCAAGCGATGGTCAATAGAGCTGGATAGAAGCAATCATCGAGTCATGCAATTAAAAAGAGTCGATAACCTCCTGCAATTCTATGAATCCGGATTAGCTGACTCTTTAGAGAAAGAATTTGCCGGAGCGACCATCATCCTCTTCGGCTCCTACTCCAGAGGAGATGATACTAATAGATCAGATATAGATATCGGAATCATTGGAAGAAAAGAGAAAGACCTAGATTTAGACAAATTTAATGCCTTACTTGAAAGGACCATACATATTAATTTTTACCAATCATGGGCTAAAGTACATAAAAATTTAAAAGAAAACCTCTGTAATGGAATTATCATTGCCGGAGGGGTAGAATTATGAACGCAGTAAGGAGATTTGAGGAATTCATCAAGGAAGGGGTCGTCAAAGTTCAGGCGCCAGACAAATCAAGAGCAAAATTTCTTATCACTGAATCTGGGAATTCTTACAGATTACTGTCTGAATTGATGGAAAAAATAAAAGTAGAGAATCACAGCGCCAATATGTTTGTGAAATCCTGTTATGATATTTTAATGGAACTGATTAGAGCTAGGATGCTTTTGGATGGATATAACGCTTCCGGCTTTGGGGCACATGAAGCAGAAGTAGCTTACCTAAGAATATTAGGATATTCGGAAACAGAAATCCAGTTCGTTGACCGATGGAGATATTTCAGAAATGGGATGCTTTATTACGGAACAATTTTAGATCAAGAATATGCTCAGATAGTTATTAAATTTACTAAGAAGAATTATACTAAGCTTAAGGAGATGAGCATATGACTATTCAACACCTGAAACCTCTCTCCAAATCAGACTATGTGATCGGTCTAGAATGTCCTGGCCATTTATGGATGAAGTATCATGATAAAGAAAATATTCCTCCTCATCCGCCCGGAGTTCTCAAAAGATTTGAACAAGGAATTATAGCAGAAACGTTTTTAATGTAAACTGGTTTGATTATAAAAGATGGATGTAAATGAAGAGATTGTTAAACAATGGTTGCACAGTTGTAAGCAACAATTTACAATAGATGATATAAGATTCAAGGTATTTGGTCCAAAAGGAGGAAGCAATTACAGTAATGTTGACTTATTAGCTGTTGATAAAGCTGGAAAGTACTATGACTATGAAATAAAATGGAGATCAGTTTATTCTCTTGGTGCTACTGATAAAGAAACACCAGCGGCATTAATCAACCAAATGCTAAGAAAAGAAAGAGTTGAAAAAATAAAGAGTATAATTGGAAGAAAACCATATCAGAAGATTTTCATTACAACATATCAGATGTTTGGAAGAAGTCAAGAAAAGCGAGATAAATTTGTCAAGATTTTTAATTCAAATAAGATACAAGTTCTGTTTTTTGAAGAAATCATTAAAGAATTAGTATCGGCGATAGATGTTAAAGGAAGATATGATTCAGAAGTTTTACAAACAATTAGAATGATAAAATATTTTGATTTGTTGAAAGAATCTTTGGACTAATATTATGAAACCTCTCTCCAAATCCGACTATGTAATTGGTCTAGAATGTCCTGGCCATTTATGGATGAAGTATCACGATAAAGAGAACATTCCTCCTCATCCGCCTGGAGTGTTACGGAGATTTGAACAAGGTAATATTGTTGGTCAATTAGTAAAGAAGCTTTATCCAGAAGGGATTGATATAGATGCGAAAGATATTGCTCTTAATTTACAGAAAACCAAAGAATTATTGCCTAAAAGGAAAATTCTCTTTGAAGCAGCCCTTAAAGTAGATAATCTCTATGGCAGAGCGGATATTCTTATTCCTGTGGGAAAGGATGAATGGGATGTTATTGAAGTGAAAAGTTCTTCCAGTGTAGATAAGAAAAAACATTACCCTGACTTAGCTTTCCAGCGTTATGTTTACGAGAAAGCTGGGCTTAAAATAAGAAAATGCTTCCTGATGCACTTGAATAAAGAATATGTCAGAGATGGGGAAGTAGATCTTCAGAAACTCTTTGTACAGGAAGATTTGACGGAAGAGATTGATATGACGGAAGTTCCAAAAAATATTGCCTTTCTCTGGGATATTGTCCAATCGCCGACTTTTCCAAATACCGCAGAAAAAAACCATTGCACTCAGCCTAAAGAATGTTTAATAAAAGATAGATGTTGGGATTTCTTGCCTGAGCATCATGTCTTCCATCTGTATAACGGAAGGAAAAACAGAGCCTTATTTGATGAAGGAATCCATGATTTAAAGGAAGTTCCTGAAGGAAGATTATCTAATGCTCAGCAGAAGATACAATTGAACTGCGCTAAAACCGGCAAGGTTCATGTTGACAAGAAGCTGATTAAGGAATTTTTAGCTAGTTTGGATAAGGTACAATGCCATCTTGACTTTGAAACTTGTTCCTTTGCCGTTCCTGAATTTACTGGAACAAGGCCGTATCAGCGATTGCCCTTTCAGTTTTCTCTGCATGTGGTCACCAATGGCAAGAAAAAGCATTTTGAATATCTGCATGATGGAAAGGATGATCCCAGAGCGGCATTTTTAGCTGCCTTGGAGGAAAAAATTCCTGTTAAAGGTTCAGTAGTTGTTTATTCACAAGGTTTTGAAAGTTCGGTGTTAAAGGAGTTAGCCAGGGATTTTCCGTCCTATAAAGGATGGGTTGATTCAGTATTGAAGAGAATTGTTGATTTGCGCGTTCCTTTCAGTAAGTTCTGGTATTATAATCCATCACAGCATGGTTCTGCTTCCATTAAGAAAGTATTACCTGCTGTTGTTGGTAAAGGATATGAAGGGTTAGATATAAAGGATGGTGATTGCGCTTCTATTGTCTATCTGGATATGACTTTTGGGAAGATGGATGCTTCTGCGAGAGAGAAGATGCGGAAGGATTTGCTCTTGTATTGCGGTAGGGATACTGAAGCGATGGTTTGGATTGTGGAGAAGATGAGGGGAGAATGAACTTACAATTATAAAAACACAGATAATGATTTATTTGTTTTACTTTTCATGTTTTTTACTCTTTTATCAGCGATGTCAATATATTCTTTATTATTATCAATACCAATCCAATTTCTGTTTATCATTTCAGCTGCTACAGCAGTAGTGCCGCTCCCCATAAAAGGATCAAGGATAATATCTTCTTTGTTTGAACCCATCTCAATTAATCTACTAAATAATTCTAATGGTTTTTGAGTTGGGTGGGCGGCTCTTCCATTTTTTCCCTTGACTCTTTCTGGTCCCTGACAAATGGAGAATTCCCAGACATCTCTTAATTGTTTTCCACCATTATATTTTTTCATATCTTTGTAGTTAAATGTCCATCCGCTACTTTTAGCAAACCATACAACAAATTCAGTAGAATGAGTTAACGTTCTTTTAGTTATGTTAGGCATGGGGTTGGTTTTTTTCCAAGTAATTAAATTAATAAATTTATAATCTAATTCTTTTAGAGCAATAATTACCTCTCCTATATTGTGCAATGATCCACAAATCATAATAGAACCTGATGGGGCCAAAACTTTATCTGCTTCTTTTACCCATTTTCTTGTAAAGTCTAAATAATCAGAATAATTATCAAACTTATCCCATTTTTCATTTACTTTGTAGTAAGCACCACCTGTTTTGTTATTTGGATTATTTACTCCGCCATTAGACGCATTATAAGGTGGATCAGTAACTATTAAATTGACTTTGTCTCGTGGCATTTCGGCCATTAATTTAATACAATCAGCTTCATGGTTTTTATTTAGGAATTGTTTCATGCTACAACCACAGTTTTAGGATAATTTTCTAACAAAGCATTTGATTTTTCTGCCCATTCTCCAACATCACTAACATTAAGAGTAATGTTATACAAATTTCCCAGTATTTCATTAAATTGTTGATAGGTAATTGGTTTATTCTCTTTTTTCTTAACTAAAACTATTTTTAGAAGTTTAATAAATTGTGTTATGCTTAAGGGAATAATTTTTTGTTTCTTTCCCTCATAGGCGAACTTATTAGAGATGATAAACGTGTTAAATGTATCTCGGTGAATTTGTGGGGCGATAAACAAGCAGAGACTTTCTCCAAAGTATTTATTCTCAAAATCTCTGAGATGTCTCATAACCGGCTGACCCTCATTAATCCACTGGCTTCTACTAACAAGCATAGTCACTTCACAGATTAAATTAAATGATTTATAGAAACATTCAATATCTGGGACATTTGCTGGTGCTGTAAAAGTAGGTTGGTTATCATCTCCCACTGGATAATTGGGTTGAATTTTAACTGCATCATTGATTGCATGAAGACACATCGTTGCAAGATGTTCTAAATGAACAGATTTAGCTTTATCACTTCCGTGGATTTCTTCTAACTCTTTGATAATAACCTCAAAATTGTCAGCATCAATTAATTCAAGATGATCTTTATACTCTTGAATTCCCTTCCTATGCTCTCTTAACTTAGAAGCTAATTCTTTAAGTTCACTAATACTTAGATGAGTTATATCTTTCTTCATTAAGTTAAGATTAAGAGTCATAGGTTTCTCTAAAGAAGAATTTAGTTGAGAAATGCTTTCTCTTAAGTTGAGGACAATTTTCTTAACTTTCTCAGGAGTCTCCCAAGGATAGAAAACATCACTATCCATATATTCAAGATATTCATCTAAATCTTTGAATTTTATTCCCTCGGCATTGCTATCTTCTAACAAAGATTTAATTTCTACATCTCTTCTTGGTTCAAGATCAATATAAAATCCTCCACCCCTAATATAGAAAAAGCGCGTTATTTTGAAATATCTAATAGCATTATCTCCATAATCTTTCAGATTATTAAAGTTGATAGTTAAATTCTTGTCATCTTGGAAAAAATCTTTTGTTTTCTTACTAAAGTAATCTTTTTTAATTTTAGTTTGTTCTTTCTTATCTTTCCCAATAATTTTATCTCTTAATGTGATTATTTCTTCAACTGTTTTTGGAATATCTCGATAATTAATAGTTGTTGGGACAAAGAAGGAAAATTCTTCTTTAGTAATACCAACGGGTTTATTTCCTAATTGCATCCACTTTTTGTTTACTTGATTAATAATATGGATTGTGGCAATAAACGGGCGAATGTTAAACCCATTCTTTTCAGAAAAATCTTTGTTATCTGGGTTAGGCAATGTCCATTTAAAGAAATATTCTAAGAATGTTTCACCCATATCGAAATCTTCTGTTAGAAATTTCTTCCCAAAATTTGTAATGTAAAGTTTTCCTATTGTTTTCTTAGAAACAACTAACCCCATTTTACTTAATGGGGCAATGGAAGTTCTCCCTCTTAGTCCTGGGTCTTTATCTAATTCTTTTGACCTCTTACGCATATGAGCAAAAATTTCTTCCGCTTGCTTAATGGTCATATCAGAGGGAGAATCATAATATTTAGAGAGTTTCGGACTTAGGCCTGTTGGTTTGTAAAGTTTATGTTGAATTAAAGCTATTTGAAACTTTATTTGCTGTTTCTCATCAAATTCGACACCCTCAAAGCCTTTTAAAACTTCTAAAAACCCTCTCAACCTATCAGGATTTCGTACTGTTGTAGAAAGTGACCATGGTTTTTTCATCATAACATCCCTAAATCTTTATATAAGAAAAGGGAACATATTTAAATATTCTTCTTATTCTTAACTCTAAAAAAGGATGTAGATGGCTAAAGTTTCTTTGAAAAAAGGAGAGTGTATTGGTATTCTTAAAAAGATGCCTGATAAATCAGTAGATATGATTTTCGCTGATCCACCATATAATCTTTCTGGAAAAAATCATATTACCTGCGTTAATGGAAGAAAAGTAAAGTGTGATAAAGGTATCTGGGATATGATAGCGGATATTGATAAATTTAATTATGATTGGATATATCAGTGTATGAGGGTTTTGAAAGATGATGGGACTATCTGGATTTCAGGAACATTGCATAATCACCCCTCGGTTGGTTTTTTATTAAAAAAAATGGGGTACTGGATAATTAATGATATTGTTTGGTACAAACCAAATGCGCCGCCACAATTACAACCAAATAGGCTGGCTCCATCTACTGAAATGATTTGGTTGGCAAGTAAAACTAAGAAATACAGATTTAATTATCAAAAAGGTAAGGAATTCAATGAAGGAAAACAACTTAGAAATTTATGGACAATAACAGCTAAAAGACATATTACTACACATCCTACAGAAAAACCTGAAGAATTACTTGAAAGAATAATTCATTTAGGAAGTAATGAAGGAGAAATTGTATTAGACCCATTTATGGGATCAGGAACTACTGGAGCAGTAGCTAAAAAATTGGGAAGACATTTTATAGGAATAGAGCTTGACGGGGAATACTTTAACATAGCTAAGGAAAGAATAAAGAGAATAAAATAACCCACTCCCGCACCACTAGACAAATTCAATAGGGCTTGATCCTTCAAAATTCTGTAGCATCAGGTGGTTTAAATTTTCTATATTATCCACTGGACAACCCCGGCTAAACTATATAAACCACCCTTGTAGTATTTCTAGAATGACTAAGATCAT
>JAUYPX010000030.1 GCA_030697505.1 Nanobdellota archaeon | reverse complement strand
CCTGAAACCAGCACTAAATACAATCTGCGCGGAGAAGCGATGTTTCAGAAGATTGCCGGGATGTGTACTGAGATCGCTTCTCTTATCCCTGGTAATGTGGCATTCTTCTTCCCTTCCTATCAATTGCGGGATTCCATCGCTAAACATCTTCGCTCTCCTAAGAAATTATTCTTTGAAAAAAAAGAGATGACTGGTGAAGAGAAAAATATCTTTTTGGCGGAGTTTAAGGCGCATAAAAATCAAGGAGGCATATTACTGGGAGTTTCCGGCGCTAATTTTGCCGAAGGAGTAGATTTTCCCGGCGATCTGCTGAATGGCGTGGTGGTAGTAGGATTGCCGTTGGGAAAACCAGATCTTTATACTAAAGAAATTGTAAAATATTACCAAGAGAAATTCGGCAAAGGCTGGGATTATGGGTATATCTATCCGGCCATGTCGAAATGCATCCAGTCGGCAGGAAGATGCATCCGAAGCGAAACCGATAAAGGCGCAGTGATTTACTTAGATGAGCGCTTTGCCTGGCAGAATTATTACGCTTGTCTGCCCCGGGAAGGATTGCGAGTGACGAAAGAGTATCAGAAACTGTTGAAGGAGTTTTTTGGGAAGTAGAATTATTATTTTTAGGACGGGTCTTCTATTGTTTAACTGTTCAAAACCCACCAGCCTCAATCGTCCTCAACACTTGCTTTATCTCATTGATGGTTTGCTGCTGATGGTTTTTATCCGACATTCTGACAAAACGTAACAGAAGATCGACTAACTTTTCTTGATCATAACACTGTAGTTTAAAGCCATCAGTTACGAAGTAAAACCGAAATCCTTCGTATTTTAGTTCTTTAATGACAAAGCCTCCTACTGTTCCGAGAAATTTTCCTTTGTAGAGCGAGGATTCAAGTGACTTCAGATGTTCTAAAACTTCAACACTTTGCTGTTTAAATTTCCTTCTAATTTCTTCATATAGAGAAGGAGTAATCTCTACCTTCGCCATTCTTTTTTAGCCATCTTTATTGCTTCGTCTATGGGGATAGCATCCTTTGAAGAAAGCAGGAACTCTCTAAGCTGCTCTTTAACTGCAAAGTCATACATGCGCTTAATAATAACTTCGTAGGTGTCTCCTTTAGCGCCAAAAGTGCTGATGAGATTTTTTGTTTCATTGCTTATTTGAATTGTCGTTGCCATTCTATAACTGCTATAGCGGCTATAGTTTATTAAACTTTCTCAGAGTTTTTGCTACTTTTCAGCAACCAGTATACAAAATAGTAATATTTATATATCAATTGTGCTTTACTGTACAACAGGTAAAAACCACGTTTGGGCAATTCTGTCACAATGTGAAGCGGGGCCCCTTAGAATTCTACCACCCTCACCCCCTCTTTGGGGCCCCTTTTCAACCAACCTTTTGGCTACGCAAAAGGTTGATCAAATTCTGTCAAGTGGAACTTCGCTACACTCAGTTCCACGAGTAAAGTTAAACTATCTATTTAGAATCATTTTACTTTAGAAATTTAAGAATTATCGGAACTATCTCTACTTCGGACAGCTCTCAAATACATCAGCTACGGTAAGGCTAAACGCTAACTTAGAAATTGTAGGATGAGACAAGGTCAGACTCTTCTCCCCTTCATGCAACAAGATAACTTCCTCACTCATCACTTCACCGGTTTGTTTTTTGATAATGTTGATGGGCACGATAGGTGATTCTCCTTTACAATGCTGGGGCATCTGCAGGATCTTCCATTCTAATGCGCCTGCGCCAGTATAACTTCCTTGTTTTGGCTTCAGATCATATTGCTCGCCATCGCTGGTGAGCATCTTGATGGCATAATAGCTGCATAATTTTGTGCAATCTCCTTCGCCAGTATAGAGAGAGTCTAAACTGCTGCATTTAGTATGCACGCAGTACAGTCCAACTTTACATTCTCGGTTGTCATTACATTCTCCGCCTGCATTAAGACCAACTCCTTGCAATTCCGTGGTATCACATACGCCGGA
Organism: Nanobdellota archaeon; assembly: GCA_030697505.1. GTDB lineage: Archaea > Nanobdellota > Nanobdellia > Woesearchaeales > GW2011-AR9 > JACPIL01. The sequence continues at coordinate 4,972 of JAUYPX010000030.1, read as the reverse complement.
ATGGTCTGAATCTAGACAACACGCATCGCCAGCGGGATTAAGCAGATGCGGCGGAGTACATTCAACTTTATAGGTTATCTCTCCGCTGGTGCCATTTTCTTCTCCGCCAATCATCTTTTTCAAAAAGATAGCCTGACCGGTGCTTGCCCGTAAGGCTAACAATGCGCCGGTGATTACCAGAATGCTCACCACGGCGATGATGATCATCTTTTTTGGATCGGCCATGTCGTAAGCAGGACGCTGGGCTGAGGTTCTACTCGTGGAACGGGTTTCAGTCCGTACAAAAGTATCTGCTTTTGCTTCCGGTTGAGAAGATTTATACCGGCGGTAATTCTGTTTCACCGTCTCGCTATATGCTTTTTCTATATCGCTGTCCATCCATCCTGCTTTGCGTAATTCCTGCTTGATCTGATGCTGTTTCTTTCCTTGCTGTATGCTATTATGGATATAATTGAGTATCTCAGGATTAACAATTCTCTGGTTTCGATTGATGTAATAGTATGCTCCGTAACCAGCTCCGCCGATTAAAATGATCACCAAAATGACCGTAATAACCCGGCCGAAAGACTGTCTTTCACTGAAACTTTTCTGCAAAGAATCCAAGGTTTGCTGCAACCCGGCTAAACCCGTCGATAAGGAAGTGGTTTTGGTCGATAGGTCTTGATCGGTATTTTGAAGGTTAGCTAACTCTGTCTGCAAAGAAGTTATCTGGTTTTGGATGGATAAGATTTCACTTTTAGTAAAAGTAAAATCTGAAGAGAGGGTGGCCAGATCGTTTTCCAACGTCGCTATTTTCTCTTCTAAAGCGGTGATTTTTTGATCAGTTGTCGATACTGCCGGTGTTGGAGTAACCGCTGCCGTGGCCGTAGCATCAGGAGCGCTAGGCTCTGCGGGAAGTGTTTTTGCCAAAAAACAAGTCTGGGTGTCGGGATTACAATAATAAGAATCGCCATTTTGACTTAAGGAATTACAATCTAAAGAACAGGAAAAACCAGTATCTACATCGGCTGAAGAAGAAATAGCAAATATCACAATTAGTACTAATGCTAAAACAGCTATCTTTTTCATGTCCTTTTTCGGTAAAGACTAATTTATGGATTTATATACTTTTGGTTTTCTTCTTTCGCGTTTAGTAATATTTAAATAACCTAACTATCATATTGTTCTTCATGTTAGACATCAAACTAGTGCGAGAAAATCCTGCCGTAGTTAAGGCTTCTGAAAAGAAACGCGGCAGGGATCCGGTTATTGTCGATCAAGTTCTCAAGCTAGATGGATCCTGGAAGAAAGAACTCAAGATAGTTGAAGAGCTGAAGCACCAGCGTAATGTCGTATCCCAAGAGATCAACCAGGCTAAGAAAAACAAGAAGGAAAAAGAAGCAGTAAAAAAGATCAAAGAGATGCAGGATGTTGTCGAGGAGATCAAAGAGCGGGAATACAATGCTAATGAACTGCTCCATCAACGTAATGAAGCTTTGAAGAGGATTGGAAATATTCTTGACAAACAGGTTCCAACCGGAAAAGATGAAAGTGATAATAAAGAACTCAAGAAATGGGGAAAAATTACAAAATCAGCATTTCCAGTAAAGGATCACCTAGAATTAGGATTAGCGTTGGATTTGTTTGATTTAGACACTGCTGCCTCCGTTTCTGGGGCTCGCTTCTATTATCTTAAGAACGAAGCAGTGTTACTCGATATGGCCCTGCAGCGCTTTGCCGTTGACGTACTGTTAAAGCATGGCTTTTCCATGCATTGGCCGCCGTTTATGCTCAATAAAGCCGCCTTAGAAGGAGGAGTTAACCTAGCTGAGTTTGAAGATACAATCTACAAAATTGAAAATGAGGATCTTTATCTTATCGGAACTTCCGAACATCCTTTATTGGCCCTAAAAAAAGATAAAGTCTTGCAAGAGAACGAATTGCCTCAAAAAATAGGCGGCATCAGTACTTGCTTTCGAAAAGAAGCAGGCGCGCATGGCAGAGATACCAAAGGAATTTTCCGCGTGCATCAATTCAATAAAGTGGAACAGGTCGTTATCTGCAAGCCCGAAGAATCAGCCAAACAATTCAAAGAGATGCAGGCTGTCTCTGAAGCAATCTTTCAGCAGCTGGAAATACCGTATCGAGTTGTCGCGGTATGCAGCGGTGACATTGGCAACAAACAATCCTTGCAATATGACATCGAAGCCTGGTTCCCTGGCCAGAACGAAAAGAAAGGAGCATATCGGGAAGTCACTTCCTGCAGCAATTGTCTGGAATATCAGGCAGTCACCTTGAATACCCGCTTTGCGACGAAAAATGGAGAGCGGAAGTATGTGCATATGCTTAACAATACGGCACTCGCTACATCTAGAGTAATAGTTGCAATCCTTGAGAATTTCCAGACTAAAGAAGGCACGATTAAGATTCCCAAAGTATTATGGTCTTATATGAATGGGATCAAAGAGATTAAAAGGAAGAAGTGAATTTTGAAGGGCTTTTGAAAGATGAATTTAGACTTAATTTATTTTTTTATTGGTGCGGTTTGGGTTACAAGTTTAACTGTTTTAGCAAATCAGTTTCTTAGAAATTATTCCACTAAAGATAAATTAAAATATTATTTTGGATTTTCTTTTTCTCTTAGGCGGAAAATAGGTAGTCTTGTTTTGAAAGAATTAGTAAAACCATCTAGAAGAAATAAAGATTACATGTTACTTATCAACATAGCTAGAATTTCATCCTTTTTGGTTTTGATAACTGTAATTTACGAGATATTTGGTTTGGTTTTATGAGACTAAAGAAAGTAAAAAAGCGCCATCGCCCGGAATTTCATCCAATTACACCTTTGTGTAGCAGGCATTTGAACCGGGAATTCCTTACGGAACAGGATTAGCAATCCTGCGCTATACCGGATTAAGCGACGATGGCACTATTCCAGAGAGAAAACTTCTACCTTTGTTTTTAAATTTTCCTATAATAAAGAAGGTATTAAAAAAAAGAAAATTAAAGATTTATTCCTGTTCGCTTGGAAAAGGAGCAGTACGGTGAATCTTGGCAAAGTAAGGCACAGCCACGACATAATCTTCGCCGAATCCAGCGATATCTCCTTCGATAGCTTCACAGGTCTTTCGCAGCTTAGAAATCGCCCTTTTCAGTTCAACTAAATCCTTTTCCCGTAAAGGCTTGATGTTGATTAACGCGATAGTCGATCCTTCCCGTAAGACATCAAGGACGGATTTGATATCTTCAAATTCTTCCATGACAAAGGGGCGGACCACTATTTTGGCTTTTTCTTCTTTAGAAGCTCCACTCTCTAACTCCACATAGTTCTCGCCTTGTGCTACTTCTTCCTGTTCTTCAGCAGGCTTGGTAAATTTTTCCTTTAATTGTAAAAAAAAGTCTTTCATGTTCACACCCTCTTATTTTTATTTATCACCCTGAAATCATGTATTTAAATTCTCCTTTAGAGGAGGAAACTAATATATAAATGTTTTTATGGTCTATACTAGTTATTCGCCTATTCTGAAGATGTTGGAATACGCCTTCCTGCGCTGTCCCTTCTTGCGCTCAAATTCAGTTTCTGCGCGGGGAAGACTGAATGTGCCTAAAATATTCAATTTTGCTTTTATCTTGTAGGTAATCAACCTATGTTCATGAGCATCCAATTCTGCTAACGACCAGACTACTTTTGTTCCATTCCGGGCCTGCTTGGTTTCCTGCGGCTTAAGCGTTCCCAACTCTAGGCTTTTATCGATGTTGGCGATGCTGGGCACAATATCGGTTACTGTAACATTCTTGATAGGCTTACTGGAATGGTTCCGGAGTTCCAAGGTTATTTTTATTTCTGACAAGGTCCCTTCATCTCCTCTGCTGGTAACTGCGGTCTTTTGCACGCTCAGAGGTGACTGCACATACCAGTAGAACCCTCCAAACAGGAGCAAGGCGATTAAGACGTAGGCCAGGATGCGATAATTTATCACCACGGGAATGTCCACTGATTCATTAGGGCCTAATTCCGCTTCCCAGGTCAAGTATCGTTCACCGTCGATGACTTCACTCTGTCCATCGCTGCGTATGATCGGGAGCATCCATAAAGAGACAGGGTCCTTTACCGTCTGCGTATTACGCACGTTTCCGACATTGCGCACGGTCAAAGTCCTATATTTTTTAAGATAGACAGTTTCTTCCATCGGTGTAACTTCAAATGGGGGCAATAATGATAAGACTTCTATTTTCTGTTCAATGACTTTGACCGCTTCCCCTTTGCTTTCAAAGACGAAGAACAACGTGTATTCCTTAGGCTGCGTGTAAGGATTAGGCATGATGCTGAATTCCACCGTTTTCTTGCCTTGTGGCGGAAGTTCTACATTCACTTCTTTTTGAAATTCCGGGATTTCAGTTTCAATCCGGATCTTTAGATCGTTTAAATTGAGGGGATTCCTGTTTTCTAAAAATAATTTTATCGACAGCGGTTCTTTTGGATTTATTTTTTCATCCATATCTACATTGGCGCGGATGGTTGGAAGATAGTCTAAAGGATCTTTTGCTTTAAGATAAATCTTTAATTCCTCAGTATACGATTCTCCTAAATCGCTTTGGACCGTAAGGTGAACAAAATAAATCCCTGGAAGTAAATCTTGGAGTGCTTTTGCCCTTATGGTGGTCGTATATGAATGACCGGGCTCCAATTTGATCACTTTATCTTTTAACGGGAAAGGGTCAACATTCCAACTCTGTCCTGATTGCAGAGAATAAAGATTATAAGTTTGCGTCTGGCTTTCTTTGTTAGTGATAATGAGGCTGAAGGTAGCATATTCCGCGGGAGTGACTTCATTCTTGATCGGCGCAGAAGTTACGGCCGTCTCTGCAGCAACTGCAATAGAAAACATCATTAAAAGTAATACGCACAGTAAACTAAAAGATTTTTTCCACCTCACGTCATCTACACCTCTGCTAAATTAAATCAGAACTACTATTTAAAGGATTCGTTTTT
>JAUYPX010000023.1 GCA_030697505.1 Nanobdellota archaeon | reverse complement strand
GACATTTGTGGAGTCCAGGAAAGTTCATGGGCAGTGTTGGGCATATAACGCTCGAGACTGCAAAGAAATACATCGAGGCACATCACGCCAAAGTTTTCTTTCTAGGAATCCCAGACTTTTAAGTCTGGGAGGATGTCAATTTATGGGAATATCCCTTTAATGCTTTAGGCAGTTATGTTGTTAGTACAGCCTGGCATGAATTAGGACATTATGCAGTCGCCACGGCTGTCGGTTTTGAAGAAGTAAAATTTAACGGCCCTAATCTTAGCATAGGAAGAATCGCTTCTGTTTCTCATAAAAAAAGTCATGATGGTGTAAAATCAATTTTGGTCACTTATGCAGGTGTTGGCTTTACTACTTTAGGTAACGCAACTTTAACGTCTATGCTGAAATACGAGCTGGTGCCGGAAGCAATAAGACCTTTTACGGCTGCAACTTCTCTCATGATGATGGTTGACCGACATTACTATCTTTGGTCGACAGGAATTAAAAATTTTGCACGGATCGACATAAAATCCTTCAATGATATTCATAAAATCATGCGGTTTCATTTCAATGAGAAGAACCTTGATCTTGCTTACGGAATTGCTATGTCTGTATCTGCACTTGAGCTTTTTTTAAGAAGAGAAGAATTAGGATATTTGATTAATACTGCTCTGGGAAAACCTGCTGAAATCCCTCGTGGCATAGAAGATTTAAACCCATTTTTTTATATGTCAGATAAAGCACTGATAGTTGGATTACAAGGAGAATTGTAATTTTCTATTTATGATCTTTACCTTTTATATCGGTCTGGTGCAGTTCGCAATACCGCCCGCCGATAAATATATAGTGTCGGATTTAGTAAAAATTATATAGTTGGGCCTTATACTATTTGCAATGATGAAAAAGAGTGTTGTAAGCTTAGCGCTTCTTGCGAGTGCTTGTACTACAATGCATCGAGTTCCTCTAGGTAATCAGGATGCAGGACAAATATTATATCGACAGACCTCATCTTCTTCGAAGAGCTATGGAATAGAAGTGTGTTTAGATGTAAAGAATCCTCTGCTTTATTCTGTGGCTGATGGGGTTACCGTTGTTCATAACTTTGCGAGGTCAATTTTAGTGCCAGGATATGTAATGGAAGCAAGAGATTCTAGATTTGACTTTACACAAAATGGCTGGATTCTCTGCAACGATTATCTCTATGAGAAACGCAACGATCATTATTTTTATGGGAAAAGATAAAGGATCTGTTATTTACCTTTTTTTGTTCCTTCCCCGTTTCCTAACCACATCCAAGCGTTCTAGAATCTCTTGGGCGCGAGGATTTTCTTCTTGGTATCCTGCTAACACTTGCTCAAATATTTTCGGGTAAAGTTCAGCATGAGTTGTTTCCAAAGCGCGGTCCAGCAAAAATAAGTCTACCGCTTTGTCTTCTGCTTTTTCCGAAAAGAAAGACAAGCCGAAATCAATCAGATTGACCTGTTTTGTTTCCAGATGCTGGATCATATTGGAAGTGGTTAGATCGCTGTGGATCACATCCGCTTGATGCAGCTGCCCGATGCGCTGGCCGATCTCTTTGGCTAAATGTTCGCTTTCTTCCGTCTGCTGCTGTAAGACTTCTTTCAAAGTATTTCCGGGGACAAAATCCATTACGATAGACATCCTTTTATCAGAAAATTCGCGTAAGTGCGGAGCTGGAAATTGAAAGTCTTCCAGCTTCTGCAAGACTTTCGCTTCTCGCCGGGTGCGGAATTGGCGCAACGATTCATCTAATACCGGATGGCGATAGGCTTTGGCCAGCCTTTCTTTGATGATAGTAGCGTTCTCCCTGTACAATTTTGCTTCAGCGCCTTGAGCGATAAGTTTCATGGGATGCAAGAGAATCTTGTACTATAAAAAAGTAGCGTTTTCTTTCTATATTTTTGAATTTCTCCTAAGAATTCTTTCAGCGGCATGAATAATTGATTCTTCAACTGCTTCAGAAGCTTCTCTTCCTTTACGGTAATCGGTTTGAGCAATTTTAGAAATGCGGCCGTCTTGAAGTAATCCTTCCGCTTCGCGTTTTGCTTTAGGATTATGAGGATCATAGACACCGATACTGGTGCCTCCACGTTCAATGGTCAAGGCCATGCAAGGAACGTCAGTAAATCCATCGCCAACATAAATCATGTTTTCAAAATAGATGCGCCGTTGATCTGCAGGCATGCGTTTATTGACGTCAATGCTGGGATCAACATTCACACCTTTGTTTGCTTCGTAAAGATATCTGGTTTTTTCAATGAAACCGACATTTCTGGCCGGCCAGCGGATCACACCTTGGTATTCCATAAATTCAGAAGCAAATATCTGATCGAGAGCTCCGGGAGAATTTAAAGAGCTTCCTTGGATCATTTTCCGTAAGCCGGTGCTGATGATATAATGTTCCAGTTTTATGCCGTACTGGCTGTATCTGTTTTTGATTTCTTCTTTTGTTCTAAGGAAAAAGTCAGGAAGTCCGGGATAAGAAGTGATAAATTCTTTTCCATATCGTTGCAGATCTGCGTTAGATAGAGGAGGAAGTTTTCCTTTCTTGATGTAAAGCAGAAGATTGATCATATAAGCATTTTCAGGATTGATATCCACACCGGCAGTTTTTGCTTCTACCTTCAGTTTATGATTATCTTTCCAGAATTCAGCCGGATCTACGCCAAAATGGCGCAGCATAGGATCCTGCATATATTCGGGCGTTAGGGTCTGGTCGCAATCGTAGAAACAGGCAATGATGTTCTGACCTTCCCCCATATGTAGATAGAATGAAGCTTTGCTTAAATATTTTTAGCTGATACACTATAGTTATAACTTCTGCAGTATAGCATCAATCTTCTGCTTCAGCATAGGCTTGGGCATGAAACCGACAATCCTTCCTGCTTCTTCCCCGTTGTGGAAAATGATCAAACAAGGTATCCCTGACACCATGTTATTGCTGGCAATATCGGGATGGTCTTCAGTAGAAATTTTAGCGAACTTGAGCTTTCCGACGTATTCCTTGCTGGTCTCTTCGAAGACTGGCGCTAACATCCGGCAGGGGCCGCACCAGGAAGCCCAGAAATCGACAATTACCGGTAATTTTGATTCGAGCACTTCTTTTTGGAAAGATTGCGCGGTTAGTTCTTGGACCATTTTTGTTGTTGATTTGCTTTGTATTTTTCTTTGAACGTGTCATATACTATTCTGTATATATTTCGAATGAGTGGAGTTTCTCCTGTACGCATGTCTGAAACCATTGATTCCGAAATGTGATTCCCCGCTGCATAATTATGTAAAGAGGAAATCCAGAAATTTGTTATCAGGATTCCAGTTAGTCATTTTTGATTATGGAGCTAATTTCTTTATTAATTTATCTATACTGCTTTATTTAACTCTAATCGACAAAAACCTTTATATAAGTATTCTGCTTAGTTACCATCGTGATATGATGTCGACAAAAATAACTACCGTTCTTATTTTAGCTATCCTACTAGTTTTTCCTACAGCCCTGGCGCTTGAAGATGGACTGCAAACTGACTGCCTCTATTACTTCTATGGAAAAGAATGTGAGGATTGCGAAGTAGCTAGCGCTTCCTTATTGGCGTTGCAGATAAAGTATCCAAACTTGCGAATTGAAAAGCATGAGGTCTATCGCAATTTCAAGAATTTTGAGATGATGAAAGCATACTTTGAGGCCTATGGCATTGAGGAAGATTCGCGTTCCATCCCGGTATTGTTTTCAAAGGGCAGTTATCTTATTGGCTCTAAGGCAATTACATCACTGGTGGAAGAAGGGATAAAAAATAATGATGATCCTTCCTGTCCGGAATTGTCCGCCGGGAAAACCGCAGTCGGCATTTTGGGACAAGGGCAGCCTCCCAATGTGTTGAAAACGCTGACTTTTTCTTTAGTTACCGGCCAGGCACTGCAGAATATGTTTGCTCCGGGAATGTTGGCATTGTTGCTGATCCTCTTGGCCATACTTTCTGCTACGAAAACTGAGGAAGAAATTGTTAAGACCAGCGCCTTGTATATTTTAGGCGTGTTTCTGGCGTATCTTCTGTTTGGTGTAGGCCTCTGGCCATTCTTTTATGATTCGCAGCTGCATTATTTTTTCTATAAGATTGTTGGCTTTGCGGCGCTCTTGTTTGGTTTGGCCGGAGTGCAGTCCTTCTTCACCGCCTGGGAATTGGTGATGCCCTCTTCAATAAGAGTGCAGGTTAAAGAAGTGCTGCGATATGCGTTATCTCCACTGGGAGTATTTGTGTTAGGGCTCGTCGGTGGAATGTTTACCTTGGCCGGTGTAAGCCAGTCATTCTATCTGCTGAGGGATTTGTTCATCGGGAATTTCATGCGGGGAATGGTACTGCCTTTGATGATCTATTATATCGCGGTAGCTATGTTGATCTTTATCGGCTTGGCTGCAGCATTCCATCTTCTTCGTTCCATGATGGAGCATGCCGTGGAGACGCAGGAAGCGTCTTCTGATGCCAAGCGTGAACGATGGAGAAAGCATTACCAACGGGTGTTGACCTTCTGTGTGCGAAGCACCCTGTTTGTATTAGGGATAGTGTTGGTGTTTGTGTAGAAATCAGAAGAAAAATATTAAAGCTCATATTCTTTCTTTCCTTTCATGTCTTCCCTAACTGAGATAAAAAAAGTATTTTCTCTTCTCGAAAAAAATCATCCTCTCACCATGCTGGAAGAATTAGGCCATTACACGCCTTTTCAGATGCTGGTGATGACTTTGTTAAGTTCCCGCACCCGAGATTCTACCACTATTCCTTTGGTTAAGAAATTGTTTGCAGTTTATCCTACGCCAGAAGATTTTGTGAAAATAGATGTGAAAAAGTTAGAGAAATTGCTGTACGGCATCGGCTTTTACAAAGTCAAAGCGAAACATGTAAAAGAGTTAAGCAAGGTAATTCTGGAAAAATACGGGGGCAAAGTTCCCGATACCTTTGAAGAATTAACGTCGCTTCCAGGCGTGGGCAGAAAGACAGCAAATTGCGTGTTAGCGTATACTTTCAAGAAACCGGCGATTGCGGTAGATATCCATGTGCATCGGATTTCAAATCGGCTGGGCTGGGTTAAGACAGTTACTCCGGAAGAGACGGAGGAAGCATTGCAGAAATTGACATCCTCCCAGACTTAAAAGTCTGGGATTCCTAGAAAGAAAACTTTGGCGTGATGTGCCTCGATGTATTTCTTTGCAGTCTCGAGCGTTATATGCCCAACACTGCCCATGAACTTTCCTGGACTCCACAAA
>JAUYPX010000022.1 GCA_030697505.1 Nanobdellota archaeon | reverse complement strand
TTTGTGGAGTCCAGGAAAGTTCATGGGCAGTGTTGGGCATATAACGCTCGAGACTGCAAAGAAATACATCGAGGCACATCACGCCAAAGTTTTCTTTCTAGGAATCCCAGACTTTTAAGTCTGGGAGGATGTCAATTTCTGTTTAATGGCGGATAGATCTGGAAGTATTTTTCTTTTTTATTATAATAATGGATATTTCCTTTGACTTCTGGCCGAGAATGATAATCATCTCTTATCTGTTCAACAAACATATAGTAATCAAAACCGTTTCTTTTAGCGGTTTCTCTTGCTCTTTCCATGTGCTGTGGAGTTGCTTGCTGGGCGCTGCCAAGATTACAGGGCTGCACCAGTTTTAATTCTAACCCCTTAAAATCTATATTGGGATTGTGGAAATTAAGTTGTTTTGGTTCTTTTTTGGGAGGCATGAACATTGAAATAGAATTGTTTTTTTATAATACTTATGGTGTTTTTCTCACGAAATCTTTATATAAAATCTATCCAATTTCACTACTATGATCACCAAAGACATGACTATCGGCGAACTGGTACAGCAATATCCTTCCGTAGTGGAAATACTGATGGATGAGGGAGTTTCCTGTGTCGGCTGCGGCGCTGCCTACTTTGAAACCATTGAAGAAGGCTTGGCCAGTCATGGAAGAAGTGAGGAAGAAGTGACCGCTATTGTGGAGAGACTGAATGGCGCTATCCCGCAAGAGCAAGGCGATGAAAATCTTACTATCACTGAAAATGCTGCGGCGAAGGCTAAAGAAATCTTAGCGAAAAAGAATACTCAAGCTATCCGTATCGGTGTCAGTTCCGGCGGCTGCGCAGGATTTGAATATCACTTTTCCTTTGAAAATGCACAGAAAGAAAATGATGCGGTAGTGGAAGTGGACGGCGTGAAATTCTTTGTCGATAACGCCAGTCTAGAGAAGTTGAAGGGAGCAAAAGTAGATTATGTCGATTCTTTGACCAGCGCTGGATTCAAGATCACCAATCCTAATGCTCGAAAAACGTGTGGATGTGGACAGAGTTTTAGTTAAGTATTTAAATGAAAAAGTATTAGATATAAAAGATGGATACCAAAAATAAATTAACTAAAGAACAAGTAAAAGTAATTAATTTAATGAATTTGGCAGCTCAATCTATCCTCAAAGAAGACAAGAAACTGTTTGAAGAGTTAGCGAAGTATTAGATTCTCTATCTTATTTCTTTCTCACTCTCGCCGACACCGGTTGCAACTGCAGATTAAATTCTTCCAACGGCTTCTTTTCCAATAACTTCGGATCGCTGTCTTTGATGTACATAGATGAAGCTGTTCCGATCAAAGCATAACCAAAAGAACACATATATAAGGAATTAATTGCCGATTCGGGATTTTTAGTCTGGACGTAATCCACAAGATGAGCCATGCCTTTAATCATCAGCCCTATTCCGGTTACTAACATCGGCAGCCGTGCTAGTGAAGATACTTTCCGGGTAATTTCGTATGATGCCGAGGGTTTAGCGATGGCGTCACTAATGGTTTTAGTTTCTTCTCTTTGACCAACTACATTACTCGCAAGATCCAGGCTTTGCAAGGCTAGTATTCCCGTTCCAAGAGCAAAGTACAGATCTCCCAGGAGCATAAAACTACAGTTGGCAGCAGTTGCGGTTAGATTATAGAGATGCGCCAAAGAATATTTGCTTCTCCCTTTCTCTTCCCAAGCTTCTGCTTGTTTGGTATACTGACGCAGAACTTGTTCATCTGCCCATCGCAACGGTTTAAGTAAAGACTCTAAGGACATAACTGTTAGGAAGAATATTTTTAGATATATGGTTAGTGCTGATATAGCATAAAAACATATAAAAAGCAGACTTATTTCCAACACATCATGAACGCAAACCAGCTTCGCGACAAGTATCTGGAATTTTTTAAAAGTAAAGGGCATGTCATCATCCCTTCCGCTTCGTTAGTGCCAAAAGATGATCCTTCCGTTCTATTCAACACTGCAGGAATGCAGCCGTTAGTGCCATATCTTTCAGGGCAGCCGCATCCTTTAGGAAAACGTTTAGTGAATATCCAGAAATGCCTCCGGACAGTTGATTTTGAAAACATTGGCGATAATACCCATCACACTTTCTTTCAGATGCTGGGAAACTGGTCCTTAGGCGATTATTTCAAGAAAGAAGCCATCACCTGGAGTTTTGAATTTCTGACCGGCAAAAAATGGCTGAATATTCCATTGAAAATGTTAGCATTTACCGTCTATGAAGGGGATAAAAATGTTCCTCGGGATGCTGAATCATATGAATTATGGAAATCGTTAGGCGTTCCGGCAGAGCGTATTGCTTTCTTAGGGAAAGATAATTTCTGGATCGCTGGGGAATCCGGGCCTTGCGGACCAAGTACGGAAATGTTTTACTGGACCGGCGATGGAAATTTGCCGGTTAAATTTGATCCTCACGATAATCGCTGGGTAGAGATTTGGAATGACGTGTTCATGCAGTACAGCAAAGGCAAGGATGGTTCTATCACGCCTTTGAAACAGAGGAATGTAGATACCGGCATGGGTTTTGAGCGAACGCTTGCGGTATTGAGCGGCAAGAAAAGCGCTTATGAAACAGATTTATTCCAACCTATCATTAAGAAGATGGAACAATTGAGCGGCAAAAAGTATAAAGATCATCAGAGAGAAATGCGTATTGTTGCTGACCATATTCGCGCGGCGACTTTTATCTTAGGCGACGGGAATGCAGTAGTACCTTCTAATTTGGATCGTGGGTATGTGCTGAGAAGATTAATCAGAAGAGCAGTGCGTTACGCCAAGCAGATAGGCTTGCCGGACAATAGCTTACCTTCTCTTGCAGAGTTAGTAGTAACAGATTATGGCGATTATTATACGGAATTGAAAAAGAATAAGCAGCGAATCACCGAAGAGTTGCAGAAAGAAGAAGAGAAGTTTGAAAAGACATTAGAGAAGGGATTAAAGGAATTTGAAAAGATGGCTGCCCAAGGAGATATCTCCGGTAAAGAGGCATTCCTGTTATTTCAGAGTTATGGATTTCCGTTAGAGATGACGGAAGAGTTAGCCGATGAGAAGAAAGTAAAAGTGGGAGCGCAGGAATTTTTAGCAGAATTCCAGAAGCACCAGGAATTATCGAGGAAAGGGGCAGAGCAGAAGTTCAAAGGTGGCTTAGCGGATCTTTCTACAGAAACAGTCAGATTGCATACCGCTACCCATCTACTGAATGAAGCTTTACGCAAAGTGATTGATCCGAAGATCAAGCAGCGCGGAAGCAACATCACTCCGGAACGCTTGCGCTTTGATTTCAGTTTCGACCGCAAATTAACTTTGGAAGAGATCAAGAAAGTGGAAGGCGAAGTGAATCGGGTGATCCAGAAACATCTGCCGGTTGTCTGCAAAGAAATGACCAAAGAACAGGCAGTCAAGATCGGGGCAGAGATGGAATTCGGCCAGAAATATCCCGATAAAGTCACCGTCTATTTTGTGGGTGATTATTCCAAAGAATTCTGCGGCGGACCACACGTAAAAAATACGAAAGAGGTTGGCAAATTTAAGATCATCAAAGAAGAGGCCTGTTCTGCGGGTGTGAGAAGGATTAAGGCGGTGGTGGAAGAACAGAAGTAACTATGCAAGCTCTCTTTTCATCAAAAATTCTTTCCTGGTACTCTTCTAATCAACGTACCCTTCCCTGGCGCACTAACAACTCTCCTTACTATGTTCTAATTTCTGAATTCATGCTCCAGCAGACGCAAGTGCCTCGGGTGATTGAGAAGTTTAAGGAATTCATGGAGAGATTTCCAACTCTTTTGGATTTAGCTAAAGCTTCCAAAGCAGACGTGATTGAATCCTGGAGCGGCTTAGGATACAATAGAAGAGCATTATTGTTGCACAAGTTTGCCCAGGAAGTGTGTGAAAAACATAATGGAGTAATTCCGCAAGATAAGGAACAACTGCAAGAACTGTCCGGCATGGGTCCTTATACCACGGGAGCAATTCTTTCTTTTGCTTATAATTTACCTGAGCCAGCTATTGATGTGAATGTTAGACGAATCTATTTGCGTTTCTTTCAGGGAAAAGATCAAGGTTTGCCGATGGGAAAGAAAGAAGAACAGGAATTATACCAATTTGCAAAGCGATCTATTCCCGTAAATAGGAGCACAGATTTTCATAGTGCCTTGATGGATTTTGGATCTTCTGTCTGCACTAGGAATAATCCTTCCTGTAATGAATGTCCATTACAAAGTTCCTGCGCCTTTTTTCCTTTATACAAAAACAATCAAGATAAATTCATGTTTGTGATGGAGAAGAGAAAAGAGCAAGGGATCACTGAAAATGGAAAACACATTCCTAACAGAATATTTAGGGGAAGAATAGTGGAGTTTGTGCGAAACAATCAGCAAACAGAAATATCAATTGATGATTTTGGAAAAGCAATAAAAAAGGATTATAACCACCAAGAGGAATCATGGTTATTGTCTTTACTTGAGAAATTGCAAAGTGAGGGGTTATTGAATTATAACCTTTCTAACCACAAAATAACTTTATCCTTGCCAGAATGATTAGAGTAATGTTTATATACATTTAGGATTTAATATCTCTTCAAAGAGCGTGAATGATGAGAACTAAATTATTTTTGACTGTACTTTTGCTTGCGGTTATTTTCATCGCTTCCTGTGCTCCAAAACTCGCAGGAGAAGTTCCCACGGCAGAAGAAGAGACTCCATCTGAAACTGAAAGGAATGAATCCGTTCCAGAAACGTCTCCTGCTCAAGTTGAACAGCCAAAACAGCAAGTTCCAGCTATCCCAACACAACCCTCCCCAGCGCTCATAAATGGTAAAACCGTAGAGGAGCGGCTTGCCGAGGCGTATGAACGACTCCACACGCGCGGATCGGCAGAGCATATCCGAAAAAGTTTTCCGGACATTGAGCTTGTTTATACTGATGATGCCGTAGGGATGCCATTTCCTAGAGAGATTATTCCTTTCCGCTACTACTATAGTCTCGAGGCCGACACAACTTTCAACATTTGCGCAATCGACTTCACGGTTTTTATCTGTAAGGGAAAGCTCGATAAGTTAATCAGGCAAGGAGATATAGATAGTGGGCGGTGCGAAATGACGCCTATCTACGGAGATCCTCGACTATGAAATATACTAAAAGTCCTAAGATTCCGAACATTCCTGGACTTTTGTATATGCTCGGAAACAAAGTTTCCGGCACACCAAAAACCAACAGGTTTCTGAGTGTACAAAAATCCTTGAGGTTTATGTTCAAAAGTCAAGGATTTTTAGTATACATCACCACCCCATTGAGAGCTTTGGGAATTATTTTCGTGCGTCCGCGATACATTTTTATTACCATTACGGCAGCGATTATTATGTTTACCATTCTCATTCTTCTTCCGGTAGGCAGATTTGAGTTAAGCGCATTTTACTATCAACTCACCGGCCTTGATTGGACTTCCCGTATTAGTTTTGGCCTCTTCTCCATACTTGTTGGTGTTCTCATTGCCATGAACTCCTATGTGTTTCATATCTCGCGCAAAAATGCAGTCGGTATGGGATTTATATCATCCGTTGTTTCATTTTTTGCCGGTATCTTTGGGAGTGCCGTATGCGCAGTCTGTCTTGCTGTCCTCTTCGCTTTTCTCGGCGTACCCCTTGCCGCGCTTTCGTTTATCCTTGCCTACCGCCTCCAGGCTCTTGCTATCTCAAGCATTATTGCTCTGACATCGCTTTATTTTTCCTCAAAGGCAATCGTGGCGCACGAAAGCGGCTGCAACGTCTGTCGGGTGACCTAGCTATTCGAAATTCAGAGGGCAATAGTAGGCAAAATAAATTTATGAACCAAAAAGGATTTTCGTGACATATCTTGATGCAACAGAAATGTATTTAAACTTTTATAATAATACTTATTAAAAATGAAGGTGAAAGATGTTGTTCTTGTTATCGCTCTACTTACTTTCATCCTTAGCAGCTGTTCTTTGATAACAAAGACTGCACAAGAAAAAACACGAGATGATTTCGGCTGCTTCTCTTCTTGCAAATATTTCCCAGAAGGCTCAAAACAGATGTGCGAAGACTGGAAAGCAGGAAAACAGGTGCAATGGACTTCTGATTGTAGCATGATGCAGTACGGTCCTTGCATAAAGTTGTGCGAGTTTGAAAAAGAAGCTGGGCGGGGTGGGGAAGTCGAGATTGCTGAAGGTTCACAGCAAGGTTTTCCAACAAACTCCGAGACTGATTATGTAAAACATTATGGAACAGGCATTCCAGAAAAAGACCCTGATCCAGACAACGTTTATATTTATATTTTAGATGTAGACCCCCTCAACCACCGTATTGTTCGCATAGAGGATATGACTGGTAAAGGGGTTGTTTCCTACGGTAGCCGGGGAAGCGGCGTGAACCAGTTTGATGTCAAAGACCAGTCGCCGCACTTCGCAGTTGACTCCAAGGGCAGAATCTACATCCCAGACACCTTGAACAAACGTATTATTCGAGTAGATGACATGCAAGGTAATGGCTGGGTAACTTACGGGCAACCCGCTGAAAGCAACAAAGAGGATGCCAATGTTGGAAAGTTCCGCGGCCCGGTTGCCGTGCGATTGGATTCAAAGGAAAGGGTGTACGTCTTAGACCAAGGTTATACTCGGGTGGTGCGCTTTGATGACATGACTGGAAAGAACTGGGTTGCTTTCGGCAAATCTGGCACTAACATCAGGGACTGGCCTCCGGATTCTGATGCGCACTGTGGAACGGGCCCAGCTCCTGGCACTTACCACGATGATGCCGCAGTAAATACTCTTTATGGTTCAAAGGCTTTAGAGGTTGATTCTCAGGGCCGGATTTATGTGAGCGACAAGTGTAATTACCGCATTGTGCGCTTTGATGACATGACCGGTAAGAACTGGGCTTCATTCGGGGGCAAAAGAGGCAATGGTGTTGGAGAATTCGGTGATGAATTGAATGGAATAGCAGTTGGGCCGGATGGCAAACTGTACATTGCGGATGAACACAACCATAGAATTGTGAGAATTGATGACATGACTGGAAAAGGTTGGGTTACTTTTGGCTCGGAAGGCAGCGGCGTGAACCAATTTGACCAACCACACGACATTGCAGTCAGCAAGTCCGGTAAGATTTACATTGCAGACACTTTTCACAATGATCGAGTCGTGCGCTTTGACGACATGGCAGGCAAGGGGTGGATTGCTTACGCACCATACGCCAACAGTCCGCCGGGAACACAGCCCTTACATTTAGACGTTCCTAAAGGGATTTTCGTAGTACCAAAATCGTAATTTTTCAAATAGAATTATTTTTTCCTCTCTGGGGAGCAATGTTTATATATTTACATCAATTGATATAATATTAAAAAGAGCTTGAATGATGAGAAATAAATTTTTGTTGACTGTGCTTCTGGTTGCGGTTATTTTTATTGTTTCCTGCGCTCCAAAACCGGTAGGAGAAATTCCCACGGCAGAAGAAGAGCAAATCGAAGAACAGGAACAGCCGCAAACAACAGAGATATCAAAACCCGCAGAAAAACCAGTTACTCAAGAACCTGCACAAGAGGTTACAGAACAGCCGCCCCAAAGCTCCCCTCTTCCTTGTGATATAGCTCCTTTACAAAGACAATTTAGCAATACTCCTTATTATACGGGCCCGCTTTTTGATGCTCATGTTCATATGCCTGGCCCTTCCGATGTAAAAAAGCTTATATGCAATCTTGATAAGGAAAAGGCAAAAGCAGCCATTGGTTTTTATTGGAGCCCACCGCAATCACAACCATTGGGAGAAATGTTAGCCGAGGCAGCGTCCATAAAAAATGATTCTTCAGGAAAAATCCGTTTATTCTTAATGCCCAAGTCATACAGCCTAAAAACATTGGAAGATATTGAAACTACCCATAAGGGGTTATTTACCGGCTACGGTGAAATGGCGTTTTATAACCGAGGCGACCCCAGTCAAAGTTACTATCCCCAAAGCCCTGATGAACAGCAGTTTCTTGATTTATATGTCTTGGCAGGAAAAAATAACTTTGTTGTTATGATCCATCCCGACAAAGGACAGCAAAAAGCTATTGAAAATGTGCTGCAAAAAAATCCCCATGTAAAATTTTATTTTCATGGAGACGAGATAGAGGGTGCCATCATTGGTTTGATGGACAAATATCCGAATGTCTATTACTCGATTGACGCCGTTCTTTCCCGCATTCCCTCCTCTTACGGAGATGCTCTTCACATGTCTATGACCGAAGAAGCGTATGTCTCAACTGTCTCACAGGATTTTGATGCCATGCTACAGGCGGATGTCAGTGCCTGGAAAACAAAAATTGAAAAGCACCCTGACAGATTCACCTGGGGAACAGATAGGGGAGGGTTCACGTGGCATTATGGCGAAGAGGTAAGCCGCTTATTTGAAGAATTATCCCGGGCGTTTATCGGTCAATTAGACCCGGCCGTGCAAGAAAAGTATGCCTATAAAAATGCGGAAAGTTTGCTTCAAAAAAGGTGAGCTGTTAATTTTTCAAAGCTTACGCAGTAAATATTTATGCTATTGCCTTCGTTAAATCGTGAAACGGAGATGAGAGAAAACTAAATTGCTTCGCAACTAATTCTAACAGTGATTTAACAGTTCACTTCGCTCTCCCAAATTTTTTTAATGAATCGAAACGGGGGGAATCGGGAACGTAATTTAGTCAAAAACTTTATAACCAAAACGGAGTTTCTAAGCTTAATATGTCAATAAACACGAACCAAGCAAATGAAATAAAAGAATTGCTTAGAGCAAAAATCAAAGATAAGCTGAAAACATATGAACGGGAAACAAGTTCTATGCCATTTCTTGCTAAATTGATGCAGGACACAGAAAAAGTGGCCGCTTATTCGTTCATCCATTCTTTAGCTACTACTCTCGGAATGTCTATGTATGAACAGATCGCTGAGATAATTGCTAAACCGCATTTTGATATAGCTAAAGTAGGCTATGATGCTGAGGGAACTATTTCTACGGAAGAAAATACAACAATCGCTAGCATA
This sequence comes from Nanobdellota archaeon, assembly GCA_030697505.1. Taxonomy (GTDB): domain Archaea; phylum Nanobdellota; class Nanobdellia; order Woesearchaeales; family GW2011-AR9; genus JACPIL01. Next base: position 15,649 of record JAUYPX010000022.1, on the reverse strand, counting down.
ATGCAGGGAATGAAAAATAAATCAAGAACTGCGAACAAAGATAAAGAAGTCGCAGAGATATTAAAGTGTAAAAATTCTAATGGAACTAATCTTAAAATAAGAGCAGATTTGTTCCTAAAACGAGGGAATGATGAATTTTACATTGAAATAAAGACCGCAAAACCAAATATTGATGTATTCAACAAATCAAAACAGAAATTATTAGAGTGGGTTGCTCTAAGAAAAAAGAAAGTTACCACAATCTTAGCCATTCCCTACAACCCATATCATCCTGAGCCGTATACGAGATTTACTTTACAGGGCGTTCTTGATGAAGAAAAAGAGCTTTATGTAGCAGATAAGTTCTGGGACTTCTTAGGTGGGAAAAATACCTATGAAGAACTGCTAAACATTTTTGATGAGGTTGGAAAAGAGTTCAAAAGCCAGATTCAAGCAAAGATAAAAGAAGTGGCTAAAGAGAAGATGGATGTTTAGAAGATGAAAAATTTTTATACCTATTTTTATTAAAATCTAAAGACTTAAGAAACTATTTTCTTGAATTCTTCTAATGAAGAAGTTATTACTGTATTATATAATTTATTCAGTCTCGCTTGTTTAGATAAAGCCACAAATCTATTTTCTCCAAAAAGAATATCGCAGTATGCTATACCCATTGTAAAGCTCATTAAGTCATACAAATCATTTGCTTCAATTTTCTTATTTAAATTTCTATCTCTCCAATCCAACAAAGAGAAATATGAATAAGTTGCAGGAAGTCTTTTAAGCCAATCTTCTATTTCTTCAAAGTTCATATCTGTTTTAGTTACAGCAAAACCATATTTAAAGAAAAATTGTATAATTCTTTGCATAATAAAATCTATAAAATAACTTCTTAAAACCCCTTCAAACTGTTCTTTCTTATTCTTGTTTTTTCTTTCGTTTTCCCTAATTCCTTCAAACTTATTTACTTGTTGCTTAAAATATAAATCATCCTCTCTTGCCCTATCTGCTGATTTTGGGGTAGAAATAATAAGTTTAAATGTTTCTAAAGAATTAACCTTTTCCTTCATTTTAGCTTTAATCTCTTCAGAAAAATTTCCTTGTATTGAAGCTTCCATCCCAATCATGCCTGAAAGTCCCTTTCTAATTACCTTTGATTTAATATCAATTTTTTTATTTAATTTTTCAAGGAATAAATTTTCTACTTCATCATCCACTACCCAATCCCTGAAGGGAGAAATAGTGTTTCCTTGAGACATTTCAAAGATAAACTCTAATAATCTATTTCTACTTTCTTCATTCATTCTCTTCAAAGCTTCCTTGAGATTTATTAAAGAAACAACAATCATAAATTCTTTATTTCTAATTTTTTCTTTTAACTTACAAACTAAATCATATACCTCTCCTTTCCCTTCATACCACCCTTTAGAAAGCAAAACCCATTTATTCAAATCCAAGTAGATATATTTCATTAAACAGAGAAGAACCATTATTTTTTAGACTTGTCGGTTAAAAAGATATTTCCCTCCCTTAAACCTTTCTCATATGAAATATAATTTCCGCATACGGCTGTCTATCTCTTTCCGTCCTGTTTAAAACAGGTCGCTTAAATTTATTAACTATTTTTAAGCCACTCTTTTCGGCAATTCTTGGGTAAAGATCATATTTATCGTTAGCAACAATAAAGAAATTTCCTTTATCTTTTACAAATTTACCAATATTCAGAAGAACTTTACTTATTCCTTCAACATATTCCTCTATTGCCTGCTTTCCTTGCCCTTTGTACAACGGCCCTATTTCTAAATTGTCCTTCCTGTCAATCTCAAATAATTCATAGGCGTAAGCATGCTGTTCGTGGTAATCAATTTGACCAACATAGGGGGGAGAAGAGAAGACTCCGTCTATCTTCTTTTTTAGAAGTAAATTGCGAAATTCTTTGTTTTTAGTCTGTTCAAGGATATTAACATCTCTTGAATCACCGTGAATCACTTCACTATGGACTTCTTTTCTTAATCGTGCAAATTCTTTAATTCTACTGACTGTATCGTAAGTATTTTTTCTTAAATGGGGGAGCACCGTATTAATCGGAGTACAAATCTTCCCATGCTTACGGCAATAATAAGGCCCAATTTGCGGCTCTTTTAATGTTGCAAGATCTGAATGGGTTGTGGAACGACAAGAACGAGCTGTTCTGCTTAAAACAATTCTCATTATATCTTTTGTTTTTTCATCATCTACTTTTTCCATTAATTTAAGATAATAAAATAATTCCTGCTTGATTCTCTTGGAAAACCATTTCGATAAGAAACTAGACATCTCTTTTTCATTGGCGAGGTGAGATTTATCTTTAGTTCCATTTTTCTCAAAGAATTCTTTATTCTCTTTAAGAAATTGTCCTAATTTCTCTTCAGCATACTCTTTTTCTTTAACCTTCCCCTCTCTAATCCAATGTTTAAAATCTGGAGGAAAATATCTCTTGTTGAAATCTGATAACCTCTCTTTAAGTTGCATATCAAAAGAATCATCAAATGTTGATTCACTAAACTGCCATAATTTGTCAAGAGCATTTTTTAGTTTAAAATTCAATTGAAAAACATCATAATTATCTAACTTCACGCTTGACATGAGACAGTTAAAACCGGAAACATCAATTCCAATGGAATTTAACCCTAACTCCGAGGCTTGAATTAATGTCGTTCCGCTTCCCATAAATGGGTCTAATACTGTATCCCCTTTATGAAAAAATATTTCTTTTTTCAGATGATTAATATTCTCATCTAAGAAATATTCAACTAATTGGGGGATAAACTTTCCTTTATAGGGATGTAAACGGTGAACATGCTTAGTGGTATCTACCTCTCTTAAATTGTCAAAAGAAAGACCCCAATCTAAATCTTTTCCAAGTTTATTCTTCCAAGAGTCTTGTTTGCGAATTACAAACTTATCATAATATTCCTTTAATTCTTCTTTATTCACTCTGACTCTTCTAGATTCATCAGGGTATTTGTGAATTTTACCATACTGAAATAAATAAGTGATATTAGTTGGTGTAACAGTTCTTCCAATATATTCGCTGGCCCAATTAGAAGCCTCTTGTACCGACACTAACATCTTATTTCCCTCCATTTTTTATTTTTTCTTCCATAAACACCTCTATACTTCGGGAGAGTGCTACGGCATTTTTCTTACAGAATTCTTTATACTTTTCGTAAGTACTCTCATCAAGACTTAAAGTAACATTCTTTTGACTCATCTTAACCCCTCTTTAAATGAATACAAATGTTTACAAATGAACAACTATATAAACTTTTGGGGCCATTAGTAAGTAGTAATTTTCTTCAACAATCAAAACCAGTCAAAGAGATTTAGGACAGGACAAGTTGAATATATGTTTTGATTTAGTTAGAAGCACCATTAATTTTTCTCATTAAGTTGGATTTACCAATTCTTATCCTCACCCATAATTCAGTCAAATTCTCTTAAGATCAGGAAGCATAACAGTGCCCATCTTCATATAATGAGTATTCGGGTCCAATCTTGGTGCATGGTGCCAGGCATTTATTCTTATAGCAGTAATTTCCTGAAGCGCAGTGGTAGAATTTATTATCTCTAAAATAACAGGGCCTTTCGCATTTTCCTCCATAAAATTTATAACCATACGATTTATAACCATACTGGCATACATCACTCTTGGTATCAATCTTTTCTGATTTGCAGAAAGTTCCGCACTTTTCAACACATTCAGAATTTTCGCCAAGAATTTCCTCACTTTGACAGATCACTACTCTGCTGCAGTCAACTCTAAATCCATATTTTTCAAAAATGAGGATGATGTTTGAAGCGGCAGCTTCATCAAGCGTGCAGATCACCGCATCATTTGGAAGCTCCCATACACTCCTAAATTTCTCCCTCATCTTGGTGTAGAACAAGGGCATATCAACAAAAGGCAAGACTTCTTTAAAGAGCATATAAGATAGCCCATAACCTTTTTCAGTCAAATTATCCCCTTCAAAGGTAACATTTGGCGTCTTCCATTCAGGCAATTTTATGTCGCCTGGAAGATTGCTGTGGTTTGTATTGTATTTATCAACAAGTTCAGCTTCAGAATCTCTTCCAAGGGCCTTCAGCAGGTTTTTACCGCAATTTTCTGCCTGCCCCTCGCTGAACCAACGTGGATACTCTAAAGGTTTCTCAGCAAGATGGCATAATTCATGGAAAGGGGTGCTAGAATGAACAGCAGTTATAGAAAGATTAACAGAATCCTTGCCATCTATTGTTTTCGCAGCATGAGCCATTCCAGCATACCCCCCTAAAACCGAGGCATTAACCACCGTTCTAAAAATTATATCTCTATATGATACGCCCCGGCCGGCATACTTCTCAAATTCTGGAAGAACTTGACTCAAAGAATTTATCAACCACCAAGATTCTTCTTCAAATCCAGCAGGATAGGTCAAGGTGAGCTTGCCTCTCTCATACGATTTTATCCTCGAAAAATCGACCTTCTTCTTGAAGTAGAAGAGCAGCCCGCCATACGTCTCCCAGATAACCTTACCATACTTAAGATCTGTTTTAAAAGAGACAGTTACTCGATCCGCCGTTTCTTGGATAGAATATCCAGTTATAGAAGTGTTAAACAAAGTGTATCCTTTTGGCAGTAGAATTACGCTTTCTACTGTGGTTCTTCCGGTAGAACCCCTTACGTCAGCGGGATAGACATATAAATCCGCTCCTGCTTTCTGAGCGCAATATTCATCGCATTTCGATAAAACTCTAAGACTGATATAATCTCCTTCCAAGAATTCAGTCTTTCCAAAACTGCATTTTAAATACGTGAAATTATCCACGGTTATAAGGTTGAGCTCATCACATCTTTTTCCGCCAGTCTGGCTAAAATTAAGAAGTTCTTTTTCACCATACCATAGATCAAAAGATCTCTTAGATGAACCCACACTGATGTTGGTAAAGTTTCCTTCCCTGGTTACAGTTTCTTTACTCAAGTCCGTAGTAAATCTATAATCAGTATTATAATCTTCAGATGGTTCTGAGAAGTAATATATTAAAATGCCTGCTATAACAACAAGAATTACAACAGCTATCGAGGCAATGCCTATCCATCTACATATTCTCCTTACCAGACTCCTTTTAACATTTTTATCCGCCTCTTTTATTTTCATTTTACCTTAAGTCCCGCTCCAGAAACATCTTCTTCGCTGACAAACACGGCAGAATCCACAGAAATAGTGACAAACCCAAGAAATAAAGCAAAAGCTGCAAAAAGACCAAGATGTAAAATCCTCTTTTCTGAAAAAATCATTTTTTCATCTACATACCCTTAAAACTTGGACATTAATAAAAGTTTCTTTATCCAACAAATACCTCTAAGAAATGTTTCTCTTATAAAACTGCATTTCAGGTATTAAACCCATCTCGGAATAAACTCAACTGAGCATGTCCGACAATTCTCCTCTCAATTCGCCGGTTCTTATTCCGACATTTCGTAACAGGTCGAAACGGATTCTGTATAAGGAATGATACTCCCACTTGAACTCTTCTTTACCTTCTTTTCTTTTTTGCTCCTCTGCTTTTCCGGCAGCTTCTACTATTGGTTTAGCAGTTCTTTCCTGAAAATCTGCCCAGGATGCTGCCGCCTGATATTCTGCCATCATCCATTTGAATAATTTCGCTTCCTTGTAGCTAAGCTGGTTTAAACTATATTGAGTCTTATCATGCAGTTTGTAGATTCCTAGTAGGTAGGTCATTTCACTCATTTTGTTTTGGTGGTCTCTTTTTCCACCAACTATGCAGAACTGCTTTTATCACCGGAAGAAAAGAGATCACCACGATCCCGATGATGACCCAGTTAAAATGTTCTTTCACCAAAGGGATGTTTCCAAATAAATATCCTCCCCAGATAAACAAGCCACACCAGGCCAAAGCGCCGATAATATTGTAAAAAGCGAACGTAAACGGATTCATTTTACCCATGCCGGCGACAAAAGGAGCAAAAGTCCTGATGATGGGTATGAATCTGGCAGCAATGATGGTTTTAGGGCCATGCTTCTCATAAAATGTTTCTGTCCGTACTAAATAATCTTTATTGAAGAGCAGCGATTTTTCTTTTCTGAAGATTCTTGGGCCAAGACGTTTCCCGACATTATAATTGACCAGATCTCCGATGACCGCAGCGGCAAAAATAACCAGGAAAACTAAGCTCAGGCTTAAAGAATCAATAGCAGCAAAAGCTCCGGCAGTAAAAAGCAGTGAGTCTCCAGGAAGAAAAGGAGTGAAGATCAATCCGGTTTCACAGAAAATGACCAGAAATAAGATGGCATAGGTCCAAAGATGATACGTATCGATAACTGCTTGCAGATGGATATCTAGATGGAGAACGATATCTACAAAAGTAATCAAGAAGGTCTCTAAAAAGCTCATAATCCGTTATTCTAGCTTTAATTGATAAAGTTTGCTCTTTTTCGGCCATAAAATATATAATCTCGGGAAGTTCTAACAGCTTCATGAAGCCTTTCCATAAATTTTTTGATCATACCGCTGATGTCTTATTTGTAGCTAGGGCCGATACCTTACCTGAGCTGTTCAGGGAATGCGCCTTGGCGACAGAAGAGACCATGGTAGATGTTTCTACGCTAAAAGCCAGACAAAAGGTGAAAATCTTAGCAGAAAGCAAGGATATAGAAGGTTTGCTCCACGATTTTCTGGAAGAATTGGTGTTCTTCAAGGATTACAAACAATTATTGTTCAGTAAATTTGATATTGAGATTCTGGAAAAGAAAGGGAGTTATACTTTGACTTCATATGCTTATGGTGAGAAGTTAGATGTAGCCCGGCATGATCCGCGAGTTGATGTGAAAGCAGTCACTAGACACGAGTTTGAAGTGGTCAGGGACAAGCAGAGCTGGAAAGCGAAAGTGCTGTTGGATATTTGAAAATATTTTTATTTTTTTCACCATCGGCTGTTTTAATAAAATGTATTAAAAATAGCTATGATGATTGAAGATAAGACCAGCATATAATCTAATCGTTTAGCTCCATGCTTGCTTATCTTTTTGTGGAAAATCGTACGAACTGCAAATTGAAGAAAATGTTCTTTTGGACGCAATCCCTGCACTCGTTTTTGCAGTTTGGAAAGTAAGCAATCCTGAAAAATAAAAAATTGCATCCGGTGTAAAGTGATAAGAAGCAGAACTGCAGAAAGCGGAAGAAACAATCCCATTAATACTCCAAAGACAATGACTCCAATGTGGAGCCAAAAGAGCAAGTCGATAAGAATTTTTGCCACAATAAAACATATTTTTTTTGCTCTTTAAAAAGTTAACGAGAAAAATAAAAAACATTTTTCTCTAGTTCATACTTTATGAACAATGAAAAGGTTTTTATACTTTCTTATAAGTATCGAGCAGATGAAAAAATGGCTGATAGGAGTCGGTGTGGTTTTTCTTCTTGTAATTGCAGGATATGTGTATCTTACAGCTGATAAAATTATAGAAGTGCAAGAAGCATCGCCTCTTCTGCAGGTTAATGATAACATGGATGTGATGGGTGATGCTGAAAAAGAGCAATTCGAAAAAGAGGTCGATGAAGCGAAAAAGAATATCGTTATTATGGATGATGAGATGAAAGAGGCCCCTACTTTATTGGCTGAAGGGAAGTTTACTCCCCGCGCGCATGAAGTTATGGGAAGAGCGCTGCTGATTCAAACTGGCGATTCCAAGGTTCTGAGGTTTGAAGATTTTGAAACTATCAATGGGCCGGATTTGCACATCTGGCTCGCTTCTTCGCTGGGAGACGATGATTATGTTGATTTAGGACCTATTAAGGCAACCAAAGGAAATGTCAATTATGATGTGCCTGTTGATGTGGATACAGATAAATACAATAAAGTCTTAGTCTGGTGTGTTCCATTCAGGGTATTGTTCAGTTATGCGGAATTAGGATAACCATGGTCTCGCCTAAACACCTTTTTGCGGTATTGTTGGTAGTAAGTTTGTTTTTTATCAGCAGTTGTGCCAGCCAAAATAAAACGACAACATCAAAAGAGATTACCACAACTATAACGCCAGCAAGAGATATGACCGGCAGCTGGACCGGTCCTGCGTCATTCCAAGAAAATGTCGAAGGGTCTAAATGTTTTTTTCAAGGCACATTTGTTCTTACCTTGCAACAACAGGGAAACGCTGTTCAAGGCAATGTTGTTTTTACGGAAACAGCATTTCAGGAAACAAAAATACCAACGGCGTCGCTGATCCCTCCCATCGGATGTAGCGGTCCAGTTGATAAAACAACACGCGGATCAGTGCGAGGGACCGTGAGCTCGTCAGCGATAGATTTGTCCATCGGATCGAAGAAAGTATTCGCTGGTTCCTTTACGACGGACCTGATGAAGCTGCGTTTAGTCACCTGTCTGGTGCAGCAGGATCAAGAGTGTGCGGTTGGCGATGCCAAAGGGACAATAACACTCATGAGAAGCAAATGAGGAACTTAAAACCCCTATCTTTCTACGACTTCAATTTTATTGCGTTTAATAGGTTGTTTGCAAGATAAAGAGAAGTTTTTATTAATCTTCTTTTATTACTATGAACATGCCAACTCTTTTCTCTTTAGCGGAAGATATCCGCAAATGCACTGCTTGCCCGTTGTGGAAAGGCACGACCTTAGCAGTTCCCGGTGATGGGCCTAAAGATGCAAAAATTATGATTGTTGGCGAAGCGCCGGGGGAGGAGGAAGATCGTCATGGTTTGCCGTTTGTGGGGCGCTCCGGAAAATTTCTGGACAAAATGCTGGGAATGGCAGGTCTTGATCGAAAAAATATTTTCATTACCAACACCGTAAAGCATCGTCCTCCTAAGAACCGAGCGCCAAAAGTTAGCGAGATAAAAGCCTGTAAAGAATTATGGCTGGATAAACAGATTGAAATTCTCAGACCAACATTAATTATTATTTTAGGCGGAGTAGCCTTAAAGACTTTAACCAAGGAAACGTCAGTAGAAAAAGCACATGGAACAGTTCTGAAAAAAGAGAAGCAGCAATATTTTGTGACTTTTCATCCTTCGGCTGCGTTGAGATTTCCAGAAACAAAAAAGAAGATGGAAGATGATTTTAGGAAGCTGAAGAAAATAACTCAAAAAATTTAAATCAAATAATTATCTTTTTCCTTCTGGTAAGAATTTCTTTTTGGCGAATATGCATCTATATCAATAGAATCCGCAGAGTTATATAACCCTAGTTTAGAAGCGATATCGTAATTTCCTGTTCTTCCGTAAGCAGTATTTACTGGTTTAGTTGATTCGTATTTACTTATGTTACTTCCTTCACGTAAGCTTAAGGTGAGATAATCTTCTAACTTAGGGGCTGGTAAATAAGTATGGCTGGCTTGCGTTTTAACATATCCTCTCAGAAAATCAGTTTCATGAAAGCTGCTCGCTTGCTGTCTACTCTTCACTTCTCCAACCAGTTCAGCATCCCAAGAATAAGCCATATCTTTCTGATCTTTTCTTTATTTTTAAACTTTCGTATAGAAAGCCTTAAATTCTTCTTTTATTTTTCAGTTTAAATTCAAAGAGGTGTGATATGATGAATAAACATGCTAAACATTCTAAAGCGAAATCAAACCAAAGAAGGCCTTCTAAAAAGGCAAAAAATGGAAGTACTCTAAAAGCAGCGGAATTGCTTCGGGAAGTGCTTAATCTGATCGCAGTGTACAAGAGAGAAGCAAAGAGGGATGTAACCACCAGGATAGATCCGGACACTGCTGACGAACTGGCTGAGAAATTGGGACAGCTGGCAAAAGCTTTGTGAGTTGAGAAGTTTATTCTCTCTCCCCACCAGGCAAGTAGCTTCCAAGAATTATTCCAACTATACCGCCTACACCAAAACCACTTATCGATCCAGTAGCTTTAATTGCGGTGTTAATGTAATCAGAATTTAAAGAAATATATTCTGTTAAATCTTTTGCTAATTCAAATCCCCCAATGCTTCCACCTACAGCTAGTCCTGCGGCAACAAGAGCGCCTAAACCCGTAACTTTGTATTTTACCATAAACTTGTTTTAAGATAATATTTTATAAATTTTATTGAACTTTGTTTTTAAAAAGTAGCGGGGGATGGATTTGAACCATCGATCCCCGGGTCTCTCAGGTTAATCCTATGAGCCCGGTGGGTACTCCTAGCTTCCCTACCCCGCTAAGATAACTAGATAAAAGGTAAACGCTTTAAAAAGATTTGGTTTGGAAGTAAGATTCGGGCCACAAAAAGTTTTATAAACCATTATTCTTTCATATCTTCATTTATGAAAAAGAGGTCAGATAGAAGTAGGTTGCGATTAGTACTTCTCACTATAGCAGCAGTCCTTTTTACTTTGTTGGTGATCCTTCCTGTACTCTTTTCTCTATTTGATGGTTCTAAACTCGGAAACGTGGCGCTGATCCCTATCGAGGGAGCGATAACCGGAAATGGCGGCCAGGGTTTTGGCGATTCTTCAATCTCATCTAAGGATATTGTAAGTTTTATTGAGGATGCTGAACAAAATCCCCAAATTAAAGTTTTACTTTTAGAGATCAATTCTCCGGGTGGATCGGCAGTTGCTTCGGATGAAATTGCCACTGCCGTGAAACGAGCGCAGAAGCCAGTAGTAGCCTATATCAGAGAAGCAGGAGCATCTGGAGCGTATTGGATCGCTTCCGCAGCGGATCACCTCATCGCCAATCGCATGTCCATCACCGGCAGCATTGGAGTTTTATCTTCGTATTTGGAATTCAGCGGCTTGATGCAAGATTATAATGTCAGCTATCAGCGTTTGGTTGCCGGCCAACATAAAGACATGGGTACTCCGTTTAAGAAACTTACCGCCGAAGAGCGTATGATTTTACAGCAGAAGCTGGACAAGATCCATGACTTTTTTATTGAAGAAGTCGCTGCAAATAGAAATCTGGAAGTTTCCCAAGTGCAGAAGATCGCCAGCGGTGAATTTTTCTTAGGCGTAGAAGCATTAGAGTTAGGATTAGTCGATCAACTGGGCGGAAAAGAAGAAGCAGAATCATTCATTCGAGAAAACTTCGGCCTGCAAAGCATCGATTATGTTAATTATGAGCACGAGGCCAGTTTTTTCGACCTTTTAGGAGGGATAATCTCCACTTTCTTCTTTAATGTTGGAGAAGGGATCGGTTCCATGCTGGCTTCACAACAGTTTACGGTGTGGATGTAATATGGATAGAAAGATGAAGAAAATAATGACCTCAGTTTCCGTCGCGGTTCTGGTTTTAATGTTGGCTTTTATTTCCCTTGATGCCGGCGGAATCACGGGCGCTTTCGCTGCTGATGCGGAAGTAGGGTCGGAAGTGGCAACTGCGTTTGATCAAGGTAAAGAAGAAGTTTCCGTGATCGTATTGTTGAAAGATAACTCTGTTGACTCAGAAAATGAAGAAGAACAGAAAGAAGCGATCAAAGAAAAACAAGAAGAAGTCTTGGCTGATCTTAATCAGGAAGAACACAAAACCTTGCTTGGTTTTACGGAAGAGAAAGAATTTGAGTTAAAATACCGATATGAGATGTTACATGCATTAGCGGGGGAAGTCACTGAGGAAGGATTGGAAAAACTTCGCAATGATCCAAATGTCGATGCGATAGTAGTAAATAAAGTAAGGCAGCTTTTCCTTTCAGGATCAGTTCCGGTGATGAATGCTGATGATGCCTGGGACATAGTGGTCAATGGCTATAATATCACCGGAGAAGGAGAAACAGTCTGCGTCATCGATACGGGCGTAGATTACAATCACCCGGCTTTGATCGGTAATTATGTTGGCGGTTATGATTTTTACAATAATGATTCAAATCCCATGGATGATCAAGGACACGGCACGCATGTCGCAGGAATCGTCGCTTCTGCCGATAGTGCATATCGCGGCGTAGCTCCTGGTGCAAAGATAGCAGCAGTAAAAGTATGCAGTTCTTCCGGTTCCTGTCCTGACGCTGAGGTATTGGCAGGGATGGATTGGTGCATCTCCAACCAGGGTCTTTACAATATTTCAGTTATCAGCATTAGCTTGGGCGGCGGACAGTATACCTCGTATTGCGATGAAGAAGTTGATTTTGCTCCTTACACAGCAGCGATCAATGATGCGGTGGGAGAAAATATTGCTGTCGTCGCAGCAACCGGAAATAGCGGCGCGGGAAATATGGCTGGTCCAGCCTGTATACAAAATGCGACCCGAGTCACGGCAACCACAAAATCAGATGCCCTGCCTAGCTACGCTTCGCGGCATGCTTTTTTTACCGATACCATTGCCGCGCCAGGTTCGGCAATCACTTCCTTACATAACGGCGGAGGGACGGCAACTATGTCAGGAACATCCATGGCTGCTCCTCATGTCTCGGGAGCAGTGGCCTTACTCAAGCAATATTGGAAACAGGCGTATGGCAAGATCCCTACTTCAGAACAAGTAGAACAAAAAATTCTTGCCAGTGGAAAGAGGATTTATGATCCATCTACCAATGCTACGTTGGTTAGACTGGACATTTTAGCGGCATTGCAGCCGATATTAGTATATGACGCCGCTCCTCAACATAATTCTACACTAACTGTCACGGCAGTTGCTATTAATATCAGTTCAGATGTGGAGCTATCTCAGGCCTGGCTGCAATGGACCTACCCCAATGGCTCATCACAAAATCTTACTGTTAATACGCAAAATACTGGAAATACAACTATAATCAATACCGGCACTGAATATATGATTGAGTTAACAGGCCTGGACAAGGGTACGCATAGTTACCAAGCTCATGGCTCTGATGCGATGGGCATGACCGGAGCAGCCGCGGTGCAGTCTTTCACCATCGATAATATCGCTCCTTCTGTTTCCCTGCTGGATCCTTCTGCGGGCGCTAACCTTAGTACGGCCAGGTATAACCTTACTGCATACATTTTTGATGAGCATTCTTCATTAAGTACGGTCTTATTTACCATCAACGGCAGTAATGTTTCATTGGTTTATTCAGCCATCCCGCAAAATGAGAGCACTCATATTTGGATGAAAGAAATCAATCTTTCAGAATTAGTTGAAGGGATGTATACGGTCACTGTCTATGCCAATGATTCGTTAGGGAATGAAAATGAGAGCGCCGCTGCCGTTTCTATTTTCGTTCCTGCGGCTGAATCTTTCCTTAACGTTGAGATCATCACTCCGGCTCCGGAAGACGTTTACAAAAATGAATTGGTTATCTTTAAGGCCAGTATAAGCAGTTCTGAAAATATCTCTGCAGTTAATTTTAATCTTACTAATGCTTCTGAAAACATTTTCTGGCCTGCTGGGCAGGATAATTCCGGTGCTTGGACTGCCCTGGTCGACATGAACGCGCTTGCGGAAGGCAATCATACTTTCACCGTAATCTCGAAAGATATTCTCGGAAAAGTAAATGATACGGTCTATGCGGCATTCACTATCGATAGAACCGGTCCTCTCTTGAATACAATTGCTGAATCAGACCTCAACGAAAGTTCAGCTAAAATCCAGTGGTCAACGAATGAGCCAGCAGATGCAAAAGTTCAATACGGAACTTCAATGGCAATGGGTACAGAAAATGTTGCGGTTAGAAATGATTCGACAGCCCACAAAATTACTTTACTGAATCTAGCTGCGTCTACATGGTATTATTATTCCATAACTTCCTGCGATAGTGTTGATAATTGCAATACTTCGGAGGTAAGAAAATTTACTACCACTGCGGTGGCCGTGCCTCCTCCTGCCGATGGTGGTTCAGATGAGGGCGGCTCTGATGATGATAGTCCCAGTGATTCCGGTTCTTCATCAGGAAGCTCATCGGGCAGTTCTAGCAGTAGTTCCGGCGGAGGAGGCGGTGGCGGAAGCTCAAGTTCCTCTTCGTCCAGTACAGAAGAATTAACAGAAACTGAAGAAGTAAATGAGGAAGTAGAAGACTCTATTCCAGAAGAGACGGAATTACAGATCGCCGCGCAAAAAGAAACAGGCCAAGAGGAACAAATTGCAGAAGATCAGCAAAATGCAGAAGATAATCTTGCTATAGCAGCTGGCGCTCAGAGGGCTCAGGAAAACGCTGGCTTCGGCAACTTGCTTACCGGGTTTGTCAGCGCCGCAGTATTTGGAGAATTAAGCAGCCGTGAGTATGTTTTGATAGGCTTGACTGCTTTAGTGGTGATTCTCACTATCGCTTTTATGGTGGTTAGAAAGAGAGAACATGAGTTGTAATGTTTTTGTAATTTTAATAATAATTTTTTTTACATATCTCTCTTCTAAAAAGAAACATTTATAAAACGGCGGTAATTTTCTGGTAGCACATGAAACGAAGTTCGCGACGCTGGAAGAAAAAAGGCCAGATGCGCTGGAAGTGGCAGCGCAAGAAGATGAAAAAGCGTAAGCGTTCTCGAAAGATTCAAGCTGCATAGGCTTATACTTTTTGTATTCAATTTTAAAAATCTTATTAATCCTTAAGCATCCAATGATTTTGCCAATTCTAACACTTTTTTTGCATTTTCGTCTTCAGATTTCCAGGTTTTGCCTAAGTATACTAATGGGCTGCTATTTCCTAACTGCGTTCTTTGACGGTAAAACCATCTCCTGATTCCTTCATCATTGTATGCCCCTCGAAGAGTATCTACTATTTCGTAGATGAGATACAATTCTTTATGGTCTGGATTTTCTCCCATCAAATCTGTAAATAATTCTTCTTGCAGTAAATCTTCCAATTCTTTACGATATTTTCCTGAAATATGTTTAGTCATGCTCTACTCAATCTTCACATCTTCAAACCATTCTTGATTAATTATTTTATCCGGGATAGTATTGATGTCTTCTTTCTTACCTTCGACGTAGAGATGGAAGGTCATCTTCTTATGCGCCTTGTCGATGTCTATGTCTATTAATTTGTATTTTCTTATTCCGGCGGCAGCAATGACATCTTTAATATTAACAATCTTCTGGGTTTGAATAGTCACTTTTTTTTGATAGGAACCGATACCGTAGCGTTCTAAGGTCCTATCGCTGATAACCACCAGCCAGATCATCAGATACAACAATATTCCGACGACATATTCTCCAATTCCGATAGTCAAGCCAAAGATGGCAAAAGCCCAGATGCTCGCAGCAGAAGTAAGACCAAAGATTTTGTCATTAGTTTTAATCAACGCTCCGGCGCCGAGAAATCCGATGCCGGTAACGATTGCTGACAAGAGCGGAATAGAATGCTCGAAGCCCAGCGCAACCGCGATGATTGCCAAGCTGCATGAGCCTATAGAGACGAAAGTATACGTTCCGAAACCGATCGGCTTGTGGGAATATTGCCGTTCTATCCCGAAGAGAAAGGAAAGAATAAATGTAACTGCAAAACGCATCCCTATCACTACCAGCTCCATAGATATTATTTAGAATTTCAAGTTTATAAATTTTGTTTAATGAAATAATACTTTATATTTTTATTTTTTATATCCCAAAACTAGTTTCTTAATTATTTTCCACTTTTCTTCTCGTAAACCAGAATATAGGATACAGTCATCTTAGCGAATGATGCTTCTTCTGAGCCATTTTCCGAATAAGATTCATCAATTTATTTCTCCCCAAATTTAAGTCAATTTCTGCTTCCTCAGCTGGCGTTTTTCCTCCCAAACTTAAATGTGGATTTACAA
>JAUYPX010000020.1 GCA_030697505.1 Nanobdellota archaeon | reverse complement strand
TAACTCTCACTTTTCTCTTTCGGGTACCATTTCTGACTACATTTTTTGAATGACAATAAATACAATTTTGGGACATCAATTCACCTCAAAAAAGGAGAAAGATGTGGATATATTTATATCATTCGTTTAGTGGACAGTATCTGGAACAGTATACTCAAGAATATAATTCAAATCAACGAAAAGCTTACCGCTCCGGCCATAGCCGCATAGGAACCGATCACTAAGACTTTAACCAAGGTAGCAAAGTCAGGCGGCAAGGCAGCGAAGAGCCATAAAGCAATATATTCGATGACCAAAGAAATAACATACAAGAATACTAATTTCTTCCATACTAAGCGAAAGCCTTTCTTCTGCACATATTGTTTTTCGTTCTTGTAAATCAATAGCCATGATATGCCGATGATAAAGATGAGGATGCCGATAATGTTCCACCATTGCAATTTTTGGGCAAGCGAATCCAGATTAAGGATGCTTCTTCCTATCCCTACCCCTAAGAAAGCTCCGGCGACGCCTTTGATCAATTCCAGCAGATGTTTGCGCTTGAATTCAAAGCGGCCGATTCTAAATAATACTTTCTCGATCTTTTGCTCTTCGGTCAAGATTTTATTCTCTTTCTGCTCAATTCTTCGTTCCTGCTGGAGCAGTTTGTCTTCGGTTTTCTTAATTCCACGAAGCTCTTGTTCAACGTGGCTGATTTTCCTCTTTTTAGGCATAAAAGAAGAAATAATTTTTATTCTTTTAAACCTTCCTGTTCTTCTTTCTCCTGCAGATGGCGTTTCCATTTCAGGATAGTATAATTGACCGGATTTTTTATTCGAGGACAGAAACTGTCCGGCTTGCAGATGCCGATTCCGCGATAGTAAGCTTCATTGCTGCAGTTGGGCGGCAGTTTATCGCCGGCTTTGAAGCCGTGCAGCTGTCCTTTGATGTAGACTTCCCGCAATGGCTCAGTATTATTAGTATTCCATTTCTTGAGGTAGGCTTCAATCTCTTCCTTGCTCCAGCCGATCTTGCCGAGATAATTCATGAGAATAAAGACTCCGCGTTTTTTCCCATCGCCGATGCCTTGCAGCAATAATCTCATGCAGGGCGGAAAGAACTCTTCTTTGATCGGGCTAGTTAATTTCAGCTCATCGTATTCTTTTTTCACTTCCCGTTCTTCTTCTAATTTCAGTTCAAAATCGAGCGCTTGCAATAATAACTGCCGTGCGCTTTCTCCGCATACGTTTCGATCCAAGAAAGTAAACATAGGAGTTAAGATTGCATCCGGCTTGGCCATCTCTTTCTGGAATTCCATCACTTTTTCCGGGTCGATAGGCAAACTGACTAAACCAGATTTCTCGTGTAGACTATAGGGCATGCGGTAGAGATGGCGTGAAGAGATAAGCACCGTATCAATCTCTAAGAAAGGGTCTACATTAAGAATTTCGACTTCTTTTTTGTCACCGAACTCATCCTTTAGTGATATTTTGGTCTTGATTTTTTCTTTTTCCTGATTTGTTTTTTCACTTATTTTAGCGAAAGCAATATCCCTTCCATCTTTTGCTTCAAACTCAAAAATTCTTTTTCCTAATTCTACTTTGATGTTCTCTTTGATGTAGTAAGCTATTCTTTTTGCTGCGTCTGGAAAGAGATCTTTCGTTTCCACTTCGCCGACTTTCTTAGGGAAGGCTTCAAAAGGAACGCCGATATGGAATCCTTTATTGCCGGAGAATTTCACGGAGATATCTTTCACTCCGCAATATTTGAGAAATTGGATGATCAAGTTAGCGGCGATCTTGCTGTAGTCGACAAACTTGCAATCTATATCCAGCACTAAATCCCATCCAGCACGTAGTTGGTCAAGTTCTTTTTTGGATTTATTGCTTTCCAGTTCTAAAGGGTTTTCCCAAATCTCTTCGCTGGCATGGAGGGAAGTGACTCCCCGCAGGGAGAGTTCTAAAATCTCTTTGGGATATGAGAGAATGTCTGGTCTCTTGCCGAAGGAATCGTTATAACGCATTCCGATTTCCTTATTTCGAGCATGCGCTATGATGGCATCTTGGATATCTTTCCGTTTGTAGAAACGGACGCAAACCCCTTTGTCAAGCATACGGATTCAGAATAGAAGGAGTTTAAATTGTTTTCGAGAAATTAAATAAATAATCAGAATTCAGTGACTTCTTTCCTGAAGGATTCCGCTTTCTTCTTGATGCTGGCCAGAGCGTCTTTCAATGCTTTTCTTGGTTCAGCGCCTTTAGTTTCTACCAGAAAGCGGGGAACACCGATCAAAGGGTGATCTACTCTATAGGAAGCAGTGACCACGCCTTTAGCATTAAGCAATTCGTCTTTTAACAGATTACAGAAAGTATGAGTCTCTCCTTTCAGCTCGAATACCAGCTTGGTTTTAGATTCTTCTAGGACTGTGAATTCCATGGTAGATGCTCAATTTTGTAAGTTTGTTTATAAAGGTTTCTGTTAGAGATTTTGAGAGTTCATTCTCTTTATTCTTTTTCAAATTCTATTTAAAGATTATGGATTTGTGGATGTAGATGTGGCAGCAAATCATATTCTATCAGGGAACTCCTTCCGGCTTGTTTCAATACGAAGCTTTTCTAGGTTTTATGAAAGGAAAAGGTTTACACCTACCTTATGAAAACACTTCTTTACGGAAGACAGAATTGTACGTGATTGAGCCGGCAACGACTCTGACGTATCGGACTTGGAAAAGAGTAGTCCCTCGGGGAATGGATCTCTGGGAAGTGAGAGTTACACTTTCCGGGTACGGGGTAAAGGAAGTGGAAGAGAAGTTACATTCATTATTTACAGTGGAATGTTTTGAATAAAAGTAATCTTTCCAAGCAAAAGTCTTAAAATATTCTCTCATTTATAGATAGTTTCCATGGCCTCTTCAAATCAAACTTCAGAATATCAGGCTTTCAAATATCTGCAGCATTGGAAAAAGGAAGATGACCTGCAGAAATTGCAGGATTCTTTTTCTGATATAAGTCCTCTGTTCAGCTATCTTTTTCAAAAAGCGGTATTATTGTACGGACAATTGCCGCCCCGGAAAGATGGAGCAAGTTCTTTCATTCATCCTCTGAATGTTGTCCTAGCCTTGAAAGATGCAAAAATCACCGATGAGATCACTCTTTGCGTAGGCCTGATGCATGATTATGTTGAAGAGATCGTGGATGTCTATCGGGATGAGCATGATCTGGATGAAGATGGCAAGGACATAGAATTATTAGATAAATATGAAAGTGAGGTATTTGCTGCGTTTGAACAAGAACTTCTGGGCCATACTGATGCAGCAGCGGCTAAAACTATCATAGCTACTTTACGGCTGCTTACCCGGCATAAGCGGGATTTCTACTACCGTTCTATCTCCACTATTTTCCAGCATGAAGAGGAGCGCATCAAAGAGATCGCCATCCAGGTGAAATTAGCAGACCGGACGCATAACATCTTGAGCATCGAATGTTTCAGCGAGGAGAAACGCAATTATCAATGCTTCAAGAACCTGTTTATTTTGAATAATACAAAAAAATATTTGCTAGAAGTTCCTTCCAGGATCTCCTATTCACGAGATATACCTTCCACGCAATTATTGTTCAAGCGCTGCGCTAAAGCGACGTATGACGCCTATCAGATGTTATGCTATCTGTCCATGAAGAAAGGCATCGGCCAGACTAAATCGATGATGCAGTTAGCCTTCAAGAAATTTGCCTTGGAGAAGGCAGGGATGTGGGAAGTGACTAAAGTTGATCCTGGGGAGACACATCTGATGCGCTTGTTCCAGGGCATCGTCAGGAAATATGATGCGCGGCTGCATCACGAATGGGAGATATTTGAGTCTATGAAAGCCGCAGAGTATGATTACTGCCGCAAATTCTTTGCTGATTTCAATTTCACAGAAGAGCAGATCAAAGCATTGGTCGATTTCAAAGATGCCTATGCCTTGAAAGAAGTGCTGGCCTATCTATTGTATTTGCCGGATTATGTGGTGCATCGTTTTCTGAGTTCGGAATTGACTGAAGATGCTAGGATTTGCAGTTAGATTCTACTTCCCAAATATCTTCTGATAATTCTTCCAGATCTGGTCTGCGACTGCTTCTTCAGAAAGTTCTTTTACCAGCGCAATTTGTTTAATACTTTCAGTCACAAAAGCTGGTTCGTTCATCTGTTCTTGGTACGGGCTTAACCAAGGAGAGTCTGTTTCGGTCAGCAGCTGGGTTAATGGCACTTTTTTTACCAGGGTTTGAAAGTTAGATGACTTGATAATGCAGGGCGGGATGGAAAAGTAATGTCCAAGTTCTACGCCTTTGCTCATCAAGGATTTTCGTCCCGAGAAGCAATGCTGGATGACTGGAATTTCATGATTCTTGATCTCTTCTTCTAAGATCTGCAGGCATTCTTCTTCTGCTTTGCGAGAGTGGATGACCAACGGTTTCTTGATCCTGAGAGCAAAGCGAATAATCTTGCGGAAATTTTCTGCCTGCTGGGCGTAGGTTTTTTCCTTATACGCCCAATGGAAATCCATGCCAACTTCGCCGATGCAATGTACGGCATCTTTGTTTTTTTCGATGAATTTGAATTCTTCTTCCAGATTGATTTTTTCCGTTTGTCTGGGCAAACCTGTTTCTGCTTCAGCTAAACCAAGAGCATCAATAGGATAAATGCCTAAGCTTGCTTTGATCAGTTTTGGATGCTTTTTTGCTAGAGCAAGAACTTCTCGGTTTGCCGGAGGATTGACTCCGGAAACGATAATTGCTTTCAGTCCTGCTTTCTCTGCGCGTTTCAGCACCGCATCTAATTTGTCTTTGAAATATTCATGCGTCAGATGGCAATGCACGTCAATGAGGTTCATGGAGTTACAAATTTTAGTGTTGAATATAAACTTTATTGTTCATCTTTATGGTAGAGATTGAGAAAGATTAGTTTGTCCTCATTCCTGATATAAGCATAGGACAACCGAAATGACCCGATATACACTTCTCTTGTCCCCTTGCGCGCATGCTGCATAGGTTTTCCTACCTCGGGGTTTTCAATAATTTTCTTGATCTGCTTCTTAATTTTCTCTTGGTCGGCATTATTTTTAATCTTACGAATAAGAGAAAGAAAATCAGGAGAATAATCTACTAACATTTATCTAATTCCTCAAGGAACTTATCAACTGGTAAGGACTTAAATTCTCCTTGTTCATATTTTTTCCAAGCTTCTTCGGTTCTTCTGGCAAATTTTAAATCTTCTTCTATATTTTCATCAAAATCCTCAATACTTTTAAGAATAAGCTGTTTGCCTGCTTTCATAACTACAAATTTCTCTCCTTCATGGAAGCCTTTCCTCATTTCCTGCGGGATTACAATCTGTCCTTTGGAACTCATCTTGGTTATTTCTAATTGTGCCATGTTGTAAGAATAATCTTACTGATATAAAAAGGTTTCTTTGTTTTTATATATTTTACCCTCAAATTGTGACGAAAGTTATTTAAATAAAGCTCTGCCTGAATACAAACATGGATTCCGTCCGCGAATGTGGAAGTTAAGAGATTCTGGTCTTTTTAGTGGTTATCAGTCTGTCAATCAAATAAAAAATTAAAATTACGATATAAAATTGCAATAATCACGAGGTAATAACATGAAACTCAATAATCCCAAAGAAAAACATGCACAGTATGCAGTCAAGGAATGTGTAACCCTAGAAGGCCATCCGCAAATCAAAGGCTATGATTTCGAACAGCCCTTCAACTTTCAGGAATTCCTGAAATCGTATTCATTGATGGGCTTTCAAGCTACTCATCTTGCGCAAGGTATCGAAATAATCAAAGCCATGCGCCGGGAGAAAGCAAAGATCTTTCTGAGTTTTACCTCTAATCAAGTGAGTTCTGGAAATAGGGAGATCATCAAATATTTAGTCAAGCATAAGAAAGTTGATGTCTTAGTGACTTCTGCCGGCGGAGTGGAGGAAGATATCATCAAATGTCTGAAACCATTTGTATTAGGAAACTTTGATGTTTCCGGACGGATGATGTTTGAGAACGGGGTGAACAGAACGGGAAATATTTTTGTGCCTAACGACCGCTTTGCGGCCTTTGATGATTTCATGCAGGTCTTTTTTGAGCGGATTTACAAAATACAGAAAGAAACAGGAAAAGTATTCTGTCCAAAGGATCTGATCCGAGAGTTAGGAATCGAAATCAATGATGAGAATTCCATCCTCTATTGGGCGGCCAAGAATGATATTCCCATCTTCTGTCCGGGGTTGATTGACGGCTCTTTAGGAGATCTGATCTACTTTTTCAAGCAGAGCCATCCCGATTTCCTGATCGATGTGACCAAAGAGATGAAAGACGTAGTTGATTTAGTCTTGAATTCAGAAAAGACAGGAGCGATTGTGCTTGGTGGCGGAATCAGCAAGCATTTCACTTTGAATGCCAATATTTTTAAAGAAGGGCTTGACTATGCGGTCTACGTCAATACGGCGCAGGAATACGACGGTTCTGATTCAGGAGCAAGAGTTGATGAAGCGATCAGCTGGGGTAAAGTGAAAGCCACTGCGCCTAGTGTGAAGATACATGCTGATGCCACGATTGTATTTCCGCTGCTGGTGGCCGGAGCGTTTGTGTATGATAAAGAAACTGATTAATGTAGTTACCGGAGAATCAAGAAGAAATAAACAATTAGTAAAGACTCTGGATGATTTTCTGGCTAACGCAAAAAGTAATTCTTTAACTGATGAACAAGCAAAGAGAAATTTGGAAGAAGGAGTTGTTGAACTTGTTAATTATGATGGGCAACATTCTTCAAATGGTCTTTTGATCACTGATGATGGTTATTTTTTGACGGCAGGGCATTGTCTGAAAGAATCACCTCTTCGATATGTGCTTCATGATGGAAGGAAATGTAAAATTGAGAAAGTCTGTGCGTATGGAAAGAGATCTACTTTGATGAATTTAGATATCGCTTTAGCAAAAGCCAAGATTCCTGGTGCCCGCAAAGCAAGGCAATACCGGTTTTATCAAGAAAGTATCAAACCTGCTTCTCCGGTTGATCTCTACTGCAGATGGGATACTCACTTGTTACTACGATCAGGCAAGATCTTAGCTGATTCGTTAGGTTTATATTTTTCAAACCCTCCTGATGATATTGTTTTCTCAGATAATAAAACAATACCTGGCGATTCTGGCGGGGTGCTTGCAACTGTAGATTTTGAAATACTTAGTTTGCAGAAGGGCCATATTTTACTAAGATCATTTAGTGAAAAAGACAGCTACTTAAGATTTCAGAAGGAATATCCTTGGAAAGAATATGCGGTCACACGCATCTTTAAAAAACCTTATCCTGCAAATTCTACAAATGTAAAATATCATTTAGATTTAGTTGAAGATTACAGAAAGAAAGTTGCCGAAAACCTTAAGTAACTGTGAATTATTATCTGTTAAAATTTTATATTTTATATTATATTTCATAAAAATTTATAAGCAGCTCTTCCCTCTACAAAACATGCCCAAACCGTTGGATCTAGAAACAGTTTTACGCTCAATCCCCTGGACCCAGCATTTTAATTCTATCTTTCAGGCTACTGTAGGTGAGAAAATTATTACGGTAAACACCCCGGTATACGCTGTTCCGACCCGGATGATCAATCAAAAGCTGCAGATAGGAATCAATCTGCCTTCCGGCGGATTAAGGTATATTCCCATCGGATTGATTCAGCAGAAGAATTTTTGTGCCACCCCCTATCATTTTACGAGACAGCGGCGCTGGGAAGCAGCGGAAAAAAAACGGAATAACTTAGTATATTTGGCGGTGGAAAAACTTCCCTATCAACTGGATATACCACGCCCGGAAAAATTTTTAAAAAAATCACCCTTTAATCTATACACGTTGCAAGGATTAGAGTATCCTTACCCTTTCGTACTTTTAGAAGAAGAGAGTGAAGATGGCTTGGTGCAGCATATCCCTTACCAAAATCATCGTGAAGGGATGTCCTGGTATCGCCGAAAAATGGAAAATCCAGAGCCTTGGCAGGATTACCTAGAGCAACTGGATGATGGCAGGTATGTTGATTTGAATTTAGATCATCCCGAAGAGCGTATAATCACTATCAGCGCACCGCGAAAAAAATATAGTGCTTCTTCAGCAGAAACTACGCCCTTAGTGCTTGCTGATCCGAAAATAGATTGGACTGATCCTGTTTCCATCAATCAAAGCCTGGATACAGTAGTGGAAAGCCAGCATGAGGCCAAAAAGATTTTTTCAGTAGCTATCTCGCAATACATCACCGGAGCGATGAAAGGCGATTTGCATCTTCATCCGGTAGTTTTACTGATCGGCCCGACCGGAGTGGGAAAAACTCTCATGGCTTCCCATATTGCCGAAAAAACAAGTTTGCCCAAAGGAAGCGCCGATTTGCAGATGCAATCAGGACAAGGATATATCGGCGGGAATGTTACGGATGTATTCGAGATTATATACCGGCAAGCAAAGGAAGATGCGCCCTATGGCTATGTGGTCTATAATGAGCTGGATAAATTAGTAGTAGGCGATAGTCATAATTGGGGGTGGCAATTACAATCCGAACTTCTTTCCATTCTGGAGAAAGGGCAGGTACAGCTATCGGATGAGGAAAGAAAACTTACGGCTAATGGTAAAAGATGGTTTACCACTGAAAATTTGTTTTTCACTTTTACCGGAGCTTTTGTTGGCTTGGAAAAAGTTATTGCCAAACGACTGGGTTTAGAGAAGCGCATAGGATTTGGGGTTCAGCATCAAACTCCCCAGGTCAATAAATACGAACTATTGAAACAGGTAATGACTGAAGATTTGATCCGATACGGCTTAATGCCGGAGTTAGTGGGAAGAATTTCTGTGACTGCGGTTTTAGATCCTCTCAGCACTGCTGATCTGAAGAATATTCTGCAAAAGCCATCAATGTCGCCTATAACCGGACATAAGACGCAGCTGCAGCAGCGGGGCTATACTCTGGAAGTGGATGAACAAGCCTTCTATACTATTGCCCAAGCTTGTCCTACAGAAACCGGTGCAAGAGCATTGAAAGGGATCTGTGGGAAGATTTTTACTGAGATAGAATATCAGCCGGCTCGATTTGCGAAGGATAAATCCATTTATGTCACCCCTACTTTGGTAGAAGAATTGTTGCAAGGAAAGTATAAGTAACAATTCAAAAATGCTTCCAGACCCAGAAAGTTTATAAATAATTTGCGGTTGATATGCTTCATAACTAGAAAAGGTGGTCTATCATGCCAATAGTCAAAATAAATGTCCATAAAGTGAATGCGGAACGCAGCTTGAAAGCGAAGGGCGGCCAGATAAAGATTAACAATAATGTTTCTATCAAGGATGTAGAGGATTTAGATTTCTCGGTAGAAGGCAAGAAAGGCCTTAAGTTTACCTATGATTTTGCCTGCCATTACGAACCAGATTTAGGAAAAATTGACGTAGAAGGCCAGGTCCTCTTCGTCGATGATTCAGCGGTAGTGGAAGAGGTGAAAGCATTATGGAAGAAGAGCAAGAAGATCCCCATGGGCGTGATGGAACAGATTATCAATGCTGCTTTGCACAAGGGAAATATTCAAGCTATCAAGATCAGTGAAGATGTCAATCTTCCCAGCCCGCTTCCCCTGCCGAAAGTGAGGCCAGGCTCAGTGACAGAAAACAAGCAATATTTTTAGTATATAATCTTTTTGATATCTATGAACAGACGAGCTTTCCTTAAGACTTTGGGTTACGGAACAGTAACAAGTTTAGCTGGTTGTCCCACTCTCATCCGTACTTCTCATAAACCTGAGTCGACAAAAAAAGTGCTTTTGATAGGCGTCGATGGACTGCGTCCAGATGCTTTACAAGTAGCAGCCACCCCTTATATTGATTCTTTGGTTACAGAAGGAGCGTATAGTTTTGCTGCTCGAACTGGTGAGTACACCATAAGTGGTCCGGGATGGTCTAATATCTTGACTGGGGTATGGGAAAATAAGCACGGGGTTAAAGATAATACTTTTCAAGGCGTAGATTATCAGAAATATCCTACTGTTTTTACTCATCTCGAAAAATATCGGCCAGAATTAAATACTGCTGCCCTGGCGAGCTGGGGAGAAATTACTGATTCCATAGCCACTGCTGCAGACAGAAGGTTATTTTTTCCTTTTAACCAAGAAGGCGACTTCAGAGTAGCAAGGGCTGCTGCAAGTTTGCTTGATAGTACTGATGTCGATATGATGTTTGCATATTTTATGGGTGTGGATGAGGCTGGGCATAAATATGGTTTTGCTCCCGACGTTCCTAAGTACCTTTCAGAGATAGAGATCATAGATCAATATGTTGGCATGATGATGAAAGGATTGAAAAGACGCCTTACCTACAATCAGGAAGCTTGGCTTACCATCTTGACCAGTGACCATGGAGGAAAAGGAAAGTCCCATGGCGGCGTGGGAGAAGAAGCCATGAAAGTTCCTTTAATTATGCATGGCCCAGCAGTGCAAAAAGGGGAGCTGCTTCCTGTACCTAGGCAGGTGGATATAGCACCGACTATTTTGAGTTATCTTGGTATCCCCCTAAGAGCAGAGTGGGGCTTGGATGGGAAGGTTATAAGCCTTAAGGAAAGCTATCTAAAAACAGAATCATATCAGAGATAATACTTATTTCTCTTGAAGTACCATAAAATATTTAAAACCAGCTTCTCATAAAGTCTATTTGAGGGAGGATACTGTATAAAAGGGTGTATTATCTACTCATTAATCTAAGCTATGGCCACAGAAATCAAACTGAAAGTGATGGAAGCGGTACAGGATGATGTCAATAAAGGCATTGTCAAGATAGATTCTACCTTCATGAAACAGATAGAGGTCAATCCCGGCGATATAGTAGAGATTCTGGGAGAAAGAAAAACAGCAGCCATCGTAGACCGTGCTTACCCGGGCGACATCGGATTAAACATCGTGCGCATGGATGGGAATGTGCGTAAAAATGCCCGTACTTCTATCGGAGAATTGGTAACGATCAAAAAGGCTGAGGTCAAGGCAGCAGCAAAAGTCACTATTGCGCCAGTGAACAAAGGGGTGATGATCAAGGCTTCTTCTGAGTTATTCAAGCAAGGCTTATTAGGCAAAGCCTTAGTGAAAGGAGATATCGTCTCTCTAGGCAGATCACGGCGCCGGGCGCATCCCTTCCATGAAAATGATGTCAATGATATCTTTACCATGATGGAATCACATTTTGCCGGTTATGGCTTCGGCGCTTTGAAATTTGTAGTGGTAGAGACTAATCCTAAAAAAGATATTGTCGTCGTCACCGCAGAGACAGAGGTAGAATTTAATCCTAAAGCGGTAGAAACTACAGAAGAGGAAAGTTTCAGCTTAGAGGTCAACTACGAAGATATCGGCGGCTTGGGCGATGAAATCAAAAAAGTAAGAGAGATGATCGAACTTCCCTTAAGGCACCCGGAAATTTTTCAGAAGCTGGGCATAGAACCGCCAAAAGGAGTCTTGCTGCACGGCCCTCCGGGCACTGGGAAAACCTTATTGGCGAAAGCAGTCGCCTCAGAGACAAATTCACATTTCATCTTGATCAACGGTCCGGAAGTCATTTCCAAATTTTACGGTGAATCTCTTCCTTACGATGAGAAAGTCTTGGTTTGTGAAAATGGTTTATTTAAGAGAATGAAAATAGGAGAGATTGTTGAGCAGAATCGCCGTGATCTGCAAGTGGTGTGCTTCGACAAAGACCATAATGTAATTATTCAGCCGGTTAATGATCTTATAAAACACCAGCGCAGCAGCAAACTCTATAAAGTGACTACAAAATCCGGCAAACAGATAAGAGTAACTGCAGATCATAGCTTATTCACCCTGGGCGATAGCGGCGTAGAGGAGATAAAAACATCAGATCTTATTCCAGGTAAATCCTATATTGTCACCCCCAAAACCTTACCTTTTCCGAAATATCCTTTATATTCTCTTGATTTGATAGAGTTACTAAAGGAGCATGATTATGGCTTGCAGATTAAAAATGGACATGAGTATCTGCGTCAAGCCCAGAAAAGATTAGGAGTTCAGAAATGTGCTGAGGTATTGGAAATAAGAACTAAGTATTGGTATGATATTCTCTCCAAGAAAGTGAGTGTTCCTGTAACTGTATTCTGCCGCCTGATGCGAGAGGCTAACATAGCCATAGATAAACATGGATTGCAAGTCGGCACTAAAAGAAGCCGGCTGCCGGCTATCCTGCAGATCACTCCTCAGCTTTCTGAATTCTTTGGCTGGTGGTTAGCTGAAGGAAGTTACCAAAGAAATGGTGGAGTAAGGCTGCATCTTCATACCAATGAGACGGCGTATGTTTCTAAATTATGTATGCAATTATTTGGCCATTGTGCAATTTATTCTAAAAAGAACTCTAATGGTGCAGATATTTTCATCAACTCAAAAACTTTATCCAAAGTCATGAAAGAAGTGCTTGGTTTTATACCTGGCTCTGTTTCAAAACAAGTTCCCTGGATTGCTTATAATATAGATCGAACCTGCTTAGCTGCTTTCCTGAGAGGATACTTCTCCGGAGACGGTTCTGTAAACAGGCACGGCCTGGCTCCTCAAGTTGAAGTCTCCTCAGCTTCGGCGGAA
This sequence comes from Nanobdellota archaeon, assembly GCA_030697505.1. GTDB lineage: Archaea > Nanobdellota > Nanobdellia > Woesearchaeales > GW2011-AR9 > JACPIL01. Next base: position 20,206 of record JAUYPX010000020.1, on the reverse strand, counting down.
CTGACAGATGGTATCGCTCATCTCTTACTGCGTTTTGGCATTACTGCTAAGATTTATGATAAAAAAACAGAAAACTCTAAACGGCTGACCTTTGCAAGCTATGAAAATTTAGAAAAATTCAAGGAAATAGGTTTTGTCTGCTCTGAACGCAATGCCCATATTTTCGCATATTGCAATTCTCAGAAATTTTCTCGAGAAACCCAAGTGCCAATCACTGGGAAAATTCAAGAATTAGTGAGCTCTGAATCAAATTTTTCGGCTTGGAAGAATTCTCGGAGTATCGGACAGACCGTTCTGCAAAAATATCATCCTGAACTGCAATTTGGCGATCTTGCCTTTGACCGAGTTAAAGAAATCATAGAAGAAGAATCCCAGCCCGAGTATGTATATGACCTTTCAGTGCCATACTGTCATAATTTTGTGGCTGGATACGGCGGGATATTTGCTCACAATTCCGAAGCAAATCTTCGCAAGAAGTTTGAAGAAGCGGAGCAGAATGCCCCTTCCATAATTTTCTTTGATGAGATCGATGCGATCGCCACGAAACGTGAAGAAACTAGGGGCGATGTAGAAAAACGCGTTGTCGCGCAATTACTGGGATTGATGGACGGCCTGAAGAGCAGAGGCAAAGTGATTGTCATTGCGGCAACTAATATGCCGAATACGCTGGATCCGGCCTTGCGCAGGCCAGGACGATTTGATCGGGAGATTGAACTTCGCGTTCCTAACAGAAAAGGAAGATTAGATATCTTAAAAATTCATAGCCGAAACATGCCTCTGGCCAAGAATGTAAATCTGGAAGAACTTGCCCGCGTTACCCACGGTTTTGTAGGTGCTGATCTGAATTCCTTAACAAAAGAAGCAGCTATGATCGTATTGCGAAGAATTCTTCCTGACTTGAAGGTTGAAGGAGTCGAAGAAGGACAGCCTATTCCAAAAGAGATTTTAGAAAAATTGATGGTCACCCAGGAAGATTTCTTGGAAGCGTTGAAAGTAGTCCGCCCGAGCGCCATGCGGGAAGTATTGGTGGAAACGCCTGATGTAAGCTGGGATGATATCGGCGGCTTAGAAGAAGTGAAAGGAAAATTACAGGAAGCGGTGGAATGGCCGTTGAAGAAGCCGGAAGTGTTCAAGCGCTTAGGTATCAGGCCGCCGCGGGGAATTTTGTTGTACGGGCCTCCGGGAACTGGCAAGACTTTATTGGCAAAAGCGATCGCTAAGGAAAGTGAAGCTAATTTCATTTTAGTCAATGGGCCAAGCTTGTTGAGCAAATGGGTCGGTGAAAGTGAAAAAGCAGTCAGAGAAATATTTAGGAAAGCGAGGCAGACCGCGCCGACTATTTTGTTCTTCGATGAAATAGATGCCTTAGTGCCAAAGCGAAGTTCTAGTGGTGGAGATAATCATAGTACGGAAAGAGTAGTCAATCAGATGCTGACCGAGATGGACGGCTTGGAAAGCCTGAATGATGTGGTCATCGTTGCTGCCACTAATAGGCCGGATATGCTGGATCCTGCCCTTTTACGCCAGGGAAGATTTGATCGGATTATTTTAACACCCATCCCTGATTTGAAAGGGCGGAAGAAAATCTTCGGAATTTATACGGAAAGAATACCTAAGACAAAGGATGTTGATATTGATGAGCTGGCCGAGAAAACAGAAGGCTATGTGGGAGCAGACATCGAAGGGGTGTGCAGAGAAGCAGCCATGATCGCGCTGCGTGAAGATATCAATGTCAAATCGGTGAAGATGGAGCATTTTCTGAAAGCACTAGAGGTGGTGAAACCTTCAGTAGATAAGGAGATCGAAGAAGTGTACAAGCAGCTGGAGGAATATTTCAGCACTGCCCGTGCGAAAGAGATCCAGGAGAAGGCTGCGTATTTTGGATAGAAATTATTAGATTTATTTATCTAATCTTTAAAATCTCTACAAGAATAAAGAGAAATAAAAAAAATAATTATTTACTTATTCTACATCAAGGAAGAAGAAGTATGTCTGTACTCCTCCTAAACCAGTAGTGTTTACCGGTACAACTAACTCATAATCAATCACGGATTGGTTTCTGAAGTCACGCTGCTCTAACACTACTTTAGTGCCAAAGGCAAAATCAAAAGTAGAAACTGGTGTAGCGGTATCAGCAAAAATACTGCTGTTGTAGATCTGGGAATTTAATGTTGAGTTACCAGATGTCCCATTACCGGCGGTGTACGCAAATAATCCAACTGCTTTAACATTAGAAACCTGAGCTACAGTTTGGTCAGAGACAGTAAAAGTTCTGGTCGCTGAATCTACGTGGCCTTGCGGAAATCCCCAAACGCTGTCAACAGCAGCAGTGGTTGCGTTTACTAAATTCCCAAAATTAAATGCTGTATCTGGAGAAGCAAAGACGGTTTTAATCTGAGAAGTATTGCCGTTGCCAAAATCATAAAGTATGTCAGTGCTGAACCCTAATTTTATTGATGTCGCAACTCTTCCAAAAAAGCCGGCCCACTTTACGGTACTGCGTGATGCCGTAACGTTAATGTGTGTAACGTTTCCTCCTTGCGCTCCCCTCGATCCAGGAGAACCAGCGGCAAATCTTGATGAAGCACCTATAGTAAGGTTGCTTGCTGCAGTTACGGCATCTGACTTATCTACCGCAAATGCTGTATATCCTAACACTAAAACAAATATTGTAGCGATTACTACTAATAATCCCACCCTTTTTTTCATAAAATCACCCTCTATTTTTAATTTTTTTATTACGCACCTACCAAGTGCAAAGCCTAAGATAAAGCAACGACTTTATCTGGGCACAGAAAAGATCGTTGTCTTTTCTTGTGAAAAGATTTATGTTCTGTATTATAAATATTTATTTTCTATATTATAAATCTTAAAAGAGTATCATTAGGTCATGCTTGTTGTGATTTCAAGAAAGAAGTATAGAGATTAAAATATAGGAACTAAAAAATAGATGACAAAGAATTTTTCTGTTGAAAATGTATGATTCACCAAAATTATGTTTATCATTTTTCTAATAAAACTTATTCTTCTAACAACATACTCAAGTATAGAAAAGGTTATAATACTAATACTTCTAATTTTTTTGTGGTAAAAAGGGTGAACATCGATTTACGGAAGGAATTACATTCTCAAGCTAAGATAATCTCTATTCTTAAGAACATTTCTCTCAATAAATATCTTGAGGACTGCATTGAAAAAGCGCTTCAGGACGATGAAGATTTACTTCATAAATTTACCTCTCAACAAAAAACAGATAGAGAAGATTTCACTAAAAAAAGTAAAGAGGCAGAAGAGATGTAATCATTTGTAACCGACGGTCTGGAACTAATCAGAGGTGATGTGATGTTTAAGGATAATGTAAATGAAAATAAGAATAGTGAGAAATTGGCACTTATTTTTTATGGTGTTGGTACTATGTATACCTACTATACAGGGCAGCCTTCTCTCCGTTGAAGCGATCTCCCCTTTTTCCGCAAGCCTTTGTGGAATATATCCTCACAATGTTACCATCAGCGCGCAAAAGGTGCAAAATGCGGGGAATCAAACTATTGAGAATGTAACTGCTATCTTGGTTTCTGAACCGAATAACGGCGGTATAAGTATCATCGGGCCTTCTTTGTATCTTGGTTCAATCACTCCCGGTATTTTATCTGTTGATCCGTCATGGCAAGTTCAATGCGCAGATCCTCCAGGGGTTTATACTCTCTATGTGAATTTTTCAAATGCGCAAGGAAGTCTTGGATCCTCTCAGGAAGAAACCGTCAGTGTAATCACAGTATATGCAAATGACCAAACTCCGCCCAATATACTAAGTCATTTTCCGCTAGGCGTCATTCCTACTTCCTATATGACCATGGAAGTAGTGACTGACGAAGATGCAACTTGTAAGTATAGTTCGATTCCGGGTGTCGGGTACGCTAACCAGCAATATTCTTTTCAAATTACCGGTGGAAAATCACATAAAGTTCCTCTGCAAAATTTAATAGATAATTTTTACACTTACTATGTTCGCTGTAAAGATCTGGCTGGAAATGAAGCTTGGTCAGATTATGTCGTGTCTGTCGAGATAAATGCTCCTCCTACGGCTACAATCAGCTTAAGCAGATTATCACCTCTTTCTGTAGGGACAACCGAGGTGGCAATCACAACCTCTGAACCGGTTAAGCCGGTGCCTTCGCTTTCTTATTCTTGCAATGGGAATACTGTTTCCGTTCCAGTAACCGGCTCTGGAACTTCCTGGAAAGGATATATCATTATAAGCCAAGTGAATCTGAATGAGGTGTGTTCTTTTAGTTTTTCTTCTACTGATCTATCTGGAAATGCTGGCTCTTACATCACCAACGGGAATGTTTTTTTGATCGACACTATTCCGCCTAGCGCTCCAACCGCGTTTACCGCGGTGGAGCATCGAGGATTATCAGTAAAACTTAACTGGAAATTACCTTTGGAAGGGGTTAAGAATTTCAATATCTATCGTCTCACAGAGGAAAGCAGGGATTTTTATTATTACGGAACCACCACCCAAAATTCTTTTACTGATACCGTCGTTTCCATAGGCAAGACCTATGCCTATCGTGTTTCTGCGGTTGATGAAGCGGGAAATGAAGGCCCTTTTTCAGAAGAAGTTTCCCTGCTGATCAAAGGAATTTCACTGGAAGCAGCTGCAGTTTCTGCAGAAAACAGCGGGAAACCCACAGTTAAAGCTGCGCTTACTCTGTCCGAAATCGACAAAACTATTGCTGAAGCTGATACTTTATTGGAAGAATTCAATGCTTTACGGACAAGATTTAAAACCGGAGATAATCCTACTGATAGTGTCTTTTCCTTGTTAGAACCTTCGGAACTGCTTAAAGAAGCAAAAGTATCGTTATTAAAGAAAAAGGAAGGGCTAGGGTTGTTAAAAAACGGAAATCTTGCCGATGAAAATATAATAGAAGAATTTCAGGCCATAAAAGATGAAATAGACCAGGTCAGGCATACGGTCATAGTTGATATTAAAACGGAAACGGAAAAATCTGTGGTGGTAAAAGCGCCGGAAGAAGAGCAAATTTCACAGGTCATTTCTTCCTACCTTGCTACAAAAAAGCCCGCTATGAGTGAGGAAGAAAAGGATAGATACCTTTCTTCGGTAAGAAAGATGCAGTCTGCGGCTGAGGTCACTGCGGCCTTACAAAATATTGAAATTACCTACCTTGACGGAACCAAGGAAAAGGTAGTTTTAATCCGGAAACAAGTCAGAATAAAAGAAGATGGAGCAAAAGATCCATCCTCAGATTCATCTTCAGTAAAGCTTTCCTTGCTCGAATTTATCCCTAAAGATATGGCTTCATCAGTCGAGGAAATGATTCTAGAAAAAGATGCAGAGATCATAGATCCGGATCCGCTTTTAGGTTATCCTGCACCTGAAACTGGAACGTTTACGTATTCTTATGTCCTCAGAAAGCCAGTCGATACTGAAGCAGCTGCAAAAGCAGCGACGCTGCTGGTACCTAAAATCACTCCTTCTTCTACCACCTCTGGCTCATCCGATGCCATTAAGACTGATGCTAAAAGCTGGAATTTTCTTACCGGGAATGCGGTAGTATCTTTGGCAGATACAATCTCATTTTACGATGTCGGAATAACCATAGGCATCATTTTGATCATTATTATTTTTATTTATTCCTTAATCTATTCAGAGAAAGAGATTAGCCTCAAAATACAGCACGATTTTCCTTCTTTCGATCGTATCAGAAGCTATCTGCCTAAAAGGAATAGGAAAGAAAGCAAGAACGCAGGAAGGATGTTTCCTTATTATGCTCATGATGACTATCAAGAGGCGGGATTGACTCCGCTGTTAGATTCGACACTTTCTGTTTTACTGAAGAAAACAGACGATGCGCTCCATGATTTAGATTTTGAAAAGGCGGTGAAGTTTTACCATCTTTTTTGTATCCAGCATGATTCTGCTTCCTCAAAAAAGGAAAAAGCAAATCCTTCCTCAGAGCGGATCAAAAAGAAAATGACCTTGCTTACCAAGCATACGCTGCTTCAATATGCGGTGGAAAGAAATGAGTTTTTGAATGTACGCCAGGTCCTTAATGAAATCGCCGACCTCTATAATGAACTGCTTCCGGGGGCGTCAGAGAAAGAGATGCGCCTTCTTGAACACACAAGATCATCACATGCTGCCTATTCTGCTATGCTGATGAAAAGAAAGTAAAATGAATTCTTCCATCTTTTACAAAATACTGTTGCTGCTACTGTTTTTTCTTTTTCCTGCCTCAGTTATGGCAGCAATTGATTTACAAATAACTCCGCCTAATATCACTTTTAGCAGCTCTACGCCTATTGAAGGAGAAGATATTTTCATTAATGCAACTTTCAGTAATGCTGGAAATCAAAATGCCAGCAATGTGCTGGTGAGATTTTTTGATGATTCAATTCCGATTGGAAACATCACTGCTGATGTTCCTGCTTTTTCCAGCACTTCTGTTACTCAGTTTTGGAAAGCGGAAATCGGGCCAAACACTATAAAGGCGATTTTAGATCCAAACAATGTTATTCCAGAAACCAATGAGAATAACAACAACGTTAGCAAGGAAATTTCAATAGCTGCTTATCATACCTATTTTGGAAAATCTCTGGCGATAACGGCGCTGGGTATCGGGGTTGATTCTCTTTTTAAAAAAGAAGCTGCTGGCTGCAACGTTTTAGTTGTTGATAGCGACAGCAATGTTGATTTCAGCTCTCTGCAAGCGATTGGAAGAAGAGAAAACGGCATCCCTACTTTAAATGATTTTATAGATGTGGATACAGTCTTGAACATGACTGCTTTTAACGATTCCATCGCTTCGGTGTGGACTCTTTACGGCAATTTTCCCAACTTTCCTATTTTCAAAGCCATCCCTAAAAAAGTGGAAACATTCACCGTCTTTGGCCAAACTATCGCTAATGTTTCGATCATCAACAGCACCAATACGACTACGTTTAGGACCGGGATCCTTTGGGACACTTCCGATAACACTCCCGTATTTAATAGGCAATTTGATGCGACTGACAGAGAAGACCTCGTCTTCATAACTAAGATCAATCAATCTAAGCAGGGGAAGTTTGGTGTTTACGATTATGAAATTAAAGTGCCAGCCTTGCTTCGCGATTATAAGCCAGGAAGTTCAACAATAGATTTTTTTCTGGATATGGATTCTATCTGTTCTTGAGAAAAACTAGTCTTGGTGGCCTATCCCGTAGTTTAAGGACTTTCCAGGTGATGATAACTAACAAGGTAATGATCACACCAAGAAGAATAGCCATGCCGCGAAGCGTAAAGAGTTGTTGTTCTAATATATTTAATATTTTATCTAAAGGATACGGCACATAAATGAGATAAAACTTTTTCTCTACTTCTTCCGCAGTTACATTTTCAGGAAGTCTTGGGGCTTCTTCTGAAATATTTACCGGACAGATGCCGCAATCTGCTGGACATTTAGTGCAGGTTTCTTTCAACTGGCAGATTTTATCTCCACAATATCCTACAAAAGGGCCAGCTGCTTCTCCTGCTACCGCTCCGCCCCCTCCAGCCGCTGGCGCTGGTGTAGGCGGAACAACTTTACAATCGCTAAAAAAATAATATGTTAATTCACTTTGGTTAACTGGAACCATCATCTGATAATCATGAGTGTCACCGTCAAACCCAATAGTATTAAGGGAAACATTGCTTACAAAAACAAGAACATTAGATTGATTAAGAACACCTAAGGCAAAAGGACTATCCGATGAGCCGGACACTTTCATAAATGTGGTAGGAACAGCGGTAATCAAGGTTGAAGAGATTGTAAAATCTCTGGTGGTTGTAAATACGCTTGATCCAGATTCAAGATGGCTGCTGCTTACGTTTAGAAAAGTATCAACTGCTTCTTCTGTTCCAGCAGCGATATCCTCAAAATCTATCTCGTTTTGCGGACTGGCATATATTTCGTCCCCCAGGCAGGGGAGCACTAGATTAAGCTCAGTAACATTTCCGCCCTTTGCAGTTGCAGATGGTGTAGAAGCAGAAGCATCAACAGTAATTTCACCAAAGTATCCCTGCCAAAATCCAGAGTTGTCAACTTTACTGGCATTGATGTAGGTGACATTTCCTCCTTCAGCGGATACCGCGCCGGTAAGATCATTTTCTCTAGATTTTAGGTTCTTAAAAAGAAGAGCTGTTGAAACAAGGATAAGAATAAGGAAAAGACTAAGTGCTATTACTTGAAGAAGAGAGTTCTTGTTCTGGCCTCGCCGTTTCATGCCTTTCTCTTTTTTCGCCGTTTTAGCAGCATCAGCAATAGTATTGCTATGATCACCAATAGAAGGAGGGGCTTGTAGGAGCTTTCTGTAAACTGTAATTCAAATTCTTGAACTATTGTTTTAATAAGGATCCCTTCCCGTTCTCCATACCTCGCCCGGACAGTTATATCTTTATTCTCTTCAAAATCTGCTGCTTCAAGAGACACCTTGATGATGAACGCAGTTGTTTTTCCAGGATCTATTTTTTGTGGTTCTGATCCAAGAGTGCTTTTTTCACCGTCAATGATCAGGTCCAGCAATTCTACATCAACATACACGTCTTTTTCTCCTACATTCTTGATGATGATTTCAAATCGTTTTTTTCCTTGGTTATATTCCGTTTTTTCGATAGAAATTTGAGAGGAATCGTCTATGGAAATAGTTTCTACCGGTATAGCTTTTTTTATGAACAGCCTAGTCAGGGAAGCGGCACTTTGCCCGTATACAACCGTGCTTTCCACGGTTATTTCAGTATCTAGAAATTGAAGGAGATCTACGCCATAGAGTACAGTAACCGTGTCATCGGGATTAAGTTGAAGAGGTTTTTCATCCCCTACTTCAGCGACATGATCACCATCGCTCAGAATACGATGAGAAAGGGCCTGTACTAAGGCGTATGCATTTCCGGTATTCCTGTATGTAACTTCCAGCTGATTGTTAAAGGTATTATACCTGACGCTAGTGATATCAATTTTTAAGTCATATTTAGGAAGTGGAAAGACATCTAAAGCATACAGTTCTGAATTTCTTCCCTGCCCGTACTTCAGCAGAACTTTTATTCCCGTTTCATCTTTAATTTTTTTAGCATTGGAGAATAAATCGTATCCTACCACCACCGCGGTAGTTATGCTTGAATCCTGGAGAAAATCAAGAGTCTGCTCAGGGATGAGGTCGGTTCCGATCAAAAGGACCGGAAATTCCTGGTTAAAGAAACTTTTCTCTAAAACCTCCCCGCTGGTAAAAATGATTTGCTTGGTAGGCTGCTGTTCAAGAAAACGGGAGACAATTTCTATATTATCCAGGGAGTCCTCACCGGTGTTGATCGCCTCGGGATGCAAAGCTTGCAGATCTTCTTTTACTTTTCGGTCAAGGTGTCCGTATAAAAGAACTTTTTGGTCATTTTCCCCGGGGGTCAGTAATTCCTTGATTTGATCGCTATTTTCTGTATCAGCAAAAAGGACAAAAGCATGGTTGAGAAGAGCGTAAGGAGCTACGGAAACAGCGCCATACCCAAGGCTGGCGTCTATGATAATAAAAAAATTTGTCGCTTTTTCTTGTACTGCTTTTTGAGCGAATTCAAGATTGGTTTGGTAAGAATTGCTGGAGAGGTATCTTTCCACGGTAAATCCGGCGTTTTCAAGATGGGATTTATAACCAATAGCTACAGGGTTTTCTGATTCGATCAGCAAAACTTCTTTCTTATTTTTATCAATAACCTCGTTGATCAACTGTAATCCTTGGGTTTTCTCCGCTACATAATGCACATCCTTTCCGACCAGCTGGGCGTAGAGAATTCCCGTGTAAATATCCCGCCAATCCTGGGAATTTATGATCACTTGATCTACAGCAGTTACACTAGGAACTATGCAAAGTAGTATCGTAAATAGTACTGCCCAACCCCTCATAAAAGATTTTTAATATAGATGATTTATAAGAATTTACAGTGTGGATCATATATGATCAATCTTAAGGATATCTTTAATTTATCTTCTCTTCTTTTTGCTTTTGATCCTTACTTTTTTACTACTTTTTCTAGAACGGGCTTTAGCCAGTCTCATCAATTTTGCAACTTTAGAATGCTTGGGCTTGCCGCTAGGACTGCGTCCTTGATAAGCACGTTTTTTACGTGCTTTGAGGACTTTCCTACTTGTTTTCTTCAACACTCTTTTTTTCTTAGCCATTTTCTAATATATTCTGGACTCGGTGAAGGAGTGCCTGAAACAACGACCAAATCTAAACGAACCTATTGATATGTTTTACAGGTGATCTTCTTCGCCCCATACACAAGCTTTAACTGGCACAGGTTACCTGCGGTGAGTTTTAGTCCAGACACCGTGGCATTTGTTGAGCGCCAGACAGAGGCTGCTATGGTTGCATCCTTTTCAGGACAACCGAACTGTCCATAAACTTTATTATGAGTAATATTCAACCCAGTATAAATAAATTCTGTAATTTGGATATTCATTTTTAAATAGGGTTTTTATATACATTATTTACTCAAGAATTATATACTTTAGAATGTGTATTTTTCATATGTCAAATTGGTGGAAGTATGCCGCTATAGGAGCAGGAACTTTTTTTATTGGCGGAGCGGCTGGAGTCACCGGTGGCGGAATTGTAGGTCATAAACGTGGCTATGAAGTAGGCTATAAGCAAGGGTATGATGAAAGCGAACCTGAGATCACTATTTATGGTTACAAGCAACATGGATATGAAGGTCTCTGTGTAGAGAAGAATTCACGCCAACGTGTTTGCGCGTATGATGCCAACAGCGATGGTGCGGTGGATATCGTCTTATACGAAGATGGCAAGGTAAAAGAAGTCAAGTGGGGAGAGGAAAAATGCCTTTTACCGGTAAAATCTTTAGAGCAACTCTCTGAAGAACCGACACAAAAGGAATAAGCGATTGAAGATAAAATACTATTTTTGATTGTAAATCATTTCTTCTTATATAGCAAGTCTGGTTAGTTAAGGAACAATCAAATTGTTCATTGAATGAAATTTAGCAACCAGACTTGCTTATTGAAGGCTTTGCCTTCAAAGAATGATTTTGGGTATGTTTCTCAAAATCCTCTATTAGAAAATCTGGGTCAAAGTTCATTTATTTTCCAGATTTTCTATACATCTGCTGAATCTCTTTACTCGTCGTAGCTTGTTCAGCTTTCTTGTCATCCCGTAATTTCATAAAGCGGGGAAAGCGTAACGCTAACCCTAAGGCATGGCTGGGGCTTTTGGTGATTTCAGCAGCCAATACTTCAACCACTACGGTCGGTTCAAACCACACTTCCGGCTTGATCTCGCTGACTACCACGCGGGCAGGTTTATGGCCTACTTGATATTTCTGTAATTTCTTTGGCAACTCCGCCAGTATTTCATCGGTCAAACCCGTTCCTAATTTAGTGATGGTCTCAAAGGTATCATTATGGTCATTGTAACAGGCGCAGAGCAATGCTCCATAGGTGCCGGAACGTTTTCCTTTGCCGTAAAAGGCGCCGACAATCACTAGATCAAAGGTGTCAGTCATTTCCGTGGCGTATTCTTTTTTCCATTTGATCCAGTTCCAGCCGCGCGTGCCGGCCTGATACTCTGAATTCATGGCTTTGATCATGATCCCTTCTTGTTTTTCTTTAAGCATCTTCTGGAAGAATTGGTCGACTTGGCCGAGATCATCAGTGACTACTCGATCAGCGAGAGTGATATGTTTCCCCTTGGTGACTATTTTAGCTAATTGTTCGGTTCTCTTTTCATACGATTCATGCAAGAATGATTTTCCGTTATAATAGAGGAGATCAAATAATTTCAGCTGCACCGGCACTTTTTTGACGTATTCTTCAATATCGGTTTTACGTTTGCGCTGCATCAAGATCTGAAAATGCAAAGGCTTTCCATCTTTGTCAATAGCGACAATTTCACCTTCAATAACATAGTCTTTGCCGGAAACATGTTCCTGCAAGTATTTTAGCACATCGGGATACTGTTCAGTGATATTTTCCATGCGCCGGGAGAAGATGGTAATGCCGTCTTTAGTTTTATGCACCTGCATGCGCTCGCCGTCGTATTTTGCTTCCACTGCTAATTTTCCTGGAATCTTTTCATGGACTTTTTCCAAAGAGTCCACTCGCTGCGCCAGCATCATCTTGATGGGTCGGCCGACATGCACGTCAATCTTTTCAATCCCTTTCAAGCCTTTCTTAGCTAACGTTTCTGCGATGATGCCTACATCCGGGCAGATGTTATAAGCTCTTTCCAGCTGTTCTTTGTTCTTTTTGTCGCCGGTATACGCGATCGCCAGCGCGTCGAGCACGGTCATATCTCCTGCGCCCATGCGTAATGTGCCTAAGGCGATCCTGATGATATACTTGGCTCCTTTTGGAGATGATTTTTGCAGCAGATTGACCAGAATGTTTATTTTTTCTTCCTGAGAGCCTGCGCCGGTAGTCCTGGTAATCTTGTGTAATTTTTCAAACAGTTCTTTGACCGTCAATTTTCCCATGGGGACTAAAGTCTGCGGTTTTTTCTGCAGCAATTTTTCTGCGGTCAAGCCGGCATCGCCGGTTTCCTGCATGGTTTTCTTGACTTTTGCTTCATCGATTCCAGAAGCTTTAGCTACAGCTTTAAGAGCGGATTTTTCGGCTATTCCGAGAACGACTCCTTCATATTCAGAAGCGATCTGTCCAAGAGTAAGGTAAGAGATGACCGCGATATCCTCTTCGGGCACTTTCTTGAGAAAAATGGAAAGAATTTCCCGCATCTTGTTGCCGGAAGAGGTCTTTTCCAGTTCTTGGTACAACTCAGCGAGTTTTTGGAAGTCCATTGATAGTTAAAGAGGTTTTGGTTATATAAAGTTTCTGTCCGATACTTTTTTATATATTCTTTTGCTGGCAGGACCGATGGCTAACCTGCTTAAGGAAATAGGAAAACGAGTTACTTTGTATGATCTGGTGCAGGATGTCGATAAAATAAACAGATTCAAATTCGTAGGGGCTTTAGATGTAGACAGAGTAAAAAAGTGGTATAGGATCGGTGCTTATGCCAATCTGGTTGGCAGAGGCGTAACCCGCTTATGTGCAGATGCTGCTTTGGTCTATTGGGCTGATAAAGCCCATGAGAATCAGGAAATTATGCCCTTACTCAGCGGAGCGGCTATCTGTGTGTTCGGATATCTTTTAGATTATTACATCTTTGATAAGAATGACCCGGGCTATTGGAGGAATGATGGCTCAGAATAACTGGTTTAATCCTGAATATCTATCAGAAGAAAAAGTCAAGAAACTTCAAGCCACTTTTGCCGGCAACCGGCCTTTTCCTCATCTAGAGCTTGCTCATTTCTTGAAAGGAAAAAAAATCGTGGAGTTATTACAAGCCTTAGGCGAACAGGAATTCTCTCCGCATCGCTCCGATCTGTTTCAGTTTGCCCAGACTGCTGATCTGTTGTACACTGATGATCAAGTTCTGAAAGAATTTATTTCAGTATTATCATCCCCAGAATTACTTGGATTCATGAAAAAAGTGACTGATCTAAAACTGAATGGAAAAATTGACCTGTTTGCTTCCATTTACCAGGATACTGATTACCTGCTGCCGCATGATGATCAAGTTCCAGGAAGGAAGATTGCCTTCATGCTGTATCTGAATGATCTGGAAGAGAAGGACGGCGGAGCGTTAGCCTTATTCGAATCAAAGAATAAAAATCCTACTAAGATAGCGAAACGATTTATTCTTAAAGCGGGAGCATTCATCTTTTTTGAAGTATCTTCGCTTTCCATCCACATGGTGGAAGAAATCTTGACTGATACCCAGCGAATTACCTTAAGCGGGTGGTTTTATGGTTAATATGATGAGTGTTCTTAATCCGATTTATCTGAAAGAGGAAACCAAGCAGAAAGTGAGGAAATCATTTTTACATTCTGCTCAATCAGATTTTCCTGCAGTCTTGCTCAAAGATTTTTTTAACAAGAATTTTTATGAAGAATTGCAGAAAAAAGTCTCTTCCTTACATTTTACAAAAAATACGGTTGTTCTTCATCATTCCTATGCTGCTTCTAGCTTTAAGATTTTTTCCAAGGAATTATGTGACTTTCTCTCTTTCGTGACCAAAAAGAAGATTGAAGAAGTGAATTTTACTGTTCTTGTTTTAACTTGGAAAGATTATCAAATCCTCAACGACAAATATCTGGAAAAACCAGGAACGGATATTGTTATTGATTTGACTGATGCTTGGGATGCCGATTGGGGCGGAGTAGTTACCTATACCGATGGAAAAGGCACAGCCTACCCGCTTGCGCCTGCTGGCAATTCTTTAGCTTTGGTAGAACGTAAGAAAAATCTCCATAAATATATCCAGTATATCAATCATTATGGAAAAAATAAAAAAAGGATGGTGTTGATCGCTACGCTTTGGTGATCATTATTCTATTTCACGACTTTCCAGTATTTCCAGTACGGCTTTTTCCACCAGGAATGAAATTTTAGGTTGATCCTACCATTGAAGGAAATTTCCAGGAGATGACGATCAAGGTCATGCCTTAGGATAGATTTTCTTGGTTCTGGAAGGTATGAGTCATACGGATTTACACCTCTTGGCGACATGATTTGCCTTTCAGGATCACCTGCTTTTTCAATCCGTTCATAAGCCAATGAAAATCCTTTAGCGTCTTCATCATCATAATCTTTTAATGGAAAATGAAAGATTTCTTTTGCATCAATGAGCAAATGCAAGCCCGATCCGTTTTTATGGAAGTCAAGAGTTCTGCCTTCTAATGCCTCATTAACTTTGGTAAGCCCTTTTGCTTTATATCGGCCATTACTATACCCACCGTACCCTCTGATATAAAGCTGTTCAGCGTGGTAATGGTCTAGACATAGGCGGAGATGTTTAAAGTCTAATTCCTTGGGTAAGACATATTGCTCCATCCTCCTCAAAAGATTGAAGGATTTTATATAAATTTAGCAGAAATATTCTTAAATTGCCCCCTTAAAGTACTACAGATGAGTGAAGAACCGGATCTAGAAGAACTAATAGCACAGAACAATTCAGTAAATCAGGAAGCAAACCTGTCCTTCAAAGATAAAGCACTGCAGCACCTCAAATATTTTGTAGTTGATGGAACAGGATATGCCGCTTATTACGGTTTCTTTATGACTATTACGGAACGTGCCTCCAGGATGGATTGGGAGGAAATAAAAAGAACCAGAGCGATAGGCGCGATTACCGGTTTCCTAAGCGGGTATCTTGTAAATTTACTAAGAGGGCTTTTAGGAAAAGAAAAAAAGGATGTGAAGGCGGAAGATCCTGGGTCCTCACTCAAGGTAAGGAAAGCAGCAGTTGACATAGTGGTAGGCACGGCTACGACCATGCCTTTCTATGCTCCCATTTTATACTACGCTCACAATTCTAAATTTGAAGGGATGGAGCTTCCTCTGATTATCGGTTCAGTAGTGGCCGGAGTGGTAGGATTAGGCTATGGGCATTTTGCAGACTGGTGGCGAAGACGCTGGAATTTGCCTGGAGTTTTATACAAGTAATACTATTTTTGTTTTCCTACCACTAAATATATATAATCGGAAATCCTTCTTAAAGAAAAGGTGATGCGATGATACAAAACAAAGATTTTGTAGCATCTTCCAAAAATCTGGAGGATTTTTGATAGATGGCAGAGTTAGCTCTAATCGATAATTTTCTTCTTGCCCTAGCCTTAGGCGCATTAATCGGCTTAGAACGGGAGTACGCGCGATACAGGAAGCATGCGCATGATTATGCGGGAATCAGAACTTTTCCTTTGATAGCTTTATTCGGAGCGCTATCTGCTTTTTTTGGTGAGACATTAAATCCGTGGATCTTGGTTGTGAGCATTCTTTTAATGGGAATGCTCATTCTTCTTTCTTATTTTGTTCTTTCCAGCGGTAACAAAAAATTTCACGGTGCAACATCAGAAGTGGCAGGATTTCTGACTTTTTTCCTGGGCATCCTGGCCTACTTTGGTGAAATCCAGTTATCCGTATTGCTGACAGTCATCATTACGATAATACTGTATTCTCGCAGCATGCTGCATCAATTTGCCCAGCACTTGAAGAAAGAAGAGATGAAAAGCGCGCTTATCTTTGCAGTGATCGCATTTGTGATCCTGCCCTTTCTCCCCAATAAAGGATATGGGCCTTATGAGTTATTTAATCCTTTTTTGACCTGGCTGATGGTGGTCTTGATTTCCGGTATTAGTTTTGTCGGTTACATTCTTATGAAATGGTTTGGCGAGAAAGGAATTGAATTCACTGGAATTCTCGGCGGCTTGGCCAGCAGCACTGCGGTCACCTTAAGTTTTGCTGCACGCAGCAAACAGCATGAACATCTGTACAAAGCACTTGCGTTAGGTGTAATTCTCGCTAATGGAGTGATGTTCGGCCGGGTTTTACTTGAAGTATCGCTGGTGAATCAAAAATTATTTGTGCAGCTGCTGCTGCCGATGCTGACTCTTGCTTCAGCAACCGGTTTATTTTCGTATTACGTCTGGAAGCGGGCGAAGCATATCACAGAAAAAATTGAATTGAAGTCCCCTTTTGCCTTGAAGCCAGCGTTAAAATTCGCCGGTATTTTCGCCTTAGTCTTAGCTTTTCTCAAATTAGCAAATGTGTATCTCCCTTCAAAAGGAGTTTATCTGGTGAGTTTTCTCTCAGGACTGGCGGATGCAGATGCGATCGCCCTTTCTTTATCACAACTGGCAGGGAAGTCATTATCCTTTGAAGTAGCGAGAGAAAGCATAATCTTGGGCGTACTTGCAAATATCATCACCAAAGGCGGCATTGCCTATTTTTTTGGTGAAAAGAGATTCCGGCGCTTGATTGTCGGCTTTTTTGCTCTCTTGATAGCGTTGGGAGGCGCATTGATTTTCGTATTATAAGATGGAAAAATACGAGATCTCACGGGAAGGTTTGCTTTCTTTTGTAGATCAAGGCATCGGACAAGCGATGGAACGGCATAAATTAAAAGTAGCTCCGGAAACAAGCAGGTATCTCACCACTATGCTGGCTAGGTTTGCTGAAACTACGGCCTTATTTCCAGATAAAAACTCTGGAACCTGGCTAGAACCTTTGACCATCCAGTGCCATCGCATCACCGAAGAAACCAATCTCTTGCAGCGGAGAAATCAACAGCAGCAGTTAGGCGAGCATTGCTTGTTTTTAGTCGGCTATTTTTATGATTTTCTCCGTCGCCATGGAGAAGCAAATGTCCGCTACTATTCCTCTATCGGCTCAACAGCCTATCAACAGACGGGAAGGGCTCCCTTTGTTGAAGTAGGCCAGAAGTTTACTGACCTGTATTTAGTCATTGGCGACCTGCATCTACCGCAGATAGATGAGAAGCGATTAGTGGAGATTTATGAACGCTGGGAGAAAACAAAGGATAAGTATTATGCTTCTTTGCTGTTGGGGAAAGGCATTGTGCCAAGAGAGATCAAGATAGCGAATAATTAATAATATTCAATCCTTCCTTCATCATCATCTTTCTGTTCTTTTTTCTGGGTCAAGTTCAAGAAGGAGCTGAAATCAGGCGGATTTCCAGCAGTTTCTACGGTTCCCTTGGCGGGGGCATCAGAAAACATGCTCATTAGGTTAGTAGTGTCAGCTGAAGAGGGTGAAGAAGAAAAAGCAGACCTGGAGGAATCTTTCTTTTCTAGGATAGAAGTGAGAATCTGCAGGACTTTGCGTATGTCTTCAAAACTATCCTCCTTTGTATCAATCGAAAGCTTCATCTATGCACCTTTGAATAGAAAATGAAAGAAGTTTAATAAGTTTATGATTTTGAGGTAAGATACGCTTCCAATACTTTTCCAATCGCTTTAGTTAAGCCTTCCTCAAATTCTGTGGTTAAATCTACTGCTTTAGTATATACATGTACAGCTTCATGAGCATAGGTTTCTAAAAATGATTGGGGATCTTGTAGTTCGTTGGCCTTAATATAAATACGGGATTTTTTTTTGTCTTTCAAACCATATTCACTCATTCCCCTGAACCAGGTTGCTTCTCCATGTTCATCAAAAGCGCGGGAAAAGATATGCACTTCCGCAGGGAGAGGAGTGTCAAAAAGAACTTCATCTACAGCTTTATGTAAATCATAAATGCTTCTTTGCTGATCGGTAAGTCGGGCTGGATCAAGTATTTCATACTTTAATTTCCGGCTGGAAACTTCAGAAACCTTTTTTATGCCGGAATGATGTAAAATCTCTTCTATTCCTGTCGGAAGCCCTTTTACTACCGCAAAACCTTGTGTAGTAGCATCTTCATTGAGAAGTGGATTTCCACGCTCAGCTAAAACCGCCTTTGGCCCATATAAATCATAAAACGCTTTCCTCCATTGTTCAGGATAATATATTTTATCAGATTTAGAAACGGAGATGTTCTTTTCAAGACACTCAGGAGTGGTTGTATCTAAGAGTGAGGTGATCAAATCTGTATCTTTTAATCTTAGCACCAGCTTTCTGAGAGTCAGGCGTAAATGGTGTTCCAGGACATGATCCCTATCCGGAGAAAGGAGAGAATCTGCATCGCTTCCATTTATTTGATAGGTAAGGTAAAGCGGCTTTTGTAGGAAATATTTTATTTTTTTTACGAATAATTCTCCAGAAAAGTATTGCTCGGGCAAAAAGACTCGGTGCTGCGGATGAAGATCTTGCACTTCTCTTCCCGGTAAATCTTCCCGAAAATCGATAATATGCTCCTGAAATGAAAGCACTTGTTCAATTATTTCCTGAGATGGATTTTGTATACAGGTGTATGATCCTTGCAGCTGCTCATAGCCAATAATGACTTTTTGGCAGAGGAGATTAACTTCTTTATTTTCGCTGGGAAGAAATAATTTTTTAGAAAAAGGTTGTGCTGCCCAGTTCTGCGAGGCAAATTCTATCTCCACGTCATGGCGCAAAGCCGCAGCAGAAATCAATTTTAATCCTTCGCCAAATCTTCCAGTCTGCGTCTCCCGATCTGCTTTATTGCTATATTGAAGGACAGTATGGATATAATCATAACCAGCGCCATTATCTCTAAAAAAAATGGTATCTATTGGTTTAGATTGATCGTACTGTTGAAAATCAAGATACTCACCATCTTGAACAAAGATGATTTGATAGGCGGTGCCGCCGCAGTCTTCTGGAAAATGATTACTGATGGCATCAAAGACAATGCGTTCAGGCCCCCATCTATCAGCCCGATAGTCTAGGGTAGACCAGGTTTCTAGTAGTTTGGTTTCCAGATTACTGTTATTTTCACTCATAAAGAGGTATTTTTCAGAAGGAAATATTTAACTGTTATGTATATATACTCTATTTTCTTTTAATTCTGAGTAAAAGCTCAACATCTCATTTCGGCTGTAATAATCTCTTAAACTGCTTAACACTTCTGTTTTTACTCCTTTTCCATCCGCAGAGTATTTCTCTGTTGATGCTGAAGGGTTTTACCCTTTTTGCATCCGCCATAAGCCCACATCGATCATCTGCCAGGGCTTTTCATGGAAGCTGAAGGTTGCTTTGATAGGGAATTCGTATCTCCAGACTTCGGTAATAGTAAAGTTAAAATCTTTACATATCGCTTCCACAAATTTCTGGGTGGACCATTTATGCATGCTGTACACTATTGGCGCAGTAGCAAAGGCTTTCTCTAAGAATTTCTTGTCGGCATGTTCTTGTTTGGTGCCAAAAGGAGGGTTCTGCACTACTAGATCAACTTCCCCATCAAAAAGGCTGAAATCGTGGGTGATAAACTCGGCTTGGCCAATTTCATACTCTTCTTTTACCCTTTCATAATTTTGCCGGCAGATCTGTATCACTTCATGATCCTTGTCAATGAAAATAACTTTACGCGCTCCTAAAAGCAAGAGAGCAAGGCCGATCACTCCTGGACCAGAACCGGCATCGACAATAGTCTTCCCGGCCACTTCTCCTTTCAGAGCCATGTTCCAGACCCATTCAGCGGCGATATGGCTGGGAGTAGGATATTGTTCCAAGGTAAGAGAAGGATTTTCAAAGCCTTTCAGCTTGCTGAGAATGATTTCCAGATCGCGTTTGGAGCGGATAGACATGGTTTAGAAGACCATTACAAACTATAAATAGATTACTACCGGTTCGGCTAAAGGAGCATGTTTTTTGGCTTCTTTGGCCATTATTCTGCATACTTCTTCTATCGGCCCGGA
>JAUYPX010000015.1 GCA_030697505.1 Nanobdellota archaeon | reverse complement strand
CATTTGTGGAGTCCAGGAAAGTTCATGGGCAGTGTTGGGCATATAACGCTCGAGACTGCAAAGAAATACATCGAGGCACATCACGCCAAAGTTTTCTTTCTAGGAATCCCAGACTTTTAAGTCTGGGAGGATGTCAAATTTCGTTTTAACTCTTTTCTCTGCAGTCGGATGCGAAAGAAGAGGTTAAGCTTGTGAAATCCAGCTGGTTAATCGAATGATGGTAAAACCTGTCTCGCAAGATCTGGACTGCCAATAATTATTTATATAACATAATTTTTATCTTGACCGGTGTCTACGCAATGAATAAAAAGTGTTTATTGTTATTTTCTCTTTTAGCGGCGTTTTTAGTGAGCTGTGGACAGGCTCCAGTACAGAAAGAGGAAACTGTTGCAACCGAAACTCTACCTGAACCAGAAACAGAAGCAGCGCCGGAACCAGTGCCAGAAGCCGCTGGCTGCGAATATAACGCTGATTGCGAACAAGGATGGTTATGCATAAATAGAGAATGTAAGACTTTGGCCAGTCTCTATAAAACTGATTGCGAGAATAAGTGTACAATCACTGGCGTGAAAGTAGCGACCAGTGACGGAGAAGAGTATGACTTGACTCTAGGGCAGGGAAGCTATACTGCTGCCGGCGCATTGGAATGGAAACTGTTGAAGACGCCAGATTATTGCCAGGGAGAAGATCCTTTAGTAGCATTGAATATCATCAAGAAAACGACCGGTAAAGTAGTGGGCGAACAAGTGCTGACCTTACATAAAGGAGAGACCAGCGAAGCGGTAACTCATCCGACGGTTAAAAGCGTGAAGTTCACGGCGACGTTGGCTGATATGACGGAGAAATGTTCTTAGAAATCAATCAACTGACTAAATTTATCAAAAATAATAAAGTGGCCCTGCCGGGAATTTCATAAGTTGTCGCGATTATTCTAGGTGACTAAGCGAATGCAATGAGCGCAGTCGCCCCGCCTCCCAAGTGGCGTGACACTTGATTTGAACCCAGGACCTCTGGCTTTCCAAGCGGAATCAATGGCGTTTTTGTTTTGATCCATTAACGGTCATATAAGACCAGCGCTCTACCAGGCTAAGCTACAGGGCCAGCCTGAGAAGAACTACTTTTCTTTAAAAGGTTTGTTGTGTTCTTTTTTTACTAATTTTAGAATTTGCTCTACCTTTCCTTTTTAAAGTCATGAAAGTGCGGGAAAGCATCTCACCTCGCCTTAAAAGGCGAGGCTTGAAAAGAGACGCTTTCTAATCCCCGCACTTTGTGACATAAAAGGGCTGGATACTCCGCACTAAAGTGCGGAGCTATCCGTCCTTTTAATGTATTTTTAAACTATCAATATTCTTAATTTTCTCTACCCTATAATTACTACAAACTTATATAAAGCAAAAAATAAGCATTTCTCTACTGGTTTACATGAACTTTAATCAAGTCAAGAAATTAATGGACCGCAAGAAGACTTCCAGAAAAGGGGAGAATGGCCATGTTCTGGTGATCGGCGGTTCTGATGAACATACTGGAGCGGTGATTCTAGCCGGTTTGGCCGCTTTACGGGCAGGCTGCGATATGGCGACCGTCGCTGCACCGGAGAAAGTAGCCTGGGCGGTCCACCAATACACTCCGGATCTGATGACCTATAAAGTCAAAGGGACCAGTTTCAACATAAAAAATGCCAAAGAGATGGTAAAATATGCCGATAAGTTTGATGCGGTTTTGATCGGCAATGGGGTTACCAGAAAAGCAGATAAGTTCTGCCAGTATTTTGTGCATAAATCTCATAAATTAAAAGTGATTGATTCAGATGCGCTGAGATCTCTTTCTTTTAAGGATTTCAACAACAGCATCATCACTCCTAATGAGGCCGAGTTGGAGGTGATGCTGGTAAACAGCAACAAGGAATTCCTTCTTCCAAAATTGCGCGAGGCTAATGCTAAAGAGAAGGCAGAGATATTGCAAGGAAACTTACGGTATTTTTTACAGAACAATAATGTGCTGCTGGTGAAAGGACCTACAGATCTAATCATCTCTGCCAATAAGATAGGATATAATAGGACCGGCAACCAGGGCATGACTAAAGGCGGCACTGGAGACATCCTTGCCGGATTGTCAGCTGGCTTTTTAGCCAAATCAAAAGATCTGTTCAAAAGTGCGATGGCCGCCTCTTTCATCAATGGCTTGATAGGGGATATGCTGTTGAAGAAAAAGAAAGGCTATACCTTCCTTGCTTCTGATATTCTGGACGATCTGGCGAAGATTCAGAAAATAGAGAAGCATAAAAAGAGATAATATCGCAAAAATACTGAGGTGGAAAAAGATGATGGATTGCGGATGCGGAGATGGCGTATGCATGAAATGCCATGGCGTTAAGAAAGTAGTGCTGGGAGTTCTGGTTTTAGTTTGGGCTCAGTTCTTGCCGACGTTGGACTGGAAATTTGTTCTTGGCGGCTTATTAGTTCTCGCTGGGGTCTTAAAGTTAGTGAAGCCCATGTGCGGACATTGCGATATGCCTGATAAGAAGAAAAAGTAAATTTTTATTTATTTTAAGATTTTATGTGATATTTAGCGCTTAAGAGCTTACTTTCTGACATTTACACCCTTGTGAACCAGCCACAGGAGCTTTTGTCGGGGCGCAGTTATCAGCTTCGTTTATATCTTGATAAAATGCTATATGGTCTGCATGGAGAATGTATTTGGAATCGTAGTAGGTAGGCATTGCAAGATTAGAATCTGAGTAATAGCAGGTCATCCTTTTTCCGCTGCATTGGACATCAACTGCCTTCCAAGGAAGAAGTTTCCATCCAAGAAGATTCCAATGCTGATCGATGGAAGTAAGCTCCTCTGGGCAGTAAAAATTATAATAGGGCTCAGGAGTGGGAGCTAAACCTAAATCACCAGGAGGATTAGCTCTTTGAGCTATCTGGCGGAAGGCTTCTCCTGCTACTGTCTTAATGGCTGCATTACGTTGCAAAACATATACGGCCACACCTAAAGTTATAATCATTATCAACAAGCATACTAACAACACATGGTGCCGAGAAATATTTTTTTGTTTGATCATCTTCCTCTTCAATCTGTAGAAAAGAAAAATAACTATTTAAACCTATTCTTTTAGGGCGATTTTACCAAATGCAAAATACAAAGTACCGAATACAAAAATTTAAATACGGATTGTTATTAGAAAAGCGTATGTATTACAACATGACCTATTTTTACCAGCACCCGGTTAATTTTTTAATTCTATTAGTTTTGCTTTCCGCTTGGGAATTAGTCTGGAAAGGATTCGGGTTATGGCATTCTGCCCAGAACAAGCAAAAGGGCTGGTATATTGCTATTTTGCTGCTGAATACTGCCGGTTTGCTGCCTATCATTTATCTTCTTTGGTTTAAGCCTAAGCAGAAGCGGGAAACTCCTCTGAAGCAGGCAACCAGGTCGGTTAGGAAGAAGAAGTAAATCTCTTATTTTTAGGCTAATATTTTTAAAAGATAGCCTTTTTAAGTTAATAACAATTTAGGAGGAAGAAAAATGACATATGAAGAAGGATCAGTGAATTTTGCAACAAAAGGCTTTATAGGTTTAGGCGTGGCTGGCATATTATCTGTGATTATGGTAGCAGCAGTTTATCAAAGAAGTTATGCAAAAAGTTTAGAACCAGATAACCAAAACGTTCTCGGCAATGAAAAACCAGAAACCTACGTTGAAATAAATGGAATAAAATATTATTCTCGCATTGACGGTGAAGATATAAGCGATTTGGTCAAAAAATAAAATCTTAAATAACTTTTGAGCAAGAAATCCCCGCCCTTTAGGGCAGGGGAGGAGGTCAATTTTCTAATCACTTCATCTCTTCTATCTCTACTTTCCCTTTCTTGGAACGCACTGCATACTCCTTCTGCTCGCTAAAGCGGCACATCCGGGTGACCCACTCTGGCAATAAAATCCTTTCTCCCCGAAAAAGCAGATGAGTGATCACTTCTTGCACAGAATCATTTCCTTCTAGCTGTAATTCTTTCATGACTTTGTCGGTCGCAGTTTTCTTTTCGCTCTGGAGATTTTCTTCTGTTTTACTATGTAGGAAGCGGGCGATTTGATCTGGAATATCAATGGCCGTGACTTCCATCAGGCCTTGTAGCCCAGGAGAGATATTTGCTTCGATCACCAATGGCCCGGTCGGCCCTTCTAAAATATCTACGCCGCAGATATCTGCCTTGAGCGCTTTGGCGGTGGCGATAGCCACATTAATGATCTCTCGGCTTAGCTGTACTTGTACGCCCTTGCCGCCGGCATGGATATTAGCCCTCTTCTCTTCGGTCTGCGCTTTTCGTTTCATGGCGGCCACTACTTTGTCGCCGACCACTAAAGCGCGGATGTCGGTTCCGCTGGTGTCGATGTATTCCTGGATGATGAAAGGCTGGTTAAGCGCTCCCAGAGCGTCTAGGAGGGAAGAAGCGGAACTGATAGAATCGGCAAACATGACTCCCTTCCCCTGCGTTCCTTCAGGAAACTTCATCACGATAGGATAATTGACTCTCTTCAGCAATTCTTTTGCCGTTTCTATGGTAGACGAGAGATACGTCCTGGGCATGGGGATAGTCTGTTGCTGCAAAATTAAATGGGTAAGAAGTTTATTGTGGACAGTAGTAAAGGTATTGCAAGGCAGGGGCATGTAGCTTACTTTTCCTTCTAGGATAGAGGTGATAGAGCAGAGAAGATTTGCATATCGGAATGACCCCTTTACATAGACGCAGTCATAATTCTCCAATGGCTTTCCTTCGTAAAAGATGCCGCTTTCTTTCCCTAAGCGAATTTCAATTTTTTTTAATTCTAACAAGTCTGCTTGATCAAAATATTTTTTCATGGCTTCGCCGGTCATGAGCGAGCTTTTGCTCCCTAAGGAGATAAGGGCTGCCTTCATCTTGTTTCCACTTTCTTTAAAGGATCAATCAGAAAATTGCCTCTTTTGAGGACATTTTGCCCTAATAAAATGCGATAGCTCATATGGCTTCTATCAGCCAGGGTGAATTCTTCTTCTAGGTCTGTTCCTTTTAAAGTGATCTTGACTTTGAGGTTTGGCCTTTTTTTAATGCCGGAAGCGGATTTGACGACTTTGGAACTTATAACTGGACCGAGCTGCAATTCTCCCGCCAAGGCGTAATCAATAGACGAGGAAGTGGCGCCGGTATCTATCCTGGCCATGACTTTAGCTTCCCTGTCTTTACTGCCATGGACAGTGACGTATTCTGTCAACCCTAAAATGACCCGATCTTTCATAAGCTTAGTATTTGAATGTTTTTTATAAGATTTTTGTTCAAAATAAGATAAACGGTTTTCAGAAATCTATCAGAAAACAAAAAGTTTTCTGGGAGATTCCAGAAAAATTAAATTTTTCCGTTATCTTTTTAAAGCACCTCTGGTTTTGCCAGGATAATGCCCCGGTGGTGTAGAGACTTAAAACTTCGGGTTTTAGTCTGCACAATCCGGACTATCATACTGCCCTTTCGAGGCGGTGACCCGGGTTCGAATAGTTTCGCTTGAGAAACGAACGAGAGCGGAGCTCGACTTTCCCGGCCGGGGCACTTTTTAACTTTAATACTTATTTTTTGGTTTCCTAGGTGGAGGGGAAAAACTCTCATATAAGCTGTATCGGGCTTGAAAGGCCGCTTCTTTATCATAGGAGCAAGTGATTGCTACCCTAACTCCTCCAGGCGGATTCTGAAAGTATAGTTCAGGATTGTCAATCTGGTAACAGGTCAGATTTTTGCCAATCTCTTCAGCAATGTTTTTGTCTATCTGATAGGCGATATTGTAATCACCCCACAAAGCAAATAAGTAACAAGGGGATAATTTTTCTTGGAAGGTCCATTTCTTACCGGCATATATATCGATGATATTTTGCATAAGCTTACTATTGCCAAGCCTATCGATATCTCCCATACGTAAATGACATTCAATTATTTTGCAATCTATTGTTTCAAGATTTACGGTACCGGTATAATCAGATAAATTCTTTTTCACCCAGGAAGAAACATAATCAGTGGAAACGGCAGATTCTACTGTTTCCCAATAGTCAAACATTCCCTGACCTAACTTTTCTCCCCGGAAAGCAAGATTGAAAACCACTTCTCCATTCATAACTACCAAGTCATGGCTTAGATGTTCTCCTTGCAAGAATTCCATCCAGAAATGCCCGGAAAGATGTTTTTTCTTTTCATATTCTTCAGGACTCAAAATAAGTCCGCTGCTCAGTCCTGCTCCATATAGATTAGTGATGGGTTTCATGAATACGGGAAATTCTTTTGGCTCAACTCCTACTGGAGCGCACCTTAGATTTTGAGAAAGTGCCACTTCCAGTTTGTTGTATACCCATCGGTGTTTAGGAAAATGTTCCCAGGCTCCATCGTCAGTAGTAGGGATGCATAATCCTGTAGGTACCAGAAGATCTTTATAACAACCTAATCCCCGGGGGTCATAATACTTGAAAGGATTGTTTTCTTCTTTATGGAACATATTTTTGATTCGAAGCAGAGAAGTTTTATACTTTGCGGTTCTTTACTCTACAAGTCATATCTCTCCTCAGAAAATTATCCATACATAAACAATAAATCATCAATGATTTCTTGGACAATCTTAACTATTTTACCCAATCTCTCTGGCCTGATAGAAAGGAAGCTTATCTTTGGCCAGAAAGGTCCTCAGAGTCTCTAGGATATCATCATCCCCCAGTAGATTTGAGAGGCGTATTTTTCTTTTGGGGATATTACTTCCGTCTTTGTCATATAACTTAAATTTTTTCCCGATTTCGTACCTGAATAATTCTTTCCCATCCGAATTGCATTCTCCATAGCAGAACATGTTTATGGCCGGCAGAAGCATGTTTCCCAGCAGTGCTATGGCCTTATCGTTATCTTCTTCAAAATTTCCTCCATCAGAATAGTAAAAACAATAAATATTCCATTCTTCAGGAGAGTATTCTTTTTTGATGATATCTGCGCATTTTTCAAATGCAGAAGAAGCCTGCGTCCCTCCCTCTAGCTTGGTACCATAAAATACTGGCCCTTCCACTTCGTAGGCATTGGTAGTATGCACAATAAACCTTTCATCGAGGTTATCGTAGTATCTTCCAATGATTCTCTGCAGCCAGGAATTGGTCAACCTGGATAATCTTCGTTCTTCATATCCCATCGAACCTGAAACATCAAGCATGTAAATGAGAACAGCGCTGGATTGCAGATCCGGCTGAGCAGAAGCAGCGCGATAGCGAAAGTCGCGATTGACGGGAACAACAACCGGATCTCCCGGCCGATATTCTCCGGAAGCAGCCATCCGTTTCAATGCTTCTTTGTAAGTTCTTTTGAAATTCTTTTGAACTCCTTGTTCGGCGATGGACTTGTAGATGGGCTTTTGGGTATGGATGGTTCGGTTTCCTTTTGGCTCTATGTTGGGAAGCCCTAACTCTTCCAGAAGCAGGTCTTCCAGTTCGCTCATGGGCATCTCTAGATTCATGAGATCCCCCTTCTCCGGATCGTCAGTGCCTTCCATTCCTTCTCCCTCGTTGTCATAGGGATAGATGAGATCCCCTACCTCTCCATCTCCTTGAGCGACACCGCCTTGATTTGGCCCGTAGCGAAAGCGGGGGATGGTGATGATAGGCACAGGAATGCGGATCTTATCCCGACCCTGTTTGCCGATCAAATCTTCTCGGGAAAGATATCTCTTGAGGTTTTCTTTCTTCCTTATCTGCCCTTTTATGATCCGCTTAAAGCGTGCTGCATCGTTGACAATATTTCCTAAAGGCATTGGAAAAAGCAAAGCAAAGAAAAATATAAAGCTTTAGTATGTACGATAAAATAATCCTACCTGTTTTGAAAAGAAACGCCTGGCGCTCTAAAACTACACTAGATTTATATATCTTTTAGCTTATTTTCTAGCCATGGTTTCTTTTACTTACCTTGAAACTGCGCTAGGACTGGCTCAGGCGGCGCAAGAATGGGCGCAGGCTGCGGAATTGGCAATAGATCTGGAATGTGAAAACAATCTTCATCATTATGGAGCGTACATTTCGCTGATCCAGATTTCTACTCTTGACAAAAGCTGGGTGGTAGATGTTTTGGCGCTGGAAAACATAAAACCGTTGTTAGAGATTCTCGAAAATTCCAAGATCCAAAAGATATTTCATGATGTCAGTTTTGATTTTCGTATCCTTCAGGATCAGTTTAATTGTCATCCGCGGAACATCTTTGACACCCAGATCGCCGCATTATTTTTAGGAAAAGAGCACCTGGGCTTAGGTGATTTGCTCAAGGAATATTTTAATGCCGAAAAAGCAAGCAGATATCAGATGGCGGATTGGACTAGACGGCCTTTAACCGAAGAAATGCTTTCGTATGCGGTGAAAGATACCACTTATTTGATTCAGCTGCGGGAAATCTTACGCCGAGAGCTAATTCAAAAAGAAAGACTTTTCTGGGTGGAGGAAGAATTAGCAGCATTAGAGGAAGCAGATTTCACCTATAACACTCAGACATTTCTGGATGTCCGCGGAGTGCGAACTTTTATCCCGGAGCAATTGGGAATTTTTCGAGAATTGTTTCTTCTTCGAGAACAGCTGGCAAAAAAAGTTAACCGGCCGGTGCATTTTGTCATCCGTAACGAGCATCTGAAGCAGTTTTCTCAACATCCGCCGCAATGGGAGAAAGTGCGCGGAGTGCACCCCATTGTCCGTAGCCAGGCTGCTTTGTTTCATAGGGCGGTTGAGCTCGGTAAGAAAGAACCGTTTTTTATCCCTGTTCCTGAAAAGAAAAGGCTTACCCAGCATCAGAAGGAACAGCTGGAAAGATTAGCTGAATTACAGCAAACCTTAGCGCAAAAGACGGCGTTGAAAGCACATCTGATCATGAACAAGGAGCAGATGCTTAAGATAGTGTTGTCAGGACAATTTGATTGCCTGCATGCTTGGCAGCGAAAGTTGATCGAGGGAGAAAAATTTGTTCTTTGATTTTATAAAAATTTTAAAAAAAAGTACTAAAAAAGAAAAACTTAGAGGCCTAAATTAAACGGCCAAGGCGTCTGGATTGCCAGCCACATTAAAGCAGAGCCAAGCAAAGCCATGTTTTTCATGAAGTTTATTTTCTGAGCCATCTGCTCTTCTTTGTCTACTGCCCAAAAGTTGTGCATCTTAAATGTCACTCCTAGGAAAAATACGGCTATACACAATACTCCTATCTGCGGATATACACCGGTTAAGATACTTGCTCCGCCGAGCAGCAACAACAATCCAGAGAAAAGTACAGCCCATTTTGCGAGAGGAACGTCCTTAGATTTTGCGTAACCGGTCAGCATATCCCATTTCATGAAATGGTTAGCTCCACTCATGACGTAATAACTTCCAGCGACTAATCTTCCTACTAAAAACAATAAATCATATACCATTTTAAAATCACCTGAATAGAAGCAGGAAGAACATATTTAAATGCCTTTTGCTTGTGAAGTAGTTAGAAAAACGCCAGTGCTCGGATTTTCATTTGATCACATTTTGAACCGAGAATCCCAGAGGGAGTAGTTTTCGAGACTACCGCAGTACCGGATTGTGCCACACTGGCATTACTTAGAATTTAGGATTTCTTTATTTAAAATTTGCTAAGAAAAAAGCGCCATCGGCCGGACTTTCAAAACCGCTACATTATACAGCTATGTCATGGGGTCTCTGAAAGAGTACCCCACTTGAGTACATGAAAACAAACAACGATTTGTTTTCAGTACAGAAATGAGGAATTTAACCTCATTTCTTGTACGTTCGCCTAGTGTAGCAGGCAAATTTGAACCGGCAATCCCAGAGGGACTGGTTCTCTTGAGTTTCTCATCACTGCGATGTAGCTGAGCGAACATCAACAGTTTTGATTAACCTTTTGTAAAAAGGTTATTCAAGACCAGCGCAATACCGGGTTATGCGACGATGGCATCAGCCAAGTCGCGCCCAAAAATCGTTTTGTGATTTTTAAGGATGCGACGATGGCACAAACTCAAAAGAATGAATTGGTTTTATAAAAGTTTAGGTTTGGAATAAATAATTGTCCCTTGTAATAATTGATTGGAATTTATTAGTAAGGTGGTGTTGATAGATAGAAGGAGGAATGTTTAATTACGAAGATGCTCTACTCTTAAATCCATCCACAATCTCCATCAATCTGAAAGAGTAAGGTCTTCTAAACCAGCAAGCTCCTTGATTCTACTAATAGGCACATGGCTACTTCGTTCAGTGTATCCGCATTCTTCAGCAATGCCCATAAGTCTTTGGTAAACTGGTTCAAATCTTTCATTAGCTCTATCACAAGCAACTGAAGCCACTTTTGCTACAGCTAATTTTCGAGCTTGTTGTCTTAATCCTTGGTAGTCACTGACCATAGCAATTCCCCAATGCTTTACCGCTAGGCCTGCATATTTCATACTGTCAATAAAGTTCATTTTTATTTCCTCCAATAAACACCAGAACCAACCCTTTATTTTAATATAGACTTCTCTTTTTAAATATTTCTCTCTTAAAATATACTTAGAATAGAGACAATTATTTCCCTTTCTGTAGATATTTCTGGTGATATTCTTCAGCTTGGTAAAAGGTGCCAGCTTTCTCGATATCAGTGACGATCTCTTTACCCAGCTTTTTTTCCATTTCTTTCTTGCTTTTTTCGGCTAGCACAAATTGCTCTTTATTTTGATAGAAGATCGCTGACCGATACTGAGTTACTTGTTCCTGAGTCGGATCATGCTCTTTCCAGAAATGTTTTAGTAATTCTTCAAAAGAGATGATTTTTGGATCGAAGGTGATTTTTATAGTCTCAGTATGATCGCCTAGATCGTAGTAGCTGGGATTTTTTTTCTTGCCACCCATATAGCCGACCCTGGTTTTGATGACGCCTTTTAGTTTAGAAAAATAATCCTCCGGCCCCCAGAAACAGCCTAAGGCGAAGGTTGCGATTTGCATCTTTGTGTTTAGATCTTATTTAATCCTAATAACTTCCAGATTCTTAGGAGCAACTGTCTCTATCCTAAATGTTTTATGGATCGAGGATGCTAAATCCAAACAGCGAGAGCTTTCTCCGTGGACAATGATTACTTTCCGAGGTTGCGGAGTGCATCTTTTAATGAAGTTCATCAACTGTCGTCGATCAGAGTGGTTAGTGATCTCTACTCTGTGTACATCCATATTGATCTTGAAGACTTCAGTTTTCTGTCCTTCGCGACGTACAATTTCTTTGTCTCCTTCTCTTATTTTATGTCCCAGGCTTCCTGGAGGCTGGTAGCAGCTGAAGATGAGGGAGTGTTTTCTATTTTCGCAGAGGTTTTTCAGGTATTCAACCGAAGGTCCCCCCATCAGCATCCCCGAGGTTGCGAGGATCAAGCAAGGTCCTTCTTCCAGAATAATTTTTTGTCGTTCTTTGTTTGAACCAACCTGTTTGAAGTAGGGAGATAAGAAGGGATTTTGTTCCTGATGAAAAATCTGTTCGCGCATATTGCGGTTCATAAATTCAGGATAAGCAGTGTGGATAGCAGTAATATCCCATAACATACCATCAGCATAGATCGGTGCTTCGGGGATTTGTTTTTCCCGCATCAGTCGTTCACAAATGATCATAACCTCCTGGGCTCTTCCAGATCCTAATACCGGCATCAGCACTTTCCCGCCGCGTTCAAAGGTCTCTTTGATCACTTTGATCATGTACTCATCAGCTTCGTTTTCAGCCATGTTGTTATCCTTTCCACCGTAGGTGGATTCGATCATCAAAGTTTCTAAGCGTGGGAAGTGAGTATTGCCGGCTTCCAAAATATTAGTTCTTGCATATTTCAAATCTCCGGTGTAAGCAAAGTTATGTAATCCATTGCCAATGTTAAGATGCACAATAGAACTGCCGATAACGTGCCCGGCATTGTATAAAGTTAAGCGCACGTCTGGAGTAATGTCAGTAACTTCTTCGTATTCCAAACAGATAGTGTGAAGAACCATTTGTCTCACTTCATCGCTGGTGTAGATCGGTTCTTTACCTTCTGCGCGCTGGATTTTAACCATGTCTAACTGCAGCAAGGTCATGACATCACGAGTCGGCAAAGTACAGTATACTGGTCCTCGGTAGCCAAACTTGAACAGATAAGGAATAAGTCCAGAATGATCAAGATGAGAGTGCGTGACTACCACTGCATCAATTTCACCGATGTTGAATTCAGGCGCATCAAAGTACGGATATGCTCCTGCATCATCCTGGCTGGGATCGATACCGCAATCAATGATGACTCTTGATTCCGGGGTCTGAAGAAGAAAACAAGTTCTTCCTACCTGTCGGGAGGCTCCTAAACAGGAAAGTCTGATCCATTCTTGTTTCTTTTCTCTCAACCAGCCGTCGTAGATGCGGTGTCCGGTTTTGTTGAGGAATTTTTTTCTTTCATCAGCGTTCTCGTACAAGACAGAACGAACGCTTTCAATTAATTTGGAGCGAATCGGTGGAAGCCTTTTGATAAGTGGAATCCAGAAAGTCTTTTCTTTGATTTCTTTCAAAATTTCTCCCTGCTTGCCAATAACCAGGCCTGGTTTTTCGGCATGGACAATAACCATGGATCGTGGAGGATCAAAAATAAATTCATTTGCGCCTGCCTCTGCCGGGATCAGTTCCTGGATCATTTTCTTTGCTTTATCCGGCTCTACACAGAGAACAGGATCAGCTCGCAGTTCTATACGCTTACGAAACTCTTTTACGGCATTGCGAATAGTTCCTTCGTTATCAAAGAAATAATTTTTATCTTTAGTGTAAAGGACAATATTTGCTCCTTCGAATGCTGCGTCCGAAATTTTGCCTTCCGGCAAGATTTTTATAACTTCTTTTAAAATGTCTACCATGTTGTAGTTTCTCTTTATGTTATCTTCAAATGACTATTTAATCGGTAATTAAAAAGTGGAAAGAAAAACTCTTAAAGAAGGGTAAATAACCCCTTCTAAGAGGATTTTGAATAGTTTTTTAAAATCCTCTATAATGAGTAAGCTACTTCTTTGTGCAATACTCGCTTGATTTCTTTCTCGTTAATTACTATTACGTCGATGCCGTTACCGGATGCGCTGTCTCTCTGCAAGGCAGTGTTGACTGCTTTCACGGCCAGAGCGACTGCTTCATCAGTACTCAAATCTTTCTTCCATTGAGTCTCTAAAACGCCATAGGCAAATACTGATCCTGAGCCTGAAGAGATGAAGTCGGTTATCCTGGTGATGCTTCCATCCGGGAATAAATCATACAGATGCAATCCATGCACATCTTTTCCTCCTAAAAGGAAATGAGCTATGCCTGGAAACATGCTTGGTCTTCGAAGGTTAGAGTATAGTATTCCTCCCAACAGATTGGCCGCTTCTTTGGCAGAAGGCCTTTTGTAGGTGCGGACTTCTTTTAATTTAAGCTCCGCGCGGATAAGCTTGATGATGAGCTGGGCGTCGGATACGGTTCCGGCGATGGTCACGGCAAAATCATCTGAGATGACATGGACCTTGTCGGCTCTTTTATCGACAATCATATGTCCTGCGGTCGCTCTTTTATCGGCAGCGAGCACTACTCCGTCTTTGCATACCATTCCTATGGTGGTAGTACCTGTTTTTAGGCTTGTTTCTTCCATAATTAACACCAAGAACGATTAACATCTATCATATGTTAAAGCAGTAGAAATGCTTGTTATTTTTAAATATTTCGGTCAAGGTGCTTAGTTATTTTTCACCAACCGTCATAACCGCAAAGGCAAAGTTTCTTTTTTGACCTACGATCTTTAATCCTGCCTGTTCAAAGAGCTGCTTCATCTCTTTTTTGCTATTGATTTTGACATGGCCGGGCTCATATCTTTTGAAAAGCCAATGGATCGGTTTCAGAAAGAAATTGATGTCGGCAACGATCACTTTTCCGCCGGTTTTAGTTATTCTAACCATCTCCTGCACCGCTTTCTGCTGGCCGTAATAATGATGAAACGCTTCGGCGCTGATAACGTAATCAAAAAAGTTGTCCTTAAAAGGTAGAGCATGCACGTCTGCTTTTCGCAGCTTTACTTTTGGAGATAATTTCGTACGCGCCTTAGTGAGCATTTCTTCCGAAAGATCTACACCATACAATTCTGCTTTTCCTTCTAATTTTTTGAGCAATTCACCGGTTCCGCAGCTGATATCCAGAATTTTCGTGTTTTGATTCAGCAATAATTCTTTGAAGACCGGAAGATGAAATCTTTTCATCCACCATTGGTTTGATCTTCGGTCATAATTTTTAGCCCATTTATCAAAAAAATACTGGTTCTTGCTGAGATTCTGGTCTTGCTCGGTCATGGGTAAAAGAGCCCCAGGGGAGATTTGAATTCGGGGGTATTTTTATACCGCTCCCGACCTCCTGATATCTTGCCATGCTTTGGTTGCTTTTGGAAACATAGCTGATAAGTACAAGTCAGGTACTCAACCACTGAGCTACTGGGGCAATAGGCAATACTTCAGAATGTTCCTTTATTAAGTTTTTGCTGTTACTGATGCGAAGGCCAGGCTTTGCTGGGGAAGAAGTTCTCGCCCTGCACGTAAGGCAAGTACGTCTTCAACTTAAACCATTGTTTGATGAAGGTCTGCATAACATACGCTTCTCGGTATAATTCTTTTCTTCGTTCCTCTAATTTTACCATATAAACCCGGCCTGTAAATAGGTCGAGAAAGTGTCTTAAAATCGAATGTTTTTCGAATTCGTATTCATAATTTTTTTCAATGAACGGCTTGATGGAAATTTCTATCTCTCCCTTATCGGCCTTGATCTTCTTGCCATCTTTAACAATTTCTGCCGAGCCTAAGCCTAGGACGTGGAAATCTATGTCTAAGTAATAGGTGAGATATCCAACTTCTTTACCGTTCTGCTTGATGGAAGGCGTCCCTTCTGCGGGTTTCCAGGCTCTCCAGCGGATCCAGATCTCTTTTACTCCCCCGGTGGTGATTCTTTCTCCATAGAAGCGTTCAAAAGTATCCAGGTCAGTTTCCCAATCTTTCCAGCCGTGTTCCTTGCACCATTCCCATAATTCTTCGTAGAAAGCTTTCAAGTCAAAGACGTCTTTGTATTTAACTTTTAATGGGCTGAATTCTGGGAAGATCGGAACGAACTTACTTTTATCTTTTCCAAAAGGATTGGCTGCTTTTGCGGGCACGATTTCAAAGAAGAAAATGAGATATATAAATGTTTAGCCCTTCAAAACTGAATCCGTTTCCTGAACCACAAGTAGAATATCCAGGCTGTTCCTATAGCCATGTCTACAATCGCAAATCGAAGTTGATCTCCCAATTCGATAACGTTTCCTCGGCTAAATGTAGACCCTTCCAAGACGGAATAACTGATTCCTTCGGAGAACGAGAAGTGCATCATGCTCGGCCATAACAAAGGGACTCCGAAACCAAAGAACGAATCTAGAAACAGATGGGTAAGTATACCTGATCCTAGCAAAAGTGCAAACTGTCTTTTTTCTGGATGTTTGCAGATGGAGAAAATAATGTAAACCACCAGGGCTGAGAAAAGCACGAAGAGAAAACTATGAGTAAAAGTCCGATGCGTATCGTATCCCAAAGTCCAATCCAGCAGGAAATCTCCGTCCGGTAAAAGACTGCCTAAGAGTAAAAAAATCCAGGCGTAATGGCTGATCTTCTTTTTAGAAAAGTATTCGTAGATTTTACCTGCACACCATGCTCCTACTAAATGACCGAAGGCATAACTCATGTACTTGATAAAATTTAGAAGTTTAAATAAATGATGGAACTGGGGGAGTATTGTGTTTTTTAAAAAGAGGAAATAAGGAGATTATTCATCAACTTAAACCGCTGCCACCAAGAGCTGAAGACATCACTGCCTCTTCTAAATTTGTCTGATTTCCTCTTTCGCAAACTTCGTAAGGAGTATTGCCTCCCATTGATTTGTTTGGCTTAGAGAACCAATCTGCCATCACTCCTTCTTGGTTAGGAAAATATTCTCTTTCTATAAGTTCAAAAAGCCTTTCACCAGCTATATCCCTTACTTCATCTATTGTCCATTTTTTGTAAGTCATTTTTTTCCTCCGTATTTAATCATAATTATTACCAAATGATAGCCATTCTTTATAAATCTTTTGTTTTAGTTGTGATCTAGAAGGAGTAACAAAAACTTTAAATAAACCCCTCATCAAAATTCAATCTTCATAAAATATTTTTCTCCTTTCTTATCAAACACGCCTTTCTTAACCAGCGTAGATAATCTTTTTCTGATTGCTGGTTGGGAAAAATTAAGACTCTTGGCAATTTCACAAGCCAAAAAGTATTCTTTGTTTTTTGATAACTTAATAGATTCATTTATTATGAGGAGCATTATATTTGGTGGAAAATTTCTACTTCTATTAATCATAAATTCTAATTTTTTCCTTTTTACTGGAGAATAAAAATTGATCTCTTCAAAAAATTTCTTAACGTCATCTTTTCTGTATATTTCTAATTCAAATGCTCCCGTAATATGATTTTTTCTTACCAAGAGTCTTTTGAATCTTATGTTTGAGTCGATATCAAAATCTTCTTTTAAAATGTCCTTTAGATCAATTAGCAATCTTGGAGCCTCTATTTCTTTTCTTACTTCTAAAGGAATATCTTTGAGGTAAATCACTTTTTTCCCTTTAATTGAGTCTATGAATTCTTTATTCAAAACTACAGTTACATCGGCGCATTGGGAAGCGGCCACTTTCATCTGATCTGGTTCTGGCCATCCTTCATCGTCAAAGAATTGTTGGATAAAAGCTCTTTTGACATTCTTTTCAGCAAATTTTACTACTTTTGGAATTTCTGGATTGAATATCATCTGTTTTCCAGAAGGTATGCCTACGAAATTAAGAATTCTTCCTGTTATCCTAGGAAAATTCATGTAAGGAATTCCTGTAGAAGAAATTCGTTTATCAACTATAGCATCTCCTAACAAATCTTTAAAACTTTTTTCTACTTTGTTCAGCAGCGCTTGGTCTTTATTTTTATACATTACTCTGGTTGTATTAGATCCATCTCCTAAGATAGCTGCGAAAACAACCGCACCTTCCTCGCCGTCTAGTTTAATTGGAAGCTTGAATTTGTTCCAGCCCATCTCTTGAATATGCCCATATACTTCAGTAAATTTAATGTCAGAAAATAGTAATAACTTTTTCAAGCCTTTTACGTTCATGCTTTTTCCATACTTTTGGTTGAAAAGAGTCTGCTTTGAGAGTCCGGTAAATTTAGACAGATTAGTCATGCTTTTAGCTTTCTCCAAGGAAATTTTGAACATTTTTTCTCTAAATTCTTGGCTAATTCTGATGCTAACATTATCTGGCTCATTAAACCAATGGTAATAATTTGCTATTTCGCTTTTCATTTCAAATCAGCTTCTTATATCTTGGAAACCGTGTAAATGGCTTTAATTAAATATTTGTCTGTAACTTTGGACAAAAAGCCATAATTTGAGGGTTGAACTCTTTATAGATTTTGAAATGATGTGAAAAGATGCAAATAGTTTAAAAAAAAGATTGGTTTTGGCAGATTATGTTCATCGGTATCGTTGGGAAGCCCTCAACTGGAAAATCAACTTTTTTCAAAGCAGCTACTTTAGCTGAAGTAGCGATAGCTAACTATCCTTTTACAACAATAGATCCAAATTCAGCTATCGCTTATGTGAAAGTAAAGGATCCTGCCAGGGAATTTGGTAAAATATCAAATCCACGCACAGGTTATGTTTTAGGGGAATATCGTTTTGTGCCTGTTAAACTTATGGATGTAGCTGGATTGATTCCCGGGGCTCATCAAGGGACTGGCCGAGGCAACCAATTTCTCGACGATCTGCGACAAGCAGATGCGTTGATCCATGTCATTGACGTTTCTGGTTCTACCAATGAAAAAGGTGAAGTGGTAGAACCGGGAAGTTACGATCCTCTGCAAGATGTACGCTTCCTGGAAGTTGAATTGGATTTCTGGTATTTAGGCATTATCCAGAAAGGCTGGGAAAAGTTTGCGCGTACCATAATGCAGGAGAAAATAGAGATCCAGAAAGCACTAGCTAAACAGCTTTCCGGCCTTAAAGTAACTGAAGCCATGATCGAAGAGGCTGTAGAAAAAATCCATTTAGATAAGGAAAGGCCCAGTTCCTGGTCGGAAGATAATCTGAAGAGTTTAGCGGTATATCTGCGCAAGAAAACCAAACCGATGCTGATCGCCTGCAACAAAGCAGACCTTCCTACTGCTGCTGAGAATTTGAAACGATTGCGGCAGGAATTTTCGGAATATTTGTTTATTCCCTGTTCAGCGGAAGCAGAGATTGCCCTGCGGGAAGCAGCCAGAACAGGATTGATCGGATATGTGCCCGGCGAGAAATCGTTTACTATTGTACAAGAAGATAGATTAAATGAAAAGCAAAAGAAAGCACTGCAATTCATCCAGCACAAAATATTAGAAGTGTATAATTCTACGGGAGTTCAGGAAGCGTTAGATTGCGCGGTGTTCAAACTGCTGCACTATTTGGCCATCTTTCCCGGCGGAGTGAGCAAGCTGGAAGACAAGGACGGAAATGTCTTGCCTGATTGTTTCCTTATGCCTCCTAAAAGTACTGCGCTTGATTTTGCCTACAAGCTGCATACTGATTTGGGCAAGAATTTCATCTGCGCCAAAGATGTGCGGACTAAGAAAACTGTTGGCAAGGATTATGCGCTGAAGCATCTGGATGTGCTGGAGATTGTGTCTGGGAAGTGAAGTGGTTTAGTTTTATAATAAAGCAAGATTTGTTTCTCATAAAATATCCTATATATCCTTACCTACGGAAATTATTATATAGTACTCTCCTGAATTTTCTACAGAGGTGGTGCGAGTGAGCTGGCTGCAAAAGGCCGTGTTGTTTTTGAAGAACGGTACACAAACAAGTCAGGAAGAGCTATCTATTTCTCAGATTCAGGAATGGCTGCAGCAGCGTTCTCAGGAAATAGTAGAACAACACCATCTTCTCCCTGCGGTTAAAGAACACGCCAAAATCCTGGAAGATAGGCGCTGGGCTTTAGAAGTCCAGCTTGACCTATGGCAGAAAAGAAGCCGCCTGCATCCCAGCGCCCAAGACGTAATTCCTCTGCTCCGGGAAACCAGGCAGATGCTGGACCTGCTGCATTTTCCTGACCAGCCTGCGATCGGAGAAGTTTTGGCTGTAAACCAGGAATTGGAAAAAAGATTATACCTCTTGATCGAAAAGATCGAATCACGGAGTTTTCTTCATGATTTTAGTTTCATCTTGGAAAAGCATGAGCAGGCCAATACTAATCCTTTGCTATCGGTGCTCTTAGATCTGGATGCGACCAGGAAAAAACTCGATAATAGAATTTCAGAAAGCAAGTATCATGCTCTCCAGGTTATCGGTTCAAAGGCAGAGTACCTGCGCCGGATTCATGCGCATTTACAGCAGTTACGCCAAGAAGTGGAAACAAAAAATAAGAGGCTGGCGGCCGCTCAGCACAAAAAGGGAGAAAAAGAGAAATCCTTGCAGCAGCTGCGTGGCGATAAAAAGAATCTGGACCTCGATGAGCTCACTAAAAGGAAAAAGGAATTAGGGCAGCGAATAGAAGAAAAAGAGATGGAGATCCTTTCTTTTTTCTCGAAGATCAAACCGTTGCTGCAGCAATACCAGGAACGTGAGCCTTCCAACGGCCTGTTGTTTTCATATCTCCAGGATCCTCTTTCTTCCTTTCATCAAGATGAAGGCTTGTTTGTATTGGATCTGCTCGAGAAGGTCGCTGAGTCGCTCCGGCAAGGAACATTTTATTTGCATCAGGAAAGCATGCTCTCTTCTATCTCCGCCTTAGAGGGGATCTACAATCAGCGTTTACGTTCTGTAAAAGATGAGTATCAAGAACTTCAGAAAGAATTACGGGAAATCACGGAGCAGGTCCAGCATAATTTCTTTGTGATCAAAGTCGATGATGCTGCCTATCGCCTGGACCATTATCATAAACTGGTGAAAAAGCTGGATGCAGAGATATCGTTGCTCAATGAAAAAGCAACCAAGCTGCAGAAGGCGCTGGCCCGAGAACAAGGAGAACTTCAGAGTTTGATCAATTCCAGCTTGGGCAGAAATGTCCTGGTTATGGTAGAGCAGAAAAACTAGTTTGCTTGTTTTACTACTGGAATTCTTTTTCTAAACTTCTGGTAATTCTTTTCCAAGCATTGCAGGGCCGGCAGATCTCCTTCAGCTAAGAATTCTAGAGCCGCTCCTCCCCCAGTTGAAACATGGGTAAGTTTATGATGGAGATGGAATTTAAGTATCGCTTCTGCAGTCTCTCCTCCTCCGACGATGGTGATGGAATCTTCCATCTTGCCGAGAAAGCGGGCTATTTCCTTGGTCGACACCGCAAATTGCGCCCATTCAACATATCCTAAAGGGCCATTCCATACTATTGTTTTAGCGGAAGAGAGATATTTTCTGAATAAGGCGATTGTTTTTGTTCCCAGGTCTAGGGCGACTTGATGCGGCTGGATCTGGTTGTACTCTACGGTGCTTACTTTTGCTCTGGGAGAGAATGTTTCAGCTACCGCAAAGTCCACCGGTAATACTATTTTGCTGGCATACTTGCTATTGAGGATCTTTCTGGCCACTTCATTGGAAGCAGCATCGGTTTTGGAAGCGCCAACGGGAATACCTTTAGCTTTAAGAAAAGAAAAGGCTAAAGCTCCGCCTATCAATACATAATCATATTTTTTGAGAGCTCTTTCCAAGAGAGCTATCTTATCTAATTTTGCTCCGCCCATGATCCATACTGATGGTTTTTCTGGATTTAATGCTTGGGAAAGAGATCGGATTTCCGTTTCCAACAATAAGCCAGGAGCGGAAGGCAGAAATTCAGTGATGGCGCAGACTGAAGCATGTTTTCGATGCGCAACGCCGAAAGCATCGTTGACATACAGTTCAGCAAGATTAGCCAGGGAATGGGCGAAAAAAGAATCATTTTTTTCTTCTTCTGGATAAAATCGAAGGTTTTCCAGCATGAAAATGGTCTGCGGTTTTCCTTGCCGGATGGTTTCGAGGACTTTTTTTCCCAAGCAATCGTTTAATTTTACTATTCTCCTCGTGGGCAATAACTTTTGCAATTCTTTTACTAAGGGCTTGACAGAGTATTCTGTAGAAAATCCTTTCGGTCGGCCAAAGTGAGTCGCAAGAATGATTTTACAGTTATTCTGCAGTAAATATCTGATGGTCGGCAAAGATGCTTTTATTTTGGTATTATCAATGATTTTACCTTCTGAAAAAGGGACATTATAATCTACGCGGAGGAAAATTGTTTTGTTTTTTATAGGAAGTTCGGTGAGCAAGAAGCGTTTCATGTGTGAATGAATAAATAATTCTATATAAAATCTGCGATATAATTGTCACTACTTTGGAGTATTTATAAAGGTTTATAAGTTCCTTATGGTTGTTCTAGAACTTAGTTCACAATCATAATCACTGAAAAGAGGTAGGATGTTACCATGAGAAAAGGATTAAAAGTTTTATTGGTTTTAATTGTACTAGGTTTGTCTATTTCGGTTTTAGCTGCCCATTTATTAGCTGGATTAAGTAATGCAAGTTTTACTCAGGTAACACCAGCAGCCAACAGTAGATTTGTAGGTAGTACTAATTTAAACGTTACTCTGCGTACAAACATGACCAATGGA
>JAUYPX010000045.1 GCA_030697505.1 Nanobdellota archaeon | reverse complement strand
AGTATACGGGAACGAATGCGTACTTTCATGGGCCATATACCGATTGCTATGGAAAGTACCCCTATCCAGCTGCTCCAGATAAATTAACTACGCCAGAGCGTGCGGTAATCGATGAAAACCAGCGCAAGTGCAATGATGAATTACAGAAAGCGCAAGATGAATTTGAACAGGCAAAATTATCATACGAAGGACGAAAATATGTCTTTATTTCCTTGTTCAACCTAGCGATCTTATTATTAGCCTTGTTCCTGCCAAGATTACAGGAAAGCGTGACCATGGGCTTGTTCATGGGCAGCATTGCCGCAACCTTTGGTGGGACTATCCGATATTTTGACACCAGAAGTAAGATTGGATTTGCACTTTTAGTAATAACTTTCTTTGCGGTGTTGTATTTCATCAACAGAAAGAAAGAGAATTTCTTGGATTGGAATGGCAAAGGGAAGAAGTAAGACTTTAGGAAAACTATTTTTTATCTTTAAGGTACGGTAAAACATCAGCTAAATTGTTACTCTCAACAACATACGTTGCCACTTTCTTTAATTGATCTGATGATGAATTGAAAGCAATTGATAAACCAACCTCTTTGAATGCTTCAATATCAGTATCGCTATCACCAATGTAAATCACTTCTTTTTTCTGGATGCCTAAATCTTTGCACAAATGGCGGATGATTTCTGCTTTTTTGTGTTTTCCAACGCCGATTGGCCAGATAAATTCACCGGAAACTTTTCCGTCTTTGATAATCAATTCATTAGCAAAAATATGATCAACACCATAGTCCTGCTGAAATCTTCTGGCGACATCAATGCTTGATGCGCTAATTATAGCACTAATCAAACCTTTTTTTTTAACATGATTAAAGACTTTCTGAACTCCTTGGAGGTATTCCAACGAATTTACTAGTTCATAATACGGTTTTGCATTCTTTCCTTTCCATAATTTTACAACTACTTCTTCCACTAGTTTTTTGTAATTGTTATGAAGATATTTTTCCGTTAGTTTAATCCCTTGTTCTAAAGTTCCAAATTTTTTATGAAGTTCAATCCAGAAGTTGATATCTTTGAAAATAACTCCATCCATATCAAAGCAGATTAATTTATAAGCCATGTTTATCTTTCCTTCACTTTTCCTTCCACTAAATTTACTATCTTAGAGGGTCGGCCTTTCTTTTCATCTTCGTAAATGATAAAGTCAACTCCGTCTTTTATTGTCGGATCAAGGTCTTCTAGAGTAGTCATGAATGATCTGCCAGAGCGATTGGTGGAGGTGGTTACAATTGGAAAGCCTAATTTCTGTACTACACCGCTGATCC
Source organism: Nanobdellota archaeon (assembly GCA_030697505.1). Lineage (GTDB taxonomy): Archaea > Nanobdellota > Nanobdellia > Woesearchaeales > GW2011-AR9 > JACPIL01. The sequence continues at coordinate 23,273 of JAUYPX010000045.1, read as the reverse complement.
AATGAGCAGGAATTCTTATCCCGATGGTTTCTTCTCCTTGATTGACACTTTTAGCGATAGCAATTTTATTTTTGAGCTTCAGGATAAGGGTGTAAGGGCCAGGAAGCTTATTGAGCCATTCTTTGGCTTCTTTTGTTACGATACAGTTTTCTGTTATCCATCCTTTTGAAGGAACGATGATAGAAAAAGGATTAGTAGGGCGGTCTTTGAGCTGTCTGATCTTGTCTACGGCTTTTTTATCCAGCGCATTACAGCCAATCCCGTAAATAGTATCAGTTGGATAGATGAATACTGCTCCGTTTCTGATTTGTTCTGCCATCTCAGCAAAGCGCATCTGCAGTTCTGTTTTAGTAAGAATCTCCATGCTCTTGGATCTTTATTCTATATTTATATTTCTTGCGTCTAAAAGTGCAAAATGGAAAAAATGCGGCCGGGTGAGGGCCGCAAGGGTGGTAAGGTGTGTAGATGGTCTGGTCTAAGAAATAGCGTAATAGTCAAATTCGTCAATAAAGGTTTGTTTGGCGTGCCTTGCTGTCGGCTCTTCATACTTTTCCATAAGGTACATTATCCTTTCTCTGATGTTGCTGTTCATTGTATCCATCCTCCGCTTAATTGATAATCAAATGTCTCTTCTTTCGACATAATTGTCCGTTGGGTAAGTTCCTGCACTTGCCTGTGAAATATTCGTTGTATAGTTTTTGTGGTTAAGTCAACCATGGGCATCACCTCAGTTTTATGAAATCTTAAGAACTCTGGTTGTTTATATAGTCTAGCCGGGGTTGACCAGTGCGGGAGTGGATAGGTTAAGAACGCATTAAAGTGAAAAATTTTGGAGAATTAAAGGCTATTGTTAGTTGTCCAGTGGGTTGTCCAGTGGATAGAATATTTATTAAAATTGTAAAGAAACTTACGCTACCAAAACACCGTTCAAGGCAGCTTCTTGGCCAGGGCGGGAAGTAACGCGCACTTTTCCCATCTTGGTCTCAACAATCGCTCCTTTGGTAATGATGTTTCGCCTTACTAGATGAGGATTAGCGGGGTTTCCAACTACGTTCAGAATTTCAACTTTAGTGGCTTTCCCTTTTTTATCGCAAACGTTGACATGGCTTGCTGCCAGCATAGAGAACTTTACTTCTGCGCCGCGTACGCGGGTAGATTTAACTTTTCTTTCCGGGCTTAACTTAGTGTTAGCCTGGAATCCAGCTAATTCCTGCCGCTTCTTGCCTCTGGTGAAGTGGTATCTTCCGCCAGATGGTTTTCGTTTGGATCTATCTGTTGATCGTGCCATTTAAGCTCTAATTAAGGGGTGGTTTTTAAATATTTTGGTTTTTGTTTTTATCTCTTTGTTCTTTAAGGTGAAAATACACGGGGATTAGTTTATAGCAGGGGTTATCGGAAAGCAGCGATTCATTCATCGCATCGTCATAAATAGGCACTTCTCCTTCTTTTTTGAAGTATCCAGAATAAGAACAAATCAATCCTCCATGTTGGGGGTCTCTGTTTATAGTAAAATAATGCGGCGGCTCGGGAACAAAGCTAACTTCTTCATCAATAGTGATAGGGGTAGTTATTTTTCTTATCATAATTTATCATTTCTTCTTCCCATTGAATATCTTTTCTTTCAACTTCCCTTTGCCATTCCAATCCAAAGCATGTTCCAGCACTTCTTCGACGGTTTCTACCGGGATGATCTTGACTTTGGATATTTTATCTTCGTCGATGACAATGTCTTGCATATTTGATTTTGGCACAATGACGGTTTTGATTCCCGCATCGATGGCGGCTTCGACTTTTGAAGATACTCCGCCGACAGGAAGGACTTCTCCACGCACCGAGAGCGAACCGGTCATGGCAACTTCTTGTTTGATGGGAATTTCCTTGAGCGCGGAGATGATAGCGGTAGCGACGGCGATGGAAGCGGAATCTCCTTCTACGCCTTCATGCGTCTGCAGGAATTGCACGAAAATATCTTTGGTCTCTTTGATATCTTCACCGAAGTATTTCTGGATGATGGCAGAGACGTTCTTGACGGCTTCCTTGGCGATCTCACCTAATTTTCCGGTAGCGATGATCTCTGCTTTCTTTCCGCCGGGAGTCACTTCCGCTTCAATAGGTAATAAAATTCCTGAGTAGGCTGAACTTCCGCCGATGACCGCTAGGCCATTCACTCTGCCGATCCGTGCGCCGGAAGTCATGATCACTTCGTATTCTTTCTTGCGTTCAATGTATTGATCGGCGATCTGCTGTTCCAGCGGGCGGGCTAAGACTTTTGCTTTCTTGACGTGTTCTTTGGTGGCAAATTCTGCGCCTTCTTCTTTTGCTAAATCGCCGGCAGCCCGGACCAAGCCGCCTAAGCCTCGCAGATGCAGAGTAAGATGCGCTTTACGATTCGCTCTTCGTCTGGCTTCTTCGACGATTGCTTTTAGGGCAGAGATATCAAAGTGCGGAATTTTCCCTTCTTCTTTCTTGATCTCCTGCGCGACAAAGCGGGCAATTTTAGTGCGATTTTCTTTGGTATCGGGCATGGTTTCGTTCATGTATACTTCATATCCATAACCACGGATTCGGGAACGCAAGGCAGGATGCATATTTTTGATAGTTTCCATATTGCCGGCAGCGACTAAAATAAAATCACAAGGCACTGGTTCGGTCCTTACCATCGCCCCGGCAGAGCGTTCAGACTGTCCGGTGATGGGAAATTTCTTTTCTTGCAGCGCAGAAAGTAATTCCTGCTGAGTCCGTGGATGAAGGGTGGCGATCTCGTCGATGAATAACACTCCCTTGTGCGCCTTGTGAATCATACCTGCGACTACACGCTGATTTGCAGGCGTGCCTAAACCACCGGAGTTTTTACAAAGAATACCATTTACGATGACGTTGCCTGAGCTGGTGGTAATGTTATACAGTTTACCTTGGTATTGGATTTTTTCTATTTTTGTGATAGTTTGGGATGTTAGTTTCATGCTTCTGCCTCTTTAGGTCCGAAATGATTAAGTAGTAAGTAGAGTGAATTAGGTGTAAGATTAAGAGTCTTCATGGCGTGTTCTGCACCGTAGCCTCTTTGGAGTAACTCATTATATTTGTTTTTCTTAAGCATAGCCCATTGTCCTAATGCTTTATACAATCTTTCTATTTTGTATCTGCAGTAATTTATTTTAATGTTCATTAAGAATAAAAGTACATTATCCATTTTCTTTTCAATAAGCAATCTAAACATAAGTGAACCTTCTGTTTTAGATTTTCCTTCATAAATTGAAGTTGTGCTGACTCTGTTTTTTTGGAGATATTCAGCCAATTCCTTAAGGAAAGATATTCTATTTTCTTTGAATTGTGGCAGACCGGTAATACCTAATTCTAATGAAGTTAAGTAATTGCCTCTTTTATGAATGATTGGTGTGCCCAGTTCTCCGCCTAAAAGAGAACCATAAAATTCGCTCTCGAAGTCATGGTTTAATTTAATCCACCCCGGTACTTTTAATTCTATTTTTGTTTTATTTCCTCTAGGCGCACCTAAGGCCAAGAAGAAATAAATGATATTTCTGTTCGTGTTCTGATAGCACCAAGAGTGACCATATACACCTGCTTCGATGATTCTTGAATTTTGATTCTTGTACAAATCAAAGATTTTTTCCAGATCTTTTCCAAATTCTTCAACCGCTTCTTTTTCAGAACTGGATAAGAAGATCCCATTTAAGTTTTCAAAAATTCCTCCGTCTCCGAATGTTGCTCCAAGAACTTTAGCAATTAAAGGCGACTTTTGGTTATCAATTTTAAGAGGAAGCAAACCTCTTTCTTTTAACCAATTTGCCGTTTGAATTGGTACGGGGGTATGTTTTCCTTCATGCCACCATCGAGTTTTACCAATAGGCTGTCCAAGAGCTTTTGAAATTCTTTTGTACCCCCAGCTTGGATTTTGGGTCTTAAGTTCTTGGTATTGGTAATAAAGTTTACATTGTTCCTGCTGTCGTGCATCGTAGACATTGATAATATCTTGTTCATCGATAATAGCTTCTTCTATCTGAACAACTACCTCATCTCCTTCCTTAATAGTTCTAGCTTCGATGTACTCTGTCTTTCCGTTTCTATGAACAGCTATTTTATGTTCTGGCGTAACTACGAGTTCCTTGTTTTCGGAAGTTGTGAGTTTCATCATTTCGCCAACATAATCATATCTGTTGCATGATAAAACTTCGACTGGAGAAGCAGAACCGTTAGTTTCACCCAAAACATTAAGTTCATTTTTTGGAAGGAAAGCAGCTTCGTAGTTATTTTCTTTTTTCCTGATAATGCTTTCTTTATGTTTTAAGAAAGCTTGATCTATTTCCTTACTTAGCTTATTTTTTGTGATAGCATTTTTTTCTATTTTACTTATTTCTAAGTCTCCTAAAAACGTCTGGAACGGATCATGAAGCACATCGCCTAACAATGCCCCAGCATGCGCACCAGTCGCATCAAAGAATGGCCCTATCTTTTTGTTGTAATTATCGACGATGACTTTAGGCGCGATGTTTTTGGCAGCCTGGAACATCTTTGGTCCCATATTCATGGAAAATATGGTCATCAATAATAATAAACCAAGAACTACAGCACTTGCTGCGGTCATTATAGAAGCTTCTACGGTTCCATACTCACTAAATTGTTTCCAGGTAAGCCAAGATAAAACTATACCCACAAATAAAATGATCAGTAAGTAGAAACTGTTATTTTTCATGGATTGGCTGGCATCTAAAAGATATTTCTGCGTTTCTTCCCGTCCTTTTCCGGCATTCAGAGTTTTGATGTAAGGGTTATTCTCGTCATTAAGATTAGGATAGGCAAGAATATCTTTCAGATCAGATTTTGGAAGAAGTTCTGCTAAAGCCATCCCTAACATAGATTTACCGGTTCCCGGCTCTCCGATCAAGAACACGTTCCGGCGCTGTAAAGCAGCTTTCTTGATGATTTTGACGGCTTCATCCTGTCCTAGAACTTGTTCTACAATGCCTTCCGGTACTTTGATATTTTTTGTGGTAGCTATTTTGTCTGATTTCATCTATAGTAGAACATCTATCTGGTGGTGACTCTTTAAAGCAGATTTTAGCTTCATCATTTAAAAATGTTACTCTTTAATATTGACTTATGGGTTGATGACCTTCAGCCAACCCCGGTTTAGATTATATCTGCTGGCCTGTTTGTATAGATCAACATCCATCGTTGGTGATGAGAAAGGAATGGAGGTGTAGGTTCCATCTGCTAGAAAAATAACAGCTTCTCCTTCGTTACGGATATAAGCATCAGCATCTTTGTAGCGGTAAAATACTACTGGATGTTTTTGCCATTCACTATACGTATTGAAAACTTCCAAAGTTTCAGGGACTAAAAGCACAACCTTATCTTTTGTCACTAACTTCTTGGTTTTGGTGCTTCTTTTGTATCGAGCATTGGTTTTACAATTAGTGCTGAAATCCGGAGCCGTGTATTCAATAAGCGTTTCTATTCCCATTTTGAATCAGAGTAGGTCAAAAATCAATTTTTATTTTTTTTGGTCAAACTGATCACGATCTCCTCAAAGTGCTGCTGCTGTTCCATCTCGATCTTCTGTTCATGTTCCAGATGCAGCAAGGGCATGAAGGTATAGACTTTTTCCTGCTTTCCGGCTTTAGGAGGCAGAAGCCGAGTGTAGGTAATTTTAGTATTTTTGTCTTTATTAGTATAATAGTTAATCTTATGGTATACATCTCTGATCACGTCAAGAATGTCTATTTTTCTCTGCGGTCGGTAGGGATAAGGAGTAGGTCGCTGCTGTGCTAAAATTCTTTTCTTGGTAGCCATCGCTCTCTGCAAGGCCTCGACCAGATCATGCACGGATACTTTCCGATTTCGGGGCTGCGGGTTTCGGGGGATAAGCTGGGGATGGGCAAGATTTGGATTACGGAGCCGTTCTTCTACTTCTCCGAAGAGCTCATCTTCAGGGATCTCATCGGTTTGGTTGATGAGCTTATCTAAGTTTGAAATATCATTATCTATTAAATGAGTAGCTTTGATTTTCAGCAAAATAGCCGCAGCAAGCACGATCTTTCCGGAAATAGTCAGGTCATGCTCCTGCGCCTTCTTGATTATCTGGATAAATTTTTGCGCTAATAAGGAGATGTTGATATCCCAGGGATCCATCTGTTCGCTTTCCACTAAATCATAGATGATCTTTTTCCAGCCTAATTCGTCCTGGTTCAACAGCAATTCCACTAATTTTTCCTGCATAGGCCTAGAAGTTATTACTGCTTTAAAAATGTTTATTTTGTCTTATGGTGGTTTGCGATACTACTTTTAGCTCATCATAATCTTTAAAAAGGGAATGTTTAGCAATTGATATCGGTGAGAAAAATGGGCCGATCTTTTATTATTTTGTTATCTGTGGTTATATTGTTATTGAGTTCTTTTGCTGTTGCAGAAGAAACATTATCCTTGAATGCGGTTCCCACTTCCGGGAAAGCTCCATTAGAGGTTTCTTTTGATTTAGTCTCTTCCGAAGAGATTCTCTCTGTCTCCTGGGATTTTGAGAGTGATGGAAAGGAAGACAGCACCGAATTATCTCCAAAACATACCTATGCAGCAGGAAAGTATACTGCTACTGCCAATGTCACTGCGGCCAGCGGCAGTACGGTTGTTTCTACTACTGTAAACGTGGAAGAGCCTTTCAGCGTTTCCGTTATCGCTGCGCCTTTCTCAGGGATTGCTCCTTTAAGTGTCAAGTTCACTGCCAGTGTTTCCGGAATCGATAATAAGCAACTTACCTACGCCTGGGATTTTAATAATGATGAAGTGATCGATAGTATGGAGCAGAATCCTAGCTATACTTTTGAGAATGTTGGCGACTTTAAAGTTACGCTGACGGTCACCGATGCAGCATCTTCTGTTGATGGTAGTAAAGTTACCAAACAAATTCCTATCGCGGTAAGTTCCTATGATTCAAAAATAAATATTGTTTCTTATTTTCCAACCAGCCTTCAGCTGAAGGAAAATCAAGTTACTTTTTTAGTGACTAATGAAGGTACAGATACCATCAAAGACCTTTCTGCGAAGGTGGTCGGGGAAGGGATACAGCATTTGAGTTCTACCGCTATTTCCCGGCTCAAACCTGGGGAACAGGATTCCCTGACCGTCAAGATAAATATTTTGAAAGAAGGCGAAATCACCGCTTCAGTCAAGATCGATGAGAAAATATTTCCGGTTGTGTTTGCGGTCGCTGAGCAAGTAAAGGTGAATAAAGAAGAATTGAACTTGAAAATGACCGAACTGAAGAAGAAATTACAGGAGCAGGAAGATCTGTATTACGAGAAGAAAGCAGAGAATTATTTGGTGGCTGAAATATTTGAAAACATCAAAGCGGCTAAGAAACAGCTGCAGGATGCGCAGCAGCAAATGTTGACCAACCATCTCGAAGACGCGAAAGTCAATGTTGATCTTGCCGGCCCGGCGATCGAAGATATCACTTATCGTTTAGAAGATGCGCAAAAGCCCAAGCAGACTCCTTTGTTATGGTTGAAGGAGAATGCGGTAGCCATCACTGCAATTATCGCTGCAGTAGGCACTCTTAGCGGATTGGCGGTGAAGGTGACGAAAGGAGCGAAGAAGCTGGGCGAAGACGTCAAAGAGAAATTTACCAAGAAAGAAGAGAAAAACAAGAATGGTCCTGACGCAGATAAAGACAAAGATGAAAAAGATGACGATAAGGATGAAAAAGATGAAAAAGAGGAGCAGCCGGATGATAGTAAGGCCAGTAAGGAAGAAAAATGAATGGGCCCGGCCGGACTTTCGTTTTCCCCGAAGGTAGGGGTTGATAAGGGGAGACTCCCCTTATATTCGAACCGGCGACATCCGCCTTGTAAGGGCAGCATCATAGCCGCTAGACCACGAGCCCAATAAGAGTCTGGGCATCATGTTTATTTATTAACTTTTTGGGTTCAAAGAGCAACATTTATCTAAAACAATCTTTTTTTATTGTAAAATGAATGACATGGATATCTACCAGCCAGCTGAGGATTCGTATCTATTGCAGAAATTTGTGCGACGTTTTGCTACCGGAAGAGTTCTCGATATGGGTACGGGCACAGGTATTCAGGCTTTGACTACCATAGAAGTTCCTAGCGTAAGAGAAGTAATTGCTGTGGACATCAATGTTCATGCGGTTGAAGCGTTACAAAAAGAAATCGAGAAAAAGAAGCTGCGCAAGATCAAAGTATTGCAAGGAGATTTGTTTGAGAATTTGGACGGTTATTTTAATACGGTTATCTTTAATCCTCCTTATTTGCCGCAGGATAAAGGGATTGAAGACCAGGCTATCTATGGCGGCAAAAAAGGCTGGGAGATTTCTGAACGATTCTTTAAGGAGGTTTCTGGTCATATGTTTCCAGAAGGAGTAATATTATTCTTATTTTCTTCCCTTACTAGTAAACAGAAGATCGAAGAGATTCTAGAGCATAATATGCTGCAATGGGAAGAATTAGGTGAAGAAAAAGTTGCTTTTGAAACTTTATATGTCTACAAAATCACGAAAACGCCGCTGCTACGTCAGCTGGAAGGAAAGCTATTAAGAAATGTCCATTACTTCGCAGAAGGAAAGCGAGGAATAGTGTATACTAGCCAGTTTGATAAAAGTTTAGTGATCAAAAAACAGATTCCGGTAAAGAAACGCACTATCACTGTGGCGGTGAAAGTCAAGAAGAAAGATAGTAAGTCTACTGATGCCATTGCCAGCGAAGTGCATTGGCTGAAAGTATTGAACGAACGAAACATTGGTCCACGAATGTTGTTTTCAGCAGAAGAGTATGTCGCGTATGAGTTTGCGGAAGGAGACTATATTGAAGAATGGCTGCCTAAGGCTTCTAAAGAAGATATACGGGCAGTTTTGAAATCTGTCTTTCAGCAGTGCTATGTGATGGATAAATTGCAGGTGAACAAGGAAGAGATGCATCACCCCCTGAAGCATATTATTGTGGACAAAGAGTTGAATGCCACGTTGATTGATTTTGAACGCTGCTATGAATCGGAAAAGCCGCACAACGTAACCCAGTTCGCTGATTTTGTAGGCAAGCAGCGAGCAACGCTGGTGAAGAAAGGATTTGATTTTACCTTGAAAGAGCTGCGGGAAGCGGCGGCGGAGTATAAAGAAAAGTATGATGCGAAAGAGTTTGAAAGAATTTTGAGTTTAGTTAAATAACGTAAAGTCGTCTTGACCATGGCGGCGGAGTTTCTTTTTCTAATAATATTCAACCTTCCCTTCGGCATAAATTCCTTTCTTCAATTCGACCGGCCGCCAGTCGTCGATGACTAAAGTTGCTCCTAACCAGTCTGCCAATTCCTGAGGATTGCCGATGGTGGCGGACAAGCCGATGATCTGCGGCTTAATCAGGTTCTTGAGCAAGGTAAGGATGATTTCTAAGGTCGGCCCGCGGGAAACATCATTCAGCAGATGGATTTCATCGACAATAACTACTTTCACTTCAGAAAGCCAGCCTACTTTATGGCGCAACAGAGAATCGAGCTTTTCTGTGGTAAGAATAAGTACATCATATTTAGATAAGTAATCGGATTCAGAATCGACGTCTCCGGTGGCTAATCCTACTTTATACGGCGAGTCTTTGAAGACATTAAGATATTCTTTGTATTTTTCCGAGCCCAAGGCTTTGAGAGGCACTAAATAGATGGCTTTTCCTTTGCTGAGTATATTATATATAGCCATAGTGGCGATCAAGGTCTTACCGGAAGCAGTAGGAGCGCAGGCCAACAGCGATTTTCCTTCCAGCAACCCTGCTTTTACTGCTTTTTCTTGGATAGGGGTAAGAGTTGGAAACTTGCTGTATTGTTTCTTGAACGGTTCTGGTAATGGTAGGCTGTTTATTTCCATCTATGTCCTTCGGAAGATGAATCTTTATAATCCTTTAGGCCTGATAACGGGTATATTGTTAACTAAAACGACCCATTTACCCGAACTAAGTTCCAGAACTATGTTTTATCATTTACAAATGATGACTGCCCAAGGGTTAAAAATTTTCGACTTTAGAGGCATATTGGGAAATAACTACTTTTTCACTCCCTTATTTTTACGAAAGACTTATAAACAATTTTTTGGTATTAGACCCTCAATGAGTAACTACCTCAAGCGCTCTATCTCACAAGTAGGGCAATGCTTTGGTCCATTGTAGGATCGAAACAAGTGAACCTTCCTGGTTTGCGGTTCGAAATTCGCTATGATGGCTGAACTGAGGAAAGAGTTGGAAAAAAACATATTCAAAACACGGAGGTGTGTTTTAAAATGAAGGTAAAAAAAATAGCAAAACGTATCCTTGCTGTTGGAGCAGGCGCAACCATGCTTGGTGCAACAGTAATGGGTGCAATGGCTGCAGATTTGAGCGAGTATCCAAGTATGTTCGTATCTGACGGCGTATTTAACGGTTTATTGGTCGTAGGAGAAAATGCTGCGTCCGTAGACAACTTAGCAATGACTGATATTGCGGCAAGCATGAAATATGCTGGAGCAGCTGCAACATCAAGCGTCGCTGTTTCTGGAGACGCTTGGATGGTTAAGAGCGGAACTGATGATTTAGAGTTTGGTGAATCCATCGGTCCAGCAACCGGCGGAGTGGTTGACTTTGTTGACGACGACGATTTGACTGCATTAGCAGACGGTGAATTGACCAGTTCAAAAGGAACGTTCAAGTATGAGCAGTTCATATACTTTGATAGAACTTCTATCAACACTTCTTATGAAGAAGATGATGAAGATGTCACCTCAGATTTCGTGAAGATCAAAGACGGCGCGCAGTTCGCTCGATATGAGATGAACTTCCTTACTGCTGCTAAGTCAGATATCGATTCATCGGAAAGCTATAAGTTAGATGACTTTGAGGATAAGACCTTGACCTTCATGGGTAAGACCTTTAATATTGTTAAAGCGCGAGGCGATGCAGCTCAAAAAGTCACCTTGACCATGATGTCCGGTTCTGAGAAGGATACCTTACTGGAAGGGGAGTCAAAGTCGTACACCGTCGATGGTAAAGAGTATGATGCCAACTTGCTTTTCACAGACAGCAAGAACAAAGCTAAGTTTACTATCAACGGAGAAACTACTCCGTTGATGTCTGAAGGAGATACAGAAACTTTATCTGATGGAACAGTAATAGGTTTGAGTGAAGTCTTGTACCAAGATTACGCTGGCGGAGTACACCAGGCTGAATTCTTCTTGGGAGCAGATAAGCTAGAATTGGAAGATGATGTTATCCATACCAATTCCTCAGATACCGATGACTTAAAAGTCAATGATGAAGCTATCGATGGAGCGCGGGTCATCATCCGAGGAAATATGCTGACTCAGGCTACCACGACTGTTGATGGTGAATTAGAGATTGACAGCATCATGATCAACATGACTGCGCAGGAAGATTACTTCATCGCTCCAGGCGAGACTTTGTTGGGACAGGCAGAGCTGGAAGAAAAGGATTTAGTGTTCTCTCAGAACTGGGATGTCCGCTACGAAGGTTTGAATCCTGCAGTAAAGACTGACGAAATCTCCGTCAAGGATAAAGCAGGTGAAAAAGAGTACTGGGTAAAGTTCACTAACTCCGCAGGGCAAGTGATTGATTTCCCTCTGGCTTTTGCATCAGCCGCAACTAGTATGCGTCTGGGAAGCCAAGACGACAAATTGTATTTGAACAAGTCGTCTATTGGAGATGAAGGTTACTTCATCTTGAACGATGATACGGACAAGGATTCAGTCTCGCATGTTGTGCAGTACAAAGGCGCAGACAAGAGGACAGCCTCTAATCCAAATGCAAAGTTTAAGGTTTTAGCGACCGGAGAGACGGTGGAAAGGCCAGTCACGCATGGAGCTAGTTCAGCGACAGGTACTTTGAAGCTAGGCGGTAAGACCTACAACTTTGCTAACGCTTCAAATGCAGCGATTGCGGCAGGCGCTGGCGTTCTTAATACAGGAGCTACTGACAGCGACGACTGGAACATTAGCATTACCGGCGGCGCAGCAGCAACATTTTTGTCAGTTGGATTATTAGCACTGGCTGGCAACGGCAGTAGTGATTACGTCGTAACTCAAGGAGGAGGAAAGATTTGGTTTGAAGATGCTAGTGCTACCGAAGAAACCAACCAGATTAGGTTTAACGTTAGCTTGTTTGATGGAGATCGGATCGACGACCTGAAAGGAACTGTCGCAGAAGCTACGCCATACTATGTTAAAGCATTTAACATCACTGCATCAGGCACCGAGTTAGATTTAGCAAGTGAAACAGGCATAACCTTAGTATCGCCTGATGATGATGAGGATAACTCCTATGGTTACTCTGCTAACGGAGCATGGGTGCAGCGAAACAGCCCTAGCGGTGGCGGAACAAGTTCCGACACCTTGGTTATAAAGTGGCCTCAAGCTTTGAAGAGTCCATTGGTATATGTAACCTCTGGCGCAACTTCGTCTAGCAGCAAAGCTGCCGGAGACATGAAGGCAGTAACCTTTGTTGATGCTACCAAGCTGGACAGCGAAGTCGCTGACGCGAAAGCGCAGAACTTAGTTGTAGTAGGCGGACCTTGTGTCAACACCGTTGCAGCTGAATTGTTGGGAAACCCATCCGATTGTACGGAAGGATTCACTCCAGGCAAGGCGCGCGTGAAGCTGTTTGAGCATGCTAACGGAAACGTGGCTATGCTAGTAGCAGGTTACAGCGGCGCTGACACCAGACTGGCTGGAAAAGTCATCGCTAACAGAGCGGGCGAACTTTCCGGTAAGGAATTGGTTGTAGAAGGCACAACTTATGCAGACGCTAAGTTGAGCAAGCCTGCAGCTAACTAATAAGCCTAAACGGCTTTTTTTTCTTTCTTTTTTCTTTTATGTTTTCTTCTTTGTTTAAAAAAAGCAGATTTTATAAGTAACAAAATTTTACTGTCTTTCAAAGAGGTGAAAGTATTCAATACAGAAGTTATGTTCCTATCGTTTTATTTGCTCTCTTAATAGTCCTATCTTTTTTGATACTTAAACCTCTCTTGCTGGCTCTTTTCATCGGCGCTTTGCTGGCGTATGCGTTCTATCCTCTCTATACATTTGCGCTTGCCAAAACAGGAAAGCCTACGTTTTCTTCATTTTTAGTATGTTTTTTAGTTCTACTTATTGTTATCATCCCCGCAGGCTTGCTGATCAAAGTATTGATCCAAGAATCGTATGTCATCTATCTCTTAGTCAAACAGAAGTTAGCGGTAGGATTATTTCATAATTGCACTACGGAGTTGTGCATGGCGATTTCTGAGTTCAGCCAAGGCGAATGGTTTAGCACGCAATTGAAAGAGATCGCCCGATCCGCCACTACCTTAATAATAGGAAAAGGTTCTGCTTTTTTAGTCAACATCCCCAGGCTAGCGATCAATCTGTTCGTGGTTTTCTTCACTTTATTCTATTTTTTGAAAGATGGCGAAAGCCTGCTGAAGCGGCTGCATACTTATTTCCAGCTTCGATATAACAATTATGTTTTAATACTGGGAAGAGTGAAAGAAATCATCCATGGCATAGTCTATGGTTTCTTGCTGATCGCTATGATTCAAGGGCTCTTTGGCGCGCTTGGTTTTTTTCTTTTCGGCATCCCTTCGCCGTTATTCTGGGGTTTAGTGATGGGGTTCTTTGCCTTGATCCCAGCGATAGGCACGGGCGTAGTGTGGGTTCCTGCTTCGCTTATTTTGATATTAGATGGTGTTTTTCAAGATTCAACTTCTTTAATCCTAAAGGGAGCGGGTTTGTTAGTGTATTCATTTATTTTTGTGGGAAGTGTTGATAATATTCTTCGGCCTAAAATAATAGGTGATAAAGCGAAAGTTCATGTCGCCATCATCATGCTGGGCATCTTTGGCGGAATCCTGCTGATCGGCCCCTTAGGAGTGATTCTTGGTCCATTGGTATTATCATTGACGGTAGAAATAATGAAGGTATATTTGGTGGGGAAAAAAAGTAAAGAGAACTTATGACCATCATTGATTTTTCTTTGCGAATGCTATCAATTGCTGTACATAATTGCTTAAGGGTATGTTTTCTGGAATGTGGCGGAGAGCGAACGTCTTTCCAAGCTGAATGAAATAGGTTTTGAACATTTTGTCAATAAAATCAGTATGTGGTGAAGTGTCATCGATGTTAACATAGTAGAGCGTTTCTTTTCCGTGCGTGATCCTGTTTTTGTAAAACAGATACGGCTGGCTTGTTTTTCTGAAAGTTAAGACCATGCCAACGATAATCAATACTGCGAGAATCAGCAATGCTCCAGTTTTGAGGCCGGTTTCTTGGGTAGCATCTAATTCCAGCAAGGAAATGTTGATCAGCACTCCAAGGTAGAAAATAAATGCTAAAAAGAGCAACCAGATAGTTTTGGGAATAAGAGCTCTTGCTTTAGATTCATAGGCGCTGTACAAAGGCGGTTCGGAAGGTTGATTCAGCTGTTGGCTTATCATCTACATTGCCAAGAATGGCTGCTTTATATTTTTTATGGAGAAGTTTTTGAATAAAGAGAAATGGACCCACCCGGACTTTCGACCTCAGCAGGGCGAGGGTTGATAAGGGCAGACTGGCCCTTATATTCGAACCGGGGATCCCCTCGATACAGAAAACGCAAGCATTTAGTATAAAACGCTCCGCGTTTGCGTCAACGAGATGTCATCTGCGGCAAAAGACGCGACCAAAAACGGCACGTTTTTGTGTAGCCGCTAGACCATGGGTCCAATCTTGCTGAGAAAGACTTATATTCTTTTATAAATTTATTCCTTCATGGTCAATCATCATCAGTTCTGGTGGAGATTCTTCCCTCAAAAGGAGCTGACCCAGATCTATTTTTCCGTGGCTTTGCGATCCTTCGCGATTTCTTTAATCTCTATCTTTATCCCTCTTTATCTTTTCCAGGAGAAAAATTTAAGCTTTGAACAGACCTTGCTGTTTTTCATTATTTATTCAGTAGTCTTTGCGCTGACCATGCCTTTAGCCGCCAGTTTCGCTTCACGTTTTGGCATAAAACATTCTATCATGGTGGGGGTGCCATTGTATATAGTATTCGTAGCTTTGATGCACTATGCTTCTTCTGCGGCCATGCAGCTTCTTCTGACCAGCTCTATTTTAGGTGCGTCCCAGGCGTTTTACTGGATGGGCATGCATCTTGCTTTTTATCACGCTTCCCATCGCCAGCATCGCGGCGAAGAAGTAGGAAAACGTGCCGGAGTGACCGTGCTTTCTGCGATGCTAGGGCCATTCATGGGCGGGTTGCTTATCACCTTCGCCGGTTTTAAGATAGTATTCGCGCTGACTGCCTTCTTACTATCTGGTTCGGCATTACTATTGCTGCTCAATGGCGATGGACATGTTCCTTATCATTTTTCGATGAAAGCGGTCTTTGATAAAAAATATTGGAAGGATTTTCTTTTCTTTGTTTCGCGCGGGAGCCATGTTATTGTCCAAGGAGTGATCTGGCCATTGTTTATCTTTTCCATCTTGAAAAGTTATTTTTCCATGGGAATAGTAGGCTCTTTAATGTCTTTAAGCAGCGCAGTCCTGTTTTGGATGGTGGGGCGCTACAGCGATCATTCAGATAAGAGAAAGATCATGCGCTGGAGCAGTGTGGCTGAATCAGGAACATGGATACTTATGGCTTTAGTGAAGACTGTTCCACAGGTGTTTGCGGTTACAGTGGTATCATCCCTGGTGCATGCAGTCCGCGAATCTCCTACCGGCGCCTTGGAGTACGATAAGGCCAAGGGACAAGTTGCGGCATATTTTGTAAACCGGGAAGTTTTTATCTGCCTGGGCAGAATTCTGGCCTTAAGCATCGTATTAGCCACAAGTAATCTTGCCCACGGCATGTTTTTCCAGGCGTTTGCCAATCTTGCGGCGTTTTTGTTTTGAATTTGATGGTTAAATATACTCGGTAAATTTATAAATTGAAAAGGATTAGTTTAAAATAACTTTATGGGTCAATAAGAGGTGTTTGTAATGAGAAAATATATTCCATTTTTGATGATTTTTGTACTATTGCCTTTAGCTTTTGCGCAGGAAAATAGTTTACAAGATCCAGGAGTTACTCCTGATTCTTTGCTGTGGGGTGTCGATATCGCATTAGAGCAGATTTCTTTACTTCTTGCTGCGAATCCTGAAGCAAAAGCAAGGAAAGGATTAGAAATTGCTCAAGAGAGACTTTTAGAAATTAAGGCTATGGCTGAAGAAAAAAATCTCCCCGCGTTGGAAAAAGCCCACGGCGCTCATAGTAAAATTCTCCTCACAGTCAAAAAAAATGTGCAATTACTTGATGAGGAAGACCCTGAATTATTATTAGAAAAAGAACTTGAACTTGAAAAAGAGTTATTGGAGCACGAAGAGGAAATTGAAGAGGTAGAGATGAAGCTGAAAGTAAAAATTAAAATAGAAGGCCAGCTTACTGCTGAGCAGCAAGCACAGTTAGATGAATTCTTAGCTTCGTTAGGTGGAAGTGCTGAAAATGTTAAGATTGAAATTAAAAATAAGAAAGATGAGACTAAATTAAAGATTAAAACAAAAACAGGAAAGAGCGATGAAGAAATTGAACAGGACATTCAGTTATTAGAGATTAAGAAAGGGCTTCTGGAAGAGAAGGTCAAGATAAGAGCTGAAGTTGTAGATGGAAAAACTATTGTAAAAGTGGAGCAGAAATTTGAAACAAAAACTACGGGAGAAGAAGCCCTGCTCTCGGAAATTCTGGAAAAGTTTAGCTTAAGTGCTGAAGAAGCCGCTCTTTTATTAAAAATTGAGACCGAAGAAGCTGAGCAAGCTGAAGATCAAGATGAGAGACTAAAAGTCAAGGTAAAGATTGAGGAAGGGTTATCTGAAGTGGAAGTAAAGCTGCGGTTTGTCCTTAATTCCATCGAAGAAGCTGCTATACTTGGCGCTGTTGTAGAGAAAACTCAATTGACAGAAGGACAAGTTGAGGCGGTATGGCGAGTAAAAGAAGAGAAAGTAGAGGAAGAAAAGGAAGAAAAAGAGATTGAAATAGAAGTTGAGATCGAAGACGGCGAGGCTGAAGTAGAAGTAAAGAGTGATGGGAACAAGATGAAGTTTGTTCTCCAAGAAACAGATCGCGAGAAAATAGTGCAGGAAATTGCCTTGCGTTTAGAAGTATCTGTTGAAGAAGTGTTGAAATTAGTGACTTTTGAAGAAGAAAAGGATGATAACGATGATGGAGAAGTAGACGATAAAGATGACGAAGATGCAGATGAGGAAAATGATAAGAGCGGCAAAAAAAATATTATCGGTAG
Organism: Nanobdellota archaeon; assembly: GCA_030697505.1. Lineage (GTDB taxonomy): Archaea > Nanobdellota > Nanobdellia > Woesearchaeales > GW2011-AR9 > JACPIL01. Next base: position 5,984 of record JAUYPX010000045.1, on the reverse strand, counting down.
CGCTGTAAAGGGTGGTAATTCTGAGGACTCAGAAAATGAGGATGATGATTCTGATAGCGATTCAGATGATTCAGATTCCAATGGTGGTTCTAGCGGATCATCTGAATCAGGAGACGACTCTGGCAGTTCCGATTCTGGTGGAAGTTCAGGTGGCGGATCTGATGGAGGAAGCAGTTCCGGCAGCAGTGGTTCTTCAGGAAGCGGTTCATCAGGTGGAGGAAATGGCGGTAATGGAGGAGATGATTAAACCGTAACAGCATGGCGATAGAGCTTCTTTCCAATGATCCGGCGTATGTCAATGATCCAGCGTATAGATCAAAGCTATTGGAGGAACAAGGTTTTGAGGAGGAGGAAGCGGAGCTTATTGCCGGCGAATATCAGAAAACTGGATTTCCGAAAGCATTGCGTAATTGCAGATTGTTATGGGAAGTGTATGATTTAAGTCTCGAGGAACCTTACTTCTGGCTTCTGGATTATTTCAAGGATGCTTTTCCGATCATAGAGAAAATCGAGGATTCTTTTGCTGCGGCCGAGAACTCTGCGTTCTTTGGAGTGACCCAGCAGCGCTTAGGAGCACAACAGGATAGAGTTTCCCAGTTCTTGGCGACCATGGGAAAGATGGTCAAGGAATTGTTCCAGATGGTGCGGGAGTTACGCATTATTGACGAAAGGTTAGGATACTACGATGCTATTGAAAAAGAATTACGCAAACCTATAGCAGAACGCAGCAAGACCGCAGAGATCACCATGAAGGGATTGTTTGTCGATTTGGTGCAGGGCGGAGGGAAAAGCGCGGCCTCGGTCTATGGGATGGCGCGGGAGTTGGAATTTATAACTTTGCCGGATTTATTTTTTGATGCGCCACCGTTTAAGGATGATAAAGAGCTGGTTCAGCATCTTAGATCATTAGAAGCGAATTTTAACAAGAATGTATTGCGTGTTCTGCAGCGGCATCTCGGCCAGTATATGGAATGGAAAAAGAGGACGCATCACGAGCATAGGAACAGAAAAATTTTCCAGCTGAAATACCTGCAGCAGCATTTTGATATCATCAAGATGTATCTTACCTGGGTGAAGCCCTATCTGCGCCATGCCCGCGCTTTGACCATGAAGGAAAAAAGTTTGACTTCTGCAGAATTAGTCTCAGCATTTGAAGGAAGTTTGTTGGATGTGGAGATCCTGGCCCGGAAACCAGCGGGTAAAGGCAAGGCCCATTCCTGCGTCTTAGTGACCTTTAATTACCGGACTCGGGCAGAATTGAAGGTGCAGCAGGAAGGATATCAGCGGGGGCCGGTGCATATCGGGAGGATGGTAGTCACCTTTCGCGCGTATGCCTGGAGCGATGAGCAGTTGAAAAACTATAAAGCGCTGAAACAAAAAGAATTGTTTGAATTGCTCGGCGATGTTTCTACTTCAGTGCAGCAGGCCATGGAATCTTTAGGCGACGAATTATTCAGGTATCTGGAAGAAGCGAAAGGAAATACTGCCGTCGAAAAGAAAGAAGAGAAAAAGGAAGAGCCGAAGAAAAGTTTTGCGGAGAAATTCTTTGGAGATTTCTATACTCCTACATCGGCTAAAGCGCCAAAAGGCCCTTCGGCGAAACACCTGAAGATGGAGCAAGATCAGGTCAAAGAAGATGTCGAGAAAGCGGTCGGCCTGGCGGTCTTCCACACTTTCAATGCCTATCATCTTTTCAAGAAAGCGCATCGCATGGCGGCGTGGTAGAGTTCTGTTCTTGTTAACTTTTTTTACTAGCAAAATCTTTTATAGTATCCTTCTTTTGTAATAGCATGTCCAAAAATAATTCTCAGAAGGAGATAGAAGATGCGCATAAGAAGCTGCGCGGTGAACTTAAATCAGACGATAAGAAAGCTGAGGAAAAGAGATCTGAGCAGAAGAAAGATTCAGAAAAGTCTATAGAGAAAGCTATTGAAAAGACGCTGGAGAAAAATGAGGGCAGGGAAAGCACTGAAAAAGGCGCTGAAAAAACTCAGGCCGAATTAGCGGAAGAGCAGGCCGAACTAGAGGAGCAGGAACGGAAACCAGGGAAAGAAACGGATTTAGAAGAAATTACCCGGAAAGCGCAGCCCCTTCCGGCAGGATTGCAAGACTCCCCGTACGTGCAAGAATTGAGCCATAAGCCCATGACGGAAATCTATAAGGAAATCAAAGATATTTACAAGATCGTCGAAGATAAGGGATACCTCAGCCCCAGCGAGCAGCGGCAAGTAGAATACTTAAGTTCAGCCGTAGAAAGAAAATTTCAAGATGAAGAGGAAGGAATATATTCTTTCAGCGAGCAAGCAGCCCGGGCAGCCAGTATAACCCAGCATCTGAGCGCTACCATGATGGGAGCATATAAGGGAAAAAAGATGAATGAGATGTATAAGTAAGGCAAGAGAGAATGCATGTCAAAACTGCGAATAGATGAAGATTTTCTTGAATGGTGGGGAAAGTCACTAGAAAATCAAGGATATGATTTGGATGAAAAACAAATAAGGATTTTAGCTCAACCGGGAAAAGAGCTTTACCATGTTTACAGTTACCATGATTTCTTTGATGCGATTAGGAAGGGAGAATACTGGCCCTCGGTAGCGTATCATTTTGCTCACCAAATGTACAATCAATCTAGGTTAGAAGAGCTTGCGCAAAGGGAAGCAGAGATTATTCTTTTTCCTCGGAAAAAGTAGAAAAGGTAGGATAAAAGGTGAGAATAATGTTTATATACTTTAATTCTTTATCTCTATAAATGGTTGAATTCGGAACGGGGTATCAGATGCCCATGGACAGGGAATATGGCCATCATGCTCATGCACATGACCACAGCCAGGGCGACCACGCCAGTCCCTCTAACAATTCTACCAATGATGTAGGTGTGGGCATCAAGGATCTAGGTATGAGCTTAGCTCTGGGTCCGGTCCCTAACGTTCCCGCGGTAGGAGCAAAACTTCGCGCTGGTATGAAAACGCTGGAAATCGGCTTTACCGGAAGCGGAAAGGGAACAGGGCAATCGCAGACGCCGGAATATTATGGTAAAGCGCAGAGGAAAGCTTTGGAAGAGATCGGAAGAGCTAATGAAGTCAATTTCACCACTCACGCTTCGTTCGGCATCCAGGGGTTGGCGGGAGCGGATCAACGGGGCAATTTTTCTAAATCGGCGAAAGAATTTGCTCTGCAGGAAATACGAAGAGCAGTTGAATTTGCCGGTGATGTGGCGAAAGGCGGCCCAGTGGTGGTGCATACGGGAGAATTCCATCGGCCTATCAGCGGAGCGGAATGGAACCAGGATGGGGAATATGCCGGGAGGTTCCAGATGCATGAAAAGGAGAAAGAGCAGGAAACCTTCGGGGTGGTGGATAAAAGGCTTGGCAATCTGATCGTGGAAGCCCACAAGAATAAACCTGTTTCCAAGCCAGTGTGGTTGACAGCAAAATCTGGCGAGGAATATGAAGATTTCGATGGAAGAAAAAGAACTGCCCAAGAAGGAGAGGCGGTATATCTTGATTATGTAGGAAAACGAGTGCATCGATATGAACGGGTTCCTGTCTTTGATGAGAAGAAAGGGGAATTTCTGACTAAACAATACAATTGGAAAGAGATGGGAGATCAAGCTAAAGAGATGGAGATGGAAGCGCGGGAAGAATGGCAGAATTGGAAAAAGGCTAGTCCTCAAGAGAAAGAGAAAATAAAAGAGAAATCGATGTGGGTGAGATTTCTGCGCGATGATATCGATCCTGAAAAAGAGATCAAGATTCGGCCTGAGGAAGCATATGTTATTGCCGCCCTAGAAACACAAGTCGGTAATGCTCGCGGCTATGCGTTTAACTACAGTCGTGATTTTGATGAGCATGTTGAAAGCCTGAAGAAATTGCGTAAGGCTTTGGAATATTATAAAAAAATAGAACAGGAAACTGATCCAGAAGAACGTTGGAAATTACAGAGGCAGGTTCGTGATCTTGCCATGGGCTTAGTTCCTGCAGATTCGAAAATGCCTACTGAGATCATCAAGCGGGAATTGATTAATGTTGAGAACCACCTCAAACAAGCTCAGGAAACTGCAGCCAGCCAGTTTGCCCAAGCTGCGGAACAGCAAGAGACCATCAAACATATCCAAAGTGCAGAAACGTATGCATTAGAACAAGCCTATGACTCGTATGCGCAGGCAGGCATCAGCGCCATGCGGCAGTCGGACAAGATGCAGCGTGCCGGACAGTTAAAGAAACCGATCGCCATCGCCATGGAGAATTTATTTCCGGAAAGCTACGGCGCGCATCCGGATGAGCTGATTAAATTAGTAGAAGAAAGCAGGAAGCGCATGACCCAGATTTTGCAGGAGAAGTATAAAATTACAGAAAAAGAAGCGGAAGAAAAATCACGGCAGCACATTACTGCCACTATTGATCTCGGGCACGTTAACATGTGGCGGAAATATTGGGTCGGCGATCCAAAAAAGACAATCGATCAGAATGACAAGGAGTTTGATGAATGGGTAGTCAATAAGATGGGTGAGATGGCCAAAAAGAAAGTTGTCGGCCACGTCCATCTCGATGATAATTATGGATATCATGATGATCACCTTGCTCCCGGCGAAGGAAATGCGCCTATCATTGAAATGATTAAGGCCTTGAAGGATAATGGCTACAAAGGAGAATTGATCGTCGAGCCAGGCGCCGACTGGACTACTGACGTTTCCGGATTCAGCAGCGTGATGAAGACCTGGAAGTTATTTGGCAGCCCGGTCTATGGCGCAGGAGCGGGAATGCGCGGCCGGGGCTGGGGCAGCTTAGGAGAAGGATATCTGGGAGTAGGCCATCCTCCTTATTTTGTCTTTGGCGGTTATTCACCTTCAGAAGAATGGACCTTGTGGAGCGGGGTGCCGCTGGAATAGAATTTTTAGGGAAGGTTTATAATTTAGTGCTTTATTTTCATTATATGTCAGACGGAAAACGAAGATTGCCTATCTATGTTGAACCAGCTGCGTTTGATGAGCAGAAAGTTTTGGCTTTACACTTTAACGAACCTACATTTTTCCCTCATGATTGTTTTGGCGATCACTCTGAAAATAAAACGGCAGTATTATATCACTTTCGAGGATTGAAAGAAGTGAATCAAGGATATTGGTCTTCAAATCCTGAAGAGCGTGAAAATCATTTCAAGACCGCCTTTGGCTTTTTTCATTTAGCGCATAATTTTGATAAAACTTATTTTTGCACCAGAGAAGCGTTAAGCCATGTAGCTGGTTTGCTAGGTTTGGATTCCCTGGAAGCGGGAGAAAAGTATGCCAATGATCTTGAGCCGACTCCAGTAATTGATGAGCTTGCTAATAATGGGAAGGAAAAAGCTTCTTATGTCTGTCATCTTCTCCATCCAGGATTTTATAACGCTTCTGATTTGAATGAATTGGAAAAAACAGTTAGAAAATAATAAGAAATCTATTTCTTTATCGCATCATACTTCGCCGCTAAAATGAAATCGTTGTCGCTCAAACCATTGATAACATGGGTATAGATCTCCACTCGGACTTTTCCCCAGGTTAGGTAAATATCAGGGTGATGGTTCTGTTCTTCGGCGATTGCGGCAAGCTGGTTTACGAACTGTACCCCATCAAGATATTTCTTGAATTTGTATTCTTTTGAAAGATGATGCCCATCAACAACTTCCCAGCCAGGAACTTCTTTTAGTAATTCATCAATTCCTTTCGGAGTAAGTTTTTGAACATTTGTAGTGGTGCAATCACACTTTTTATCTTGGAGTTTCATTTCGTAGAGTAAAATCTTTACTGTTTAAATAATTATTTATTAGGCATATTCATCTCTACTCAATGACAAATTATTTATTCGATATATCTCCATAATCCGTAAACTTTTTAAATGAACCCCAGGTTAGTAGTGAAAGAGGGGTAGAATAGGAGGAGTTGAGAATTCATGTTTAGACTTTTTTTTACACCGGGATGGTTCAATGGATACGATTTGTTATTTGATAGC
>JAUYPX010000042.1 GCA_030697505.1 Nanobdellota archaeon | reverse complement strand
TTTTCCCAATTCGCTAAAGTAAAGACCAGTAAAAACAGTACCACTAGATTCTGTATGGTAGACGGAAAAGACTTATTGCTATTCCTGACCGACGACCAGAAAGTGCATAAGAGTTATGATTGCGCAGTCTGGGTGGAAGCTCCTTACTTTGTAGATTATTTCGGCAAGTTGTTTGAGATGGAATGGAAAGCGAATAAGTAAGCATTCTGGAATTTTCAATAATCCAAAATTTTTTATACTCCCTCTTTATTTTCACCTAAAATGTCTTCCCACCGTGCATACGTCAATTGCCTGCATTGTTATGAACTAGCAGATTCGATAAAGAAAAGTAAAGATCAACTCTACCAGTTGAGAGCAAAAGAACCGCAGCATCAAGCCCGAAACGAAGCCATGAAAGCGTTGGAGAAAGGAAACGATCTTTATGGCAAATACGGTTTGCAATACGCTCTCAATGAATGTGTAGGCTGTGATTTTTCTAAACCTGCTTTAGCTGAGTACTTAAAGAAACATGATCCAGAATTAGGAAAGTATCTCAAACAGAAAAATGTTGGAACAAATTTATAAAATCATCTTTCTTTCTTCCAACAATGAGCGATTACAAGCAAGTCATTCTGGTCCGACAAGACTTAAATCTCCCAAAAGGAAAGCTGGCCGCGCAATGTTCGCATGCCTCGGTAGAAGCAACGCTCAAATCTTCTGAAAAGAAAGTATCTGCCTGGCGAAAGCAAGGGATGCCCAAGATTGTACTCAAAGTGAAAGATGAAAAAGAATTGTTATTGTACCTCCAGAAAGCCAAAGATGAAGGTTTGACTACTGCATTGATCACCGATGCCGGTAGAACTGTCGTTGCTCCTGGAACCAAGACCTGCGGCGCGATAGGTCCTGATGAAGAGAAGAAGATTGACGGAGTTACTGGAAAACTCTCCCTTCTCTAAAAGAAGTCTGGTATAGAAGCAAAACCTTTTTAAATAACCCCTTTTCTAAAGCTTTATCAGGTTGTTACCATGAAAATTCCTAAGACCATCAAGAAATTCTGCCGATTCTGCAGAAAACATACCGAACAGAAGGTCGCTCAAAACAAAAAGAAAGCGCCTAGTTCTTTAAAGCGAGGTTCAAAGTATCGTGCCAGATTACGAGGAGCAGCCCGTGGTACAGGAAACCTAGGAAGATATTCAAAGCCAGCGGTGACCAAGTTCAAGCGCACTGGCGCTAAAAGCACCAAGAAAACCGATCTGCGTTTCACCTGCAGTGTTTGTAAAAAAACTGCTTCTCAGAGTAAAGGCATGAGAGTCAAGAAAGTGGAGCTGGTATAAAATGATGGAATCTCCTAATAGCAAATTCATTAAAGTCCGCTGTTCTAAATGCAAGAACGAACAGATCATCTTCGGCAATGCTTCCAGTACGGTAGCCTGTTTAGTGTGCAGCAAAGAAGTGGCTTACCCCACTGGTGGAAAGGCGAAGATTTCAGCACGAGTGTTGGAAGTGCTGGAATAGAATTTTAATTTTTTACCTCCTTTTCTTCTCCAAACATTTATAAACAAATCTTCAACTAAAAGCTCATGTTCTATAAAAAGGAAGGATACCCGGAAGAAGAGGAAATTGTCTTTTGTAAAGTCAGTAAGATCTTCCCTAACTCCGTCTTCGTAGATCTTCTTGAATATGGCGAGCAGGGATTGGTGCACATCTCTGAGATCGCTCCGGGAAGGATCAGAAACCTGCGGGATTATGTCATTGAAGGCAAGCAGATCGTCTGTAAAGTGCTGCGGATAGATCGGGCGAAAGGCCATATAGACTTGTCTTTACGCCGAGTCGGTTCGCACCAGCGGCAAGCAAAATTAGACGAAATAAAACAAGAGCTTACCGCAGAAACCCTGATCCAAAACATGGCTAAACGATCGCAGAAGCCAGTTGAAGAATTATACCGCCAAGTCAGTGAAAAGATATTCAAGGAATATTCTCATCTCTATCTCTGTTTTAAAGAGGTCGCTGCCGGCGAAGCCAGTCTGGAAAAATTAGGGCTGGAAAAGAAGCTGGCGGAAGATTTGACCGCCGCGATCATAGATAGGTTCAAGCCGTCTAAAATAACCGTCAAGGGCGAGATCAAGATCCAATCTTACGCGCCAGATGGCGTAGAAAGGATTAAAACAACCTTATTAGAAGTGGAAAAAATTTCCCAGACCATACGGGTATTTTACCTGGGCGGCGGACGTTTCAAAGTGATCATAGAAGATATCGATTACAAGCCGGCGGAGCAGACCATGCGCAAAGTCCAGGAAGTTTTGGAAAAATTTAATGACAAATCTTCCACCGCGGCATTTGAAAGAGAAAAGAACGAGTAAAATCCTATACCATGGCTGAACATATCAGGAAGTGTGTGGATGATCAGGGTTATACTTTAGAAAAGAATTGTCCTATCTGCGGAAAAGAGACCATCCTCCCCCGACCGCCTAAATTTTCCCTACCGGACAAGTATGCTTCTTTACGCCGTGAATCGAAGAAGACAGGGCTTCAAGAAAAAGGCCTTTTCTGATTTGTTTTATAATTCTCTACTGCAATACCAACGTCAATAAATCTCCAGTATCATACAATCCTTTTACATCCCCTTCCATCAAGAGCATGGAATTATTAGAATGCTTCTTGTCAACGGTAAGAGTGCCTTTAAAGTACAGCATCTTCAATTCTTCATCCTCCAGCGTATAGCGTAATTTCTTCCCTACCCGTAATTCTCCCTCGCCGCGGGGAAGCCCAAGATCTTTTAATTCTATGTTTAATAATTGAAGATGTTTATAATTTAGGCCCTGAAAAGAGATGGGAAGGGCTTTCTCAGAGGAGAAGGCGATATTGTTGACTTCAATGCGCGTCGCAGTTCCAGAAAGTGACAGTTCTGATGTTTCCAAGTTGAGTCGCCCGATAAAGTCCTGGATAGAAAGGGTCACTTCCTTCAGATTTTTAAGTTCCAATTTATCGCCGTTCACGGTGATGGTAGTGGAAAGATCGTCAAATTCTAAGTCAACTCTTTCAACAGTAGCATTCTTTTCTAGGGTCGGGATTTGGTCGAAGGAAAGTGAAAGAGGGATGCTGCGATAATTTTTTACTTTGTTTCCTTCACCGATCAATTGATTGAGTTCTTGTTTAATGTCCGGCTCTGTCGCTTCGCTATCTAATTCCTGGGTCATATTTTCTGAATATCCAACAATTGCGCTGATCAAACTAGAAGTATTATCGTGATTCTCGTTGGAGTATAAGAGAAAAAATAACCCTCCCAGCACTAACGTAACCATAAAAACATAAAACCGCAGATGAGAGCGGTGCCCTTGAGGAGATCCTTGGCTAAACATACAACCACTTCTTTTTGTTATTTACTATTTTACTATTAAAGTCTTAAACAAGCCACTTTAATAAACTTTTTGGTAAGGGATTATCTACATAAACTCTAAATAAACTAAATAAGATTTAAATACCGGTTATTTTACTCTAAACAAGATGCCTGAACTGCCTGAAGTTGAGACTATTGTACGACAATTACAGACCAAAGTGGCGGGAAAGCTGATCGATAAAGCTGAAGTATATGATGGTATGGTCGATTCTAAGATCAAGAAACTGTCATCAGTATCTATACAAAAAGTATGGCGCAGGGCTAAATATATCGTGATGGATTTACGTGACGGCCGCTTTATCCTTACCCATCTGGGCATGACCGGGCATTTCCATTATATAGATAATGATCGAATTGATAACCAGCATCAACGCTTCATGGTCTCTAAGTTTTCCTTTTCCGACGGCTCTTTTTTGACTCACAATTCTATCCGCAAGTTTGGACACATGAGATTAGTAAACAAGAAACAGCTGCAGCAAGTGTTAGATAAACATGGACCAGAACCTTTAGACAAGAGTTTTACGTTGCCGCAATTTCAATCTCTCCTGGCCAAGAAAGCTAGAGCAAATATAAAAACAACCTTGATGGATCA
>JAUYPX010000027.1 GCA_030697505.1 Nanobdellota archaeon | reverse complement strand
CATTTGTGGAGTCCAGGAAAGTTCATGGGCAGTGTTGGGCATATAACGCTCGAGACTGCAAAGAAATACATCGAGGCACATCACGCCAAAGTTTTCTTTCTAGGAATCCCAGACTTTTAAGTCTGGGAGGATGTCAAATTTGTCGTTTCTACAAACAGTCTCATTATATATGCACAAATCTACTGAAATAATATCTCCTTTCTGAGAATTTAAATTTGCTAAGTCTTCTAAACAGCCACATGACTCACATATTGCGGTTTTTGTTTGATTATTTCTTAGGTTGGTGAATTCTGCGGAACAATCTTGCGGTAAAGATCCAAATGTTCTTATGTCGTAGATGACAGGTAAGGGGGTACTAGGTTCAGCTAAAGCTATTTCAGTAAAACTAATAGTGAGTAAAATTATCACCAAAAAGCTAATTTTATTCATTCTTAATTGAGAATCAATTGGATTATAAATAATTTACTCATTATGATGGAACTGATAATGTTGCCGCATCTGGGAGCGTAAATTTAAAAAATAAGTAAAAAAAATTACCTCAATACTTTTTTGCTGATTTTCCTGGTCTTATTCATCACCAAGTTATTGGTATTGGCGACTGCCTTTACAATAGCCTTTTCAAGGTCGGTTGAAGATAGCACTCCTGCGTGAGCTAATTTTCCTGCTTCTTTTACCGCACCTTTTGTCGCTAAGGCTAACTGGCCGCCGGTAAATCCAGCTTTGCTTAAAACAGCTTTAGCCAGCTTAAAAGGGTCAGCATATGCGCCGTTTCTCTTTTTAACTTTTAATCTCTTTGCCATAGTAAACACCTCTTTTTAGTCTTTAAGAGGTATTTAATATAAATATTTTTCGTTTTTCTTTTCCGCCAACTAAAATAGAAGGTGGTGATAAAGAGTTCCCGGGAAAATTCAGGTAAAGAAAATGACAAACACATTTTCTAATAGTAAGTGTACCGAGTTTTTTCAAACTCAGGTCACTTACTAAACCTCTAAACACCTCTTTTCCCATAGGGAATTTATGTAAGAAGAATTTTGGGATTAATAAGTGTTTTGGAAAAAGAAAAAAATCATTATTCACTTTTCTTCCCATCAAAATACTTATAGATCGGCTGCTGTTCCTTCACATTCACTTCGTTATTCGCTTGCCGTGCCAGTATAAAGAAGAAATCACTTAATCTATTGACATAGATCATCAGGTCGGAATTTATCTCAATCACGCCTTTGGCTTTGACCAATTCCCGTTCAGATCGCCTAGTTATCGCCCGACACAAATGTAAAAAGGAACTGGCTTGTGTCCCACCTGGAAGAATAAACCTGGTGGGCACTCCCAACTTCTCTTCAATCCTATCCATGGCTTGTTCTAATTCTTGAATGTGCGCCGGAGTTATCCTCGGCAAGGCTTTTTTCTCTAAGGCGCTTCCGGCCAGATCTGCGCCAACCTGAAACAAATCATGCTGGATCTTAGTCAATACTTCGACAAGCTCTTTATCTTGCACCATAGAAAGAGTAACCCCAATTACAGAGTTCAGTTCATCCACTGCGCCCAGAGCTTCTATGCGAGGATCATCTTTCTGGATCATCCCGCAGCCAAAGAAGGCGGTTGTACCTTTATCTCCTACTTTTGTGTAGACACCCATCTCTTTTTCTCTCTTTTATTTATTCACCAAAGCTTCCGATATTGATGACTTGATCTTCATAACTTCCGTCCCGGTAGATAGTTATGCCTTTGCATTTTGCTTTCCAGGCGGATAAGTACGCATTTTCCACATCTTTGATCGAAGCAGTCCTAGGAAAGTTAATGGTCTTGGAGATGGAATTGTCGACATGTTTCTGGATGGTAGATTGCATCTTGATGTGCCATTCCGGATCGATATCCTGGGCGGTGACAAAAATATCCCGCACCTCTTTAGGAATCTCTTTGTTGTCCTGGATGCTTCCTTCTCGGGCAATCTTGGAAATCAATTCTGGGGAGTAGAAACCGCGTTCTTTGGCGATCTTCTCAAAGGTTTTATTGAGATACACTAAATTAGTATCGCTCATCACCGCTTTATGGAAGGAAATGGCAAAGAAAGGTTCGCATCCGGAGGAAGCATCAGCCAGGATGCTGATAGTTCCCGTGGGAGAGATAGAAATGCAAGTCATGTTGCGCATCTTGCGTTCGGCTTTATGATGATCGGAATCTTTCCAAGCCGGACAGGCGCCGCGCTGTTCTGCTAATTCTGAAGACATCTGATAGGCAGTAGTTTTGATGAAGTGCATCAGCTTGTCAGCAAATTCTAAGGCCAGTTCGGAATCGTATTTGATTTTCAGCTTGCTTAAGATATCCGCGAAACCCATCATGCCTAAGCCAAATTTGCGGGTGCGTTTGGTCTCTTCTTCGATCTTTTTAGTGGGATAGGAATTCATGTCGATGACATTGTCGAGAAAGTGAACGGCAGTGCGAATGGCTTTTTCTAATTCTACCCAGTTAACATCATTTTTTTCCAGGTCAATAAATTTATTGAGATTTATTGATCCAAGGACAATCCCTTCATGCGGCAATAACGGAGCTTCCCCGCATTGATTAGTGGTTTCAATCTCCCCCAGATGCTTGCCGGGATGTCTGCGGTTGATTTCGTCGATAAACAATAATCCAGGATCGCCGTTTTTCCAGGCATTCTGGGTAATCATGGCAAAGACGTCGCGGGCTTTTAATCTGCCGACGTACTTTTCTGTTTTGGGATTGGTAAGATAATATTCGCGATCCTCTTCCACCGCTTTCATGAATCTGTCGGTAACTGCGACAGAGAGATTGAAATTTTTTAATCTGCCCGTGCCGCGCTTGGCTTCGATGAATCTGATGATGTCAGGATGATCTACTTTTAAGACCGCCATGTTGGCTCCCGGGCGGATACCGCCCTGCTTGATAGCTTCCAGAGCTTTATCGTAGACTTTCATAAAGGCTACCGGACCGGCAGCTACACCGGCATTGGAACGGACAAAATCTCCTTTAGTTCTCAGACGGGAGAAAGAAAATCCCGTTCCTGAACCGCGCTGATGGATTAAGGCAGCATCTTTCAATGCGCCAAAAATGCCGCTGATATTATCTTCTACCGGTAGTACGAAACAGGAACTTAATTGCTGGGTGATGGTTGCGGCATTCATTAAGGTAGGAGAGTTAGGCAGGAACTTCAATTCTGCCATCAAAGAATAAAATTCTTCTTCAGTCTTTTTGATATCTTCCTTGACTGCGCCGTACATCTTATCGGCAGCAGCAATGTTTTTAGCGACCCGCTGCAACATTCCTTTCGGTGTTTCAATGACCTGTCCTTCAGGGTTTCTGATGAGATATCTTCGTTCTAAAATTTTTAATGCTTCGTTGGAAAAGCTGAGATTGGAATCTTCATTTTCTCTACCGATGATTAAAGCTCTTCGTTCCCGTTCCTGATCTTTTTGGTGTCGGAATAAAATGAAAGCTTTAGCGGTCCTGGCATGTCCTTCTTCTATCAGTGTTTTCTCTACTAAGTCCTGGACATTGTCTACGGTAGGCTTGTCCTTGAATTTCTTTTGTAATAAATCGAGAACCTTTATTGCTAAGGAATGAGCCAAGTTGCGATCCTTGCCGCCTACTGATTCAGCGGCCTGGAAGATAGCATCCTCTATTTTGCTGAGATCAAAATCAACAATTCTGCCATCTCGCTTGATGAGACTTTTGATGGTAGTTAGTTGTTCTTGGGACATAGAGGATTAGAATGGAGAGGAATATAAAAGAATTTTGGTTGAAAAGTATTTATTTAAAATCAGGGTATAGCTTTTCAATTTCTTCCATTTCTGTTTTTAGTTCTTTCACAGATGCATTTCTTTCGTGACCTCTTGATTGGTCAACTTTCAAAATGATAAAACCCATGATTAGCGCGGCAATGCTTCCGATGATTAAAGAGGGAAATATCCAGGCACTTAGGTTCTTATTACCTATAAGGGAAATTATGGTTAAAAATCCAGAAAGAGAAGCACCAAAAAACATAGAATAAATATTTGATAGAAACTTTGAAGGTTCCGGTATCTTTTCTATTGATCTTTTTATTTTATTCCAATCACTTTTTTTCATAAGTAACCCACTATCATTTATAGGAGCAACTATATCTAAATTCATACTACGTTTAAAACTACTACTCGCCATCTTCTTTTTCCTCAACGTAGATAGTGTAAATAATTTCTCTGAGTGGCGAAGTAGTAGCTAACTTCTTAATCCACAAATTAAGATAAATTGCATCGCCATTGTCAAATTTGGCTATAGGTACTGGCTCGGTAAATCCAGAACCAAGTGGATGTTCAAAATTTAGTAAAGTCAACTCTAAAATGAAGTCTTGTTTTGTTCCTTTAGGAGTAATTTTTACTTCTAATTTACCTGAACTATCTTTAACAAATATTAGTTCAAAGGAAACTGTTTCATTATTTCTGGTTATAGAGATAATATTTTTATTGTCGTTAAAAGTAATAAAACTACCCTGTCCATAAACTTCTTTATTATCAGAGCTAACCTTAGTTTTCATACATTTTATTTTGAGAGGAATTCTCTCCCTCAACTGCACCCCGTCGTCTCCCCACTAACCTTTTAGGCAACGCTAAAAGGTTAATCAAAATCTTGTCAAGTGAGACTTACATTTCATTCCAGTCTCACGAGCATCCCGTCGTTTCTCCGCACACTTCACACAGCATACAAGTCCCATTCTGTCTCATCTGCGTCGCCTTACAGGATTTGCAGGCCATTTTCTCCGAGTCACTACTCTTTACCACAGAAACTTGTTCTTCTTCCACCACTTCCTCGTCTGCAAATTCCTGCAAAAATGTCTTCAATTCGGAAATCAGCGGATGTCCTTTCACATTCAGACTCTTCTCAGCGATCAAAGAAGGAGTAAATCCATTCTGCAATCCTAGATTCACCAGATTCAAGACCGCACTCATCATGGTTTCCTGAACAGGAGAAAGTCCATTAAATGCATACGACACTTCTCCTACTTTTCCATCCTGCATAAATCCAGACAAAGTCAGCAGCTGTGGGCCGACTTTGATTTTCTTGCGGATGATCTCTTTGACAGCATACTGCTGTTGTTTAGGACGAGCTTCCAGCATCTTCTTCAATTCCGGATGCTGTTCCAAGGTCGCATTCAGCGGTTGCGACAATTTAGATCCATCTCTGTACAAAGCAACTGCTTTGATCATCATGGTCCAGGCATCGTAATAAGCTTTCTTGATCTGCTCCACGGTCCACTCCGGAGGCATGTTGATGGTTTTAGAGATCGCTCCAGAGATGAAAGGCTGGGTTGCCGCTAACATTTTCAAATGTCCATAAGGGTGGATGTAGCGCTTTCCTTTGGAACCGCATTTGTTAGCGCAATCAAACACTTCGTAATGCTGCTGCTGCAAATGCGCTGCTCCTTCTAGTGTCATGGTGCCGCAGATGTATTCGTTGGCTAAAGCAACTTCTGCATCAGAAAATCCTAAAGCACCCAATAAATCTCCGGTCTTGCCGTTCATCAATTTACCATATAACTCTTCTCCAATCGTCCAGCGGTTGAAGATATGGCGGATGTCCATGGCATTGCGCAAACCTTTCTCTACCGCATCGAGAGCTTTAGGAGTGAATCCTTTCCGCAATAAGTTTTCTTTATTGACAGCCGGACTTCCTTCCAGCGTTCCCTGTCCTAAACAGTAGGTAACAATTTCTTTGATCTGCTGCTGGGTATAGCCTAACTTGTACAATGCTTTAGGAACAGACTGGTTGACAATCTTGAAGAATCCTCCACCTGCCAATTTTTTGTATTTCACTAAAGCATAATCCGGCTCGACTCCGGTAGTGTCGCAATCCATCACTAACCCTATTGTGCCGGTTGGGGCGACAACCGTCACTTGGGCGTTTCTGTACCCAAATTGTTCACCTAATTCCAGAGCTTTGTCCCAGGAATCATGGGCAGCTTCCAATAAAGCGGGGGGGCAAATCTCCTGGTCAATTGCCTGCGGTTTAATATGAAGCTGTTCGTAGTCATCTAAATCGTGCGCTGCCCGGCGATGGTTTCGCATCACGCGCAGCATGGATTCTTTATTTTCCGGATAGCGTTCGAATGCTCCCAGCACGGAAGCCAGTTCTGCGGAAGTGGCATAACCGTCGCCGGTCATGATTGCCGCCATAGCTCCGGCGATAGCTCGAGCTTTGTCGCTGTCGTAGGGAATTCCTTGTAACATCAACAAGGTACCAATGTTGGCAAATCCTAATCCTAAAGTTCGATAATCAAAACTTTTCCGGGCGATTTCTTCTGACGGAAAGTGCGCCATCAAGACGGAAATCTCTAAAGCGATAGTCCACAAGCGTATAGTGTGCCGATAACCGGAAACATCAAATTCTTCTTTTCCTTCGTCGTAAAATTTGATCAGATTGATAGAGGCTAAATTACAAGCAGTGTCGTCTAAGAACATATACTCGGAACAGTTGTGTACCGTAATTCCATTAGCTACGAAGGTGCTGGTGATTGGTTCTGTAAGATCATATACTTGCTGTTCTCCCACATATTCCATACTCTCAACTGTATCAATAGGATAATCCTTGTAGGTAGCAACAGCTTTGTTTAGTTCTTCTAACCTTTTCTGCTTAGGAGATTCAGGCATGAATCCAATTAAATCTTCAAAGAGAACGCGGCTAGATCTGCTGATGCGGAGTGAGTGCATTTCTTTCACTGCGTATTCTTTTAGTCCTCCTTTTCCATCAGGAAGCAAGGAGGTTGTTTTTCCAGCACGGCGATTCTTGTACAGTTTAGTTTTAATTCCGAAACCGAGTAAAAGGATCTGAACGTCTTGGAGAAGTTTTAAGCTAGTTGAATCTAACGCAACGTACTGTGATTTCTCTCCGTAGTTCGCGACAGTTCCGTCTGCAGTAAAAAGGCCCTGGAGAACATACTTTTGAACTCCTAATCCTGCTTCAAAGATTGCTTGAGAGATACATTTTTCATGTCCATACAAAGAGAGATTTACAACTGATGCTATTTTTTCTTTTAGTATAGTATTTGTTATAACATATGCTGCACTAGTTTGGCGTTGGGTTACAAGAGCAGGTGATGATTTGTGAGTTTGTCTTTCATAGTTTTCTTCTGCATATGATGCAAACTTTTGCAAAATAGGAACTTCTTTTTCTTTCTCCATGGTAATTTGAATTCCATGTTCAGATGTTCCGCAACCATCTCCAAGATATACCCCTATTAGTTGATTAAACGTTGGATCTTCTGGTCCCTTGATCTCTGCTACAGTAGAAGCTGGAAGAAGAATCCTGTCATCTTTTGTAAGTTCACATGCCGGAATAAAGCCTCTGTTAACTGTGAATACTTTGTGGTCAGCAGTTAATTTAAGTTCGTAACCAGCACTGGTGGTAAGCTTATACACTGGTTTTATTCCGGTGCTAAAAGAGCCTTTAATATTCGCAGGAATAATAACTCCAGTATTGGTAAGAATGGTTGTTTCTTCATCAACGATAGAATCAATACGCTTCCATTTTCCATCCTCAGTTAGAACTAAGGTATCGCCAGTTACACAAGGATTGCTGGCATTGATCCTTCCGCCGGCAGGGCAAGTGTGCCATTCGTTGATGGTGGTATCATATTGCAAGCCTGGATCGGCAGAAGCCCAGGCGCAATATCCAATATCGTCCCACAATTTTTCTGCAGAAATAGTTTCCATCACTTCTTTGGTTATTCGTCCTTTCAGTTCCCATTTTCCGTTTTTCTCTAACGCTTCAAAGAAGGAGTTAGGAATGCGCACTGAGTTGTTGCTGTTTTGTCCGGAAACAGTCAAATATGCATCAGATTCGTAGTGAGTATCAAACTCATTCAAGGGCAATTCATATCCTTGTTTGGCCAAATCTAAAGCGCGAACTAAATAATTAACCGGAATATTGCTCTCCGCGGCTTCATGCAAGGCTTGCTGCACTTCTTTATCTTGTAAGGCATTCTCTTTATTTTTTGCCAATTCAATTAATTTCGATAATTTATGGCTGAGAATCTTGCTTCCGGTGACTAAGCTGGCTACTTTTTCTTCCTCCCGGACTTTCCACCAGACAAATTCTTCTATCTCCGGATGATCTAAATCCAGGCAGACCATCTTGGCCGCTCGTCGAGTAGTTCCGCCAGACTTAACGCTGCCGGCAGCGACATCAAATATTTTGAGGAAGCTCATCAAGCCGGAACTCTGCCCGCCGCCGGAAAGCCTTTCACCTTTTCCTCGAAGATTGGAGAAATTACTTCCGGTGCCGCTGCCATATTTGAAGATGCGCGCTTCCCGGGTAAGCAGACTGAAAATTCCCCCTTCACGCACCAAATCGTCATTGACGCTTTGAATGAAACATGCATGTGCCTGCGATCTGGTATAGGCATCTTTAGAGAATTCTAATTTCTTAGTGATGGGATCGACATAGCTGTGTCCCTGCGCCGGGCCAGTTAATCCATAAGCCCAGTTTAATCCGGTGGTAAACCATTGCGGGCTGTTAGGAGCGGCAAACTGGTTGATAATCATGAAAACCATCTCTTCATAGAAGATAGTGGCATCTCGCGGCGAGGTAAAATAACTGTAACGTTCTCCCCAATGTTTCCAGCAGCCGGCGATGCGATGCGCGACTTGCGTAATGCTGGTCTCGCTGCCGGTGATGACTTTGCCATTTTCATCTAACAATAATTCTCCGTCTTCGTTTCGTAACGGTACACCAGCTTTACGAAAATATTTTTGGGCCAGAATATCGGTTGCAACTTGGGTCCAGAAGGAAGGGACTTCGATATCATTCATCTGAAAAACTACAGAACCGTCAGGATTGCGGATGGTGGAAGTTCGTTTTTCATACTTGCACATCTCAAAAGGACTTACTCCTTCTTTGGTGAAGTATCTTTTTATCTGAAGACCTTTTTGTTCTGCTAATACACTTCTATGTTCCATCTTAATCACCCTTTTTTTTTAAACTAACAATTACATGTTCTAATTTCTCTTCCACTAACAGCCTTAATTATTTTTCTTCCACAAAATGAACATACCATCGTTATCACTCCAAAAATGACGTATTATCATATTCTACTTTTTTACATGGATTGAATTTTGAACCGATCCTAGCTGGTGAATCAGTTCCTGCTGGGATTAAGAAAAGTTCCCATGTGCCAGCTCTATTAAACTCTGAGCCAGTTATAGCTACAGTTCCTAAATTATCGTATCCGCTTATTTTAAATTGACTACCTACATTTTCCATTGTTATCACATCCTTTTTTTTCATCCAGCAGAAAATAACTGCCCCTACGTTTCTTTCTTCCGCCTGACTTATTTGCGAGCAATAAAAACTCAATACTGCCGCCCCCTTTTTGCTGTTAGTAAACTACTGAACTACATAAAGATTTGTTTTCTTTTTTAGTAGTTATGTTTCTTTATGGAGTAGTTACTTTTTTTAAATGGGAATTTGAAGTGGAAGTTGGCGGTTTAAATAGTTTTTAGTTGTGGGAAATAGTGGTTGGATTATCGAAAAGGGAACGGTGATAAAAGATTGGATCTTCTGAGCGATAATAAAAGTTAATTTTAAATAACAATTCTCTTTCTTAGAAGCATGATCATCGAAAGCCTTTATTTTTTCCTTCCAGGATACATTGCCAACATGGCTCCGGTATTGTTGCGTTCGATTCCCTATGGTGGAAAGCCTATTCACAGCAAATTATTCGGTGAGCATAAGACCTGGCGAGGTTTGGTTGTGGCAATTCTGATTGGAGGGTTAGTGTTCTGGTTACAGCAATGGTTGTATAATCTAGGATTTCAAGATTGGGCCTTGATCGATTATGCTGACTTCCCCGGGTATTTTGGATTTTTGCAGGGTGCAGGAGTTATTGGAGGAGATTTAGTGAAAAGTTTCTATAAGAGGAAGCAAGGCATTAAGCCTGGCGATCCCTGGTGGGGTTGGGATCAGCTAGATTTTGTGATGGGCGGCTTAGTGTTAGGTTTTTTAGTATACGTTCCGCCAGCCGGGACCGCCTTAGTTTTGTTAGTATTAAGCCCGATTTTGCATTTATTAGCAAATAATATTGGATATTTGCTGAAGATTAAGAAAAGTAGGTATTGAAGATTTTACCAGCCATGTGAAGGGTTAAGAATGTCCATCAGAATAGTTTCCAAATGTTTTTTCTCTTTTTCTCCTTCATGACATAAGCCATCGGGGCTGTTACATAAGGTCTTGTTGTGGGTGTACCACCATTCAATAAATTCACTTTCATGAGGAAAATAACCTTCTTTAATTATATCGACGACTTTCCTTAAATCTTCATTCTCTCCGATGCTTTTGTAAACGTCATGGATTGATTTGTCCTTTTCCGCCATAGTTGTCATTAAGCAAAGAAAATACTTAAACTTATCTATCTCTTTCTCATATACCATTGCAGCTGCCGGGATAAGGAATAGAGGGAAACTCCGCCGGCAACTAAATATCCGGCAGTAAGAATTGGATTTTGGAAAGGAAATAAATAGTTGGTGGCGATAATCAACACTATTACTGAAACAGTTCTCATAAAAACCATCGGCGCTTGTAATCTTGATCTCAGATGCAGCAGCAGAGCAAATAAAAATACTCCGGCCGCAAGATAAGCATAAAAGTCTTGTAAGAGCCAGGCAACTTTCACTAACACAAGGAACGTAACCAAGCTGTCCGAAATCAGATCAAAGTATTTTCCCGCAAGAGTTGGAGCGGTAAGTCTGGCCACTACTCCGTCAAGTCCATCAAAGACTAGATGAAGTAAGGCGAATAAAGCAAAGAGATAATAATCATTGAAAAGGAAATAAATTGCGGCGATACCTGAACAAAGAGAGAGGAAAGTGAGATGATTGGCAGAAATGCCGGTTTTGGCTATGGCCTTAGCTATCTTTTCTAGCTTTTGGCTTCGATAGGCCCTGAATTTTTCTACTGTTACCGCCCTATCCAGATTTGCATTATTTTGTGACATATGTAACAAGTTTGTTAATTTCTATTTATGCACAGCAAAGTATATAAAATAGGCTATAAAAATCATTCTATGAGATTATATAATCCTGAAGTTGAAAAAGCTATCGCTAAGGTCAAGGAAGTGAAGGCGAAGACCATCTGCATCCAGCTACCGGATGGTATGAAACCGTATGCCCAGGAGATCACCCAGAGAATTGAAGAGGAAACCGGTGTTCGAGTGCTGATCTGGCTGGGCAGCAACTTTGGCGCATGTGATATTCCGCTAGGATTGAACCGCATGGGCATTGATTTATTGATCAGCTGGGGACATAATAAGTTTAACAAAAAAATAGGTTGGTAGAAAATGGAAAATATACTATCAAACAAGGCTGAATTTCAAGACTGTGGGACTGAGCGAATGTTAATGAGCGAATGTCGCACCTCTTTGGCTGGTAAGCTTTGTAAAGGTTACTTTAACAAAAAGGTGGGATGGTAAGATGGACGTCCTCTTCTTAGATGCGCCGTACGCAGGTTCGGTAGAACTCTGCAAAGAAACTCTCGCCTATTTGAAAAAGAAAAAATACAAAACCGTAGCTTTATACGCATCAGTGCAGTTTGTCAATAATCTAGATGCCGTGCGGGAGCAGTTGGCTGAGAATAGTATTAATGTCATCACTTCTCACGCAGACAGAACGCAGGTCAAAGGGCAGCTGCTGGGCTGTGATAACTATCACAATTCTTTGAATATGCCCCGGGATGAATCTAAAACAGTTGATTGCTATCTGTATGTGGGAGATGGAAAGTTCCATCCGTTAGCCTTGGTCTATGCCCAGAAGGATCTGCATGAGATGAAAGAAATTGTCTGCAACGATCCGTTGGCAAAGAAAATGAGTTTAATGGAAGTAGCTGATGTTAAGAAAATTTTAATGAAGTATCGCGCTTCCCTTATGAAATTTTTAACTGCGAAAACCATCGGAGTCATTGTTACCATCAAGCCAGGCCAGGAACAGTTCAGGCCTGCTTTAGCCTTAGAGAAACGCTATGCTAACAAGAAGTTTCACTATTTCATCGACAATGTGGTTTCTTTCGACCAGCTGGAGAATTTCAATTTCATCGAGGTATGGGTGAATACAACCTGCCCGCGAGTAGGGTTTGATGATCAGGAGAAGTTTGCCAAAGGCGTGATTAATCTCAATGACGCCTTGATGACGGAAGATATTCTAGGTAGAGATAGCGTCTTGACGAGATTGTAGAGAATTCTTTAACTATATATACAAATGCTCAAAGTGATTTTTTCGCTTTAATTTGATTTCAGGCGTATATCTCTTTAATTTATGGTTGTTAAAGACAAATTCCTGGACACGAAGATTATCAAACATGTAATGTTTGTAATGAGTGTCATACAGGTCTTCGACAAAGTATGTTCCTTTTTTGAGTTTATCAAAGAGCAGCACAAATAAAGCTGCAAAGACCCCGACCGTTACCTGGGTATAAGTCGCATTAGTGCCAATCACTGAAGTATTAGCTACGCTGTTGAAGTAGTATACTTTTTTATCTTTATATCTAAGCATTACCCCGATATTATCTGAACCGTCTAATATCGTATTTAGATTATCGGCCAATTGCAGGTCTTTTTTATGGATGTTCTTTTCTTTTTTGTAGATCTTGAGAAGAGCTTTTATGGTTTGAGGGTGAATGGCGTACAGGAACTTGGAAGGAATATCATATTTACGTCCTATACTCAGATTCTCTTCGTGCAATACTAAGCAGCCTTTTGGGTAGGTGTCTAATTTTAGAATGGGGCTGAGAACGGGCTTCATATCTACTTGATGGGCCAAGGCGTTGGGAAAGAGCAGCTTGACTTTATTTCTCCCTAACACGATTCCACTGGGATCTCGGACATCTTCAACTATGAATTCATGGATAGACCAGCTGACCATGGCTTTCCACTTTCTGCTCATGGAAGTGTCGTATTCGAAATGGATCACTTCTTCTGGCACGCCGAATTTTTCTATTCCGTGCCGAACCCACATGTTGACGTTTCCCGGATTCATGCCTGAGCAAAGGATATGCCGAGCTTGGTTCCATCTCTTTTTCTGAGAAAATATTTCGGACATTAATTCTGAGGAAATATTGAATTCGTCGTTGATGGCTGTATTGATATAGTCAACACCTGCGGCATTAGTTGCTTCGATTAAGGGGATTGAATCAGCATCAGTTACGTCGAGAACAATGTCTATCTTATGTTTCTTGAGCAGGGCAAGGTATTCATGCTTATGATGCGGTTTTATTTCTTTGTGGATAAACTTGTATCTAAGATTAGCATGGTCTAAGTAAGGATTTTGCAGAATTTTTTTATTTTTGTCGAGCAGAATAAGCTTATTGAAAAGGCTGCGATGATGGACTAAGGAATGTAAAACTGCATTGGCCAGCCCCCCGGATGCGCCTAGCACCATCAAGTTTGGTTTCATCTGATCATCTCTTTTGGGAAAATGATTTTTTGGGTAAATATAAAGCCTTTGGTCGAGAGAATAACTATTTTCCGACGGGAGAAGGAAAGCTTTAAATACTATGGTGAAATCTCTATCTCTTAGAAACGACGAATATTTCGTGGTTTTTGCCAAAAAGAAATCTAAAAGAGGTGGGTATACATGGCAGAGATGGTATCAAAAACAGGTGTTAAGAAAGTCAAGGGTTACCTTTATTTTGTAGACAAGAAGGGTAATGTCGCTCGCGCTCCTATGAGCAGGGCTGGACGTAAAAAAGGCAAAGCAAAGATCGAAGTTGTCGCTAAGTGCGGGGTTAAGAAAGTATCAGGTTATCTTTACTTCATCGACGGTAAGGGAAATGTCTGCCGGGCAATGATGGCCCGCGGCCGCAAAGGCAAGAAGAAAGGCGGCAAGAAGAAGAGAAGGTAATTCTTCTTTTTTTATTTTTTTTATCTTTCTATTTTCTTTTCAAATCTAAATATTTATTAAGTGATTTAGTCTTCTAGCGGTAAAAGTATTTGAGGTGAGTGGTCATGAAGAATAAAATGTTATTATCATTGAGCATAATTGTAGTTCTTTTGTTTATCGTTTCCTGCGCTCCGAAGATGAGCGGTGAGGAATTATCGGCTGAGATAAGCAAATTGTCTCCGGAAGAAAGAGAAGCGGTGATTGCTGAAGACGATGGCGCTCTCGCCGGAAATGCGAGAGCTAATCCTGCGGTGGCTAAATTTCGAAGCCTGTATCAAGGCAGTTCCTTCACTTGTTCTGATACTGATGCAGATGCCAATCATCCTACCGGAAAGGATTATTTTAAAAAAGGAACCATCACCTGGTCGGGCGGCCCTTTTCCAGGAGATGACATCTGCGGCAACGAACAGCTGCTTCGCGAGAATTATTGCTCCGGCATACCGAAAGGGATCCGTATAATTGAAAATGTCTATTGTGATAAGATCGGTCCGCAATATTTTCCTGGATCAAGTGATTGGAAGTGTGTTGACGGCGCTTGTGTAAATAAATTTGCTGACCTCAAGGTTACCCGTGCAGATTTTACCCTAGTGCTTAACAAAACCACCGGTAAAGATGATATTCAGTACGTGCTACATGTTCAAAATCTAGGATCGGTAGATGCCGGCGCTTTCGGCGTTAAAGTCGAACCCTTGTTTTCAGGAGCAACTGTACAGGTTAATGGCGTATCTTCTCTCTTAGCAGGCGCGACATATACGGTTACCGGAATCTACAGCCCTTACAACGCTAGTATGTCTGCTTGTCCTGGTGCGCACGATCTGAACATTACTCTAGATCATCAAAACTGGGTAAAAGAATCAGATGAAGCGAATAACGGGTATGTGCTGAAAGTGACTTGTTAAGTTTTTTCTTTTCTTTTTTCTCTTTAAAAGCAAAATCTTTATATTCTATAAACGGTTTCTTCATCATTATAATCCAAGAGGTGTTTAGATGAAAAAAAAGGTTTTGATGGTGTTGGGGCTGTTCGCAGTCGCTTTGCTGGCAGTCAGTCTGAGTGGTAAAATAACTGGAAATGCTTTTGCTTATAACCTGCCGCGTAGCTGCACGGAAAGCGATGGCGGCAATAACCCTTATGAGTTGGGAACAGTTGAGTACAAGGATACGTCTTTCGCGGGACCAAAAAGAACAGCAGCTGATGCTTGCCTCAATAACGGAAACTTATTTGAGCATTATTGTGATGGCCCAGTGCACTTGACAGAAACTATCCCTTGCCGATGCGAAGAAGGTGCCTGTAAAAAGTAGATCAATCTTAAATTGCTTTTATTTCTTTCTTTTCTCTTTAACGAAAGTTTTATATCTTTCAAAGTTTTGTCAGCTCAAGAGGTGTTTAGATGAAAAAAAAGGTTTTGATGGTGTTGGGGCTGTTCGCAGTCGCTTTGCTGGCAGTCAGTCTGAGTGGTAAAATAACCGGAAATGCGTTTGCTTATAACCTGCCGCGCAGCTGCACGGAAAGTGATGGCGGCAATAATCCTTATGAGCAGGGAACCGTAGAATATAAAGATCTGTCTTTCGCGGGACCAAAAAGAACAGCAGCTGATACTTGCCTCAATGTCGGAAACTTATTTGAGCATTATTG
>JAUYPX010000025.1 GCA_030697505.1 Nanobdellota archaeon | reverse complement strand
CATTTGTGGAGTCCAGGAAAGTTCATGGGCAGTGTTGGGCATATAACGCTCGAGACTGCAAAGAAATACATCGAGGCACATCACGCCAAAGTTTTCTTTCTAGGAATCCCAGACTTTTAAGTCTGGGAGGATGTCAATTTTCCATCTTTATCGCTACAGAGAAGTTGATAAGAGGTACCGTGCCCATGTTCGTATCGAATATCTTTTACAGTTTCGCATCCTGCCGGTTTAATAAGTTCGATATTTTGTTCTACTCTCGAAACATCGTACTTATCTTCACAACCTGTACCCAACAACCCTACCAATCCCATCATCATTATTTCTTTTCTCATTTTTCCACCCGTAAATTGATTTTAATCCCAAATCAGGATTCGTTCTTTTAAATATTATGCCTTAATCTTCTCAATCTTATCTATTGTAATCCAGGCCGCCATCAAGCCATAGCCTTTCTTATTGATCTCAAACGGTTCTATCCTTTCCACTTTTTCCAAAAAAATCAGGGTGCAGAAATTCTTACCATTCACTTTCTCTGCATAGGTCATAGAAACACCTATCTCTTTCCCATATTGCTCTAATAATTTTTCGATTTTTTCTTCATCTAGATGATTGACAAACAAGACTTTAGCAACTCCTGCTCTAGCTGTAACTGCTTCTCCGGATTCTTTGAAATAAATAACATCACTAGCAGCAATATTCTCATACGGTGTTTTCTTGAACTTATACCAACGTGACTCAATAGTTTTCTCTCCGGAGAGAATTTTTGCTAATAATTTGCTTTGCTTGGAAAGTATGGCTAAGTGTTCCATATTAACCTGAAGGACCAGTTACAGTTTCCCAAATGGCGACTTCATCTTGTAAATCTTCTGGCAAATAACTTACTAGATATCTGTGAAACTTAAAAGTAGGAAGAGAAACTCCTTGATGTTCCTGCTGCCATTCTTGATACAAACGAATAAAAGTTCCTTTGCCCTTACCCATAGATTTTTGGGTTAAGGGATTATAACTCATTACATATCTCCCTCCATTGACGTCGCACATGCTGCGATCCATCTTTACCCAGTCTCGTACAAATTCAACATACTTCAGCGAAATCTCTCTCAGCAGTACTTCTTTATCATTAGTAGAGAGATGTTCTTTTGAGATTATCTCAGTTAAATCTGCCATTCTTAAACAATTTCCCGACTTCTTCCACACTCATGCTTCCCGGATTCTTGATGATGGAATGCATGCTCCCGCCATTATCACCGATATATCGGGGCATGATATGAACATGTAAATGCGGCACCACTTGTCCTGCCGTAGAATTATGATTCCAACCCACATTGAATCCATCCGGAGATAAAATCTTTTGGATTCTATCCATGGTCTTCCTCACCGCCACCATCAATTCCTGCAATTGCTTATCTGAATAATCAAATATTGTTACCCCATGCGCTTTTGGAATAACTACTGTATGTCCTTTGGTGTGCGGCTTGAGATCCAGAAATGCTAATACTTTAGAATCTTGATAGACCTTCTGGGCTGGTATCTCTCCCTTGCCAATTTTGCAGAAGATGCAGTTGTCCATATAATCCCCATAAAACTCTTCTTTATTTAATTTTCTATGCGGTATAGACAACATATCACTTAAATATATATTTCTCAAACTATAAGAATATCCCAGATGAAAAAAGGGTTGTATGCAGCGCTTTTTAGTGCAACACTAGCTTCCTGCGCTCCGCGCTATGCTCCGCCTCCAGATCTTCCTTCTTCAATAAAACAGATCAGCAAGCCGCAAGAAGCCCAGCAATGGCTGGAAAATGTCCTTATCTACAAACGTGATCCTGTTTTGTATGGGGAACCTGACTTTTGGGCGCCCTGCGCTTTAACCTATCAACTTAAGGCTGGAGATTGCGAAGATTATGCTATCTGCGCTGCTGCATTATTAGATAAAGATATTCAACAGGGATACCTTATTTACATCGACAATCCTAGCAAAAAAGATTATAATAATCCAGATAAGCCAGAGAGCGCCCATGCCATGTTTGCGTATCGGCTGCATAACAAATGGGGTATACTTAGCAACAATCATTCTGAATTCCGTCTTCCTGAGTATTCTACCCTGCGCAGCGCAGTGCAAAATTCGCTCGGAAGAAAATATAGCAGGTATGTCATTTACGATTATTCTGGTGTAGATATGATCAATGGCAATAAAGATCTAGAACCTGAAATGAAAGAAGTAGGGCAGGGCACATTAAAATAACACAACTTTTATATAAAAATAAGCTCTTGCTACTCTATGACTAATTTAGTGGTTCGCACTCAGGTTAAAGATATTTTGAAGGAATCCGGTATAGGCTTGGACAACCTTTCCGGCGACTTTATGGACAAATTAGATGAGAAAGTGAAACAGCTCATTCTGGATGCTGCTACACGCGCTAAAGAGAACGGCAGAAGAACCATTATGGGGAAAGATGTGTAAAGTTTTTTCTTAAAAATTTTTAGTAATTGGTGATGGTGTTTTGCTGGTGATTGGTTCTTTTGTACGTGCTCTCTGCAAGTGAAATTCTAACCATCGTGCTTCATTTTCTTCTTCTGTTGTGTAAATAGCGATGATACGAGGTTCGTAATGATATAAACTTTTTATAAAATCTCTTACTCTGGTTTCTGCGTCTGAATGTGAATGTGCGCCCAGATACATATGGTGTTCTTCATATGAATTATTCCGAGAATTTAGAATTTCATAATAGGCTTTATATGAGGTCATAGAAGTTAGAAAAGTAACTCTATTTTAAATATGTTGTTATGCTCTACTCTCTCTTCCGCATCCTCGGCGGCGGCGGCAAGGGCAGCAATCTTTCTGCTGCGTTGACCTCTTCAGAAATTTCTTCCTTAGTCTCCTCATCCTTCAGGCCAGCCTGCGGAAATAGTATCTTGTGTTTGACTTCAAATTTGTCAGGTACGTTTACGGCGCCCACTTCCTGCAGCAGGGCTTCCGGATGCTGTTCGTAATATTGCTGCAATTTCTCTTCAAGTAAGGTTATCATCCTTTCAATCTCTTGCATCTCTTTGGGTTTTTTTGTCTCTAACGCCCGATGAATTTCCAGTTCATGCTTTAATGCTTCCAATCGCATCTGCAGCATTGCCGCTTTTCTGGCGGTATCCATGCTCGCTTCATGTTTTTCTTCTAAAAAATAAGAAGGAGCTTCTTCTGAAAGCGTTGTTTCCGTCATCGCCACTTCCCCAGCTATCTCTCTTTTTGCCAGATGCTCTCCTAATAAGAATGAAAGATGATCAACTTTTTTATCCAGATCTAGATCTTCGACTGCCCTAAGCTTATTTTTCAATACCGCGATCTGCTGTTTCAGAGATGCTACAGCAATAGATTCTTTATCTTTCTGCCGTGCAAACCGTTCTTCCAGCCCTAACATCCCTTGTAATTGATTTTCCAGATGGATGATCTCTTTTCGCAGGCTTAACCTAGGGACTTTCTTTTGCGATGATAAATATTTGATGTCCTGCAGTTTTTTCGTGATCTCTGTTTTAGAGACAGATTCATGCTCTTCCCGAGCTAATTTTGCTGCGATGGTGAGCAGCTGTAGCGTATGAAGGGAACTCATGGTCTAGAACAAGCCGACCCGTTTTCTGCCTGATGGGCCTGGAGGCGGCGGTGGAAATCCTGCCGATGCCGAAGACATTGAAGGCATAGACATCTCCGGCTTGGGAGCAAAACGTCCAGACATCGCCGGAGCGCCCATGCTATGCTGCACCTGTGCCGGCTGCCCTATCGATCTACCTAATTGTCGAGTCATAAACGTATCCAATTTATCGGACAAGGCTACCATTCCCTGGGCGATGGTCTCATTCTGGACCGCCATGACCTTTACTTTTTCCATCAAAGCGTGAAAGGTCTTGGTAATATCTTCTTCCTTCATCTCTTTAAGCGCTTTTTCGAAAATGACATTCAGCTGATGCACCGCATCTTTCAAGCTTTCGATTTCGAGAATCAGTTCATGCGTCTTGGTATCCGGCTGGGTCAGCTTTCTTTTCAACGCTTCTACATCATGTTTTAAATCCACAATTAAACTGTGCGGCAAATGTTCGTGTTCAGGTTTATGAGCAGTCATAGGATCACCTTCTTTATTCTAGATTAACGTAATTTTGTATATAAATGTTTTGCCTGCTCTAAATCAGAGATAGAATATAGAGAACTTTGCATAATTTATCTTTTCTTGGCAAACTCCTCTATAGAAAAGAGAGATAAAATCATAAAATTTAATATATCGCAAACCTAAACTCTAAAAATGACTTATTTGCAGAAAACTTCCTGGGCGAAGCTTCCTACCTCCTATGGTATGTTTAAAATGACTGCTTATAAGGATAATTCAGGTGAGCATTTAGTCTTACAAAAAGGGACTAGTAAAAATAATGTTCTGGTCCGCCTTCACTCTCAATGCCTCACCGGCGATGCGCTTGCCTCATTACGTTGCGACTGTGGAGAACAGTTAGGTCTAGCATTACAAAAGATCGCTCAAGAAGGCGGGCTACTGATCTATCTTCAGCAGGAAGGGCGCGGCATAGGTTTGTTCAATAAGATCATGGCTTATCATTATCAGGATCAAGGATTG
The DNA here is from genome assembly GCA_030697505.1 of Nanobdellota archaeon. Classification (GTDB taxonomy): domain Archaea; phylum Nanobdellota; class Nanobdellia; order Woesearchaeales; family GW2011-AR9; genus JACPIL01. Next base: position 33,454 of record JAUYPX010000025.1, on the reverse strand, counting down.
GATACTGTTGAAGCAAATGCCAAACTGGGTTTCAAGGATGATGCCAGGGAATATGTTATTGCTGCAGAGATTCTGAAAGATTTAGGGATAAAATCAATTTGTTTGCTGACTAACAATCCCCGCAAAGTAAGCGCATTGCGGCAAGCCGGTATAGAAATCATTCAATCTATCCCTCTCTTGGTGAAGCCTAATAAAGTTAATACCTCCTATTTAATCACCAAACAGGCCAAGCTAGGCCACAACTTAAAATTATAGAGAATTTTGAATAGTTTATCAAATAAAAAATTAGCAAAATCCCTATTTTTCAAAGTTCTCTATAGAAAAATTAAATTAAAATAAATAAAAAAAGCCTATGGCTTAGGCACATACGACCTGTACACTGGCGTATTATTCTGTACCACTGGCTGCACCACCGGATTCACAACTATCTGCACTGGTGTAGCAATGATCTGATTCAAATTGTTTACCATGCTGACTTTTTCAGCTTCCACTAAAGGCAGATTTTGCACTGCTGGTAAAAGAATGGCGGCAATATCATTCTTTTCTGCGTCTTGAGCTGGAAGCACCTGCACCACGCTGACCAGATCTTTGACGATAGTAGTCTTTGTAGCATCTTCAGGAAGCGCTTGCACCATGTTTACCAGATCCTTGACTGCCTTTGTTTTGATCTTATCTTCAGGTAGTTTTTGCACTTCTGGCACTAAGTCTTTCACCAGATTAGCTTTAACGTTATCATCAGGTAAGAGCGCTACTGCTGGGATCAATTTGCTCACCACTTGCCCTTTGTCTTTATCGTCTGCTAATTTTTGCACTACTTTAACGATATTTTTCATGTACTCCGGCTGTTCTTGTAGTGGCAGCACCTGAGATACATTTATCAGATCCTCGGTAAGATCTGCCTTTGCTTTACTTTGGGGCAAGATCTGTACCTCAGTTATCAATCCATTGATGAGATCGCTTTTCTTCTTGGAAAGATCTCCTGGCGCAGGCAGCAATTGTATTTGGTTTACAAGCTCTTTGATGACCTCTGCTTTTACTTTGTCTACCGGAAGCTTTTGCACATCAGGGATCAGTTGTACAAGTATAGCGTTTTTATCCTGATCGGCAGGCATCACCACCACAACTTTCATAAAATCATCTACCACTTTATTCTTATTCGGATTTAGGGGCAGCTTTTGTATTTCTACTAAGGTCTTCTTACTTACTTCTTTCTTTTTAGGACTTTCCGGAAGCAAAATCATCTGCTCAATGATATCGCTGATGAACTCAGGCTTATCCTTTGGAGCGACATTTTTGATCTCTACCAGAAGCAGTTCAATGCTGGCTACATCATTATCAGAAGGCTTCGCCGAGTCTTGCGGGACAATATCAGGCTTTTTCTGTTGCACTTTCTTTTTTAATTCTTCAAACTCTTTTACAACTTGCTGAGCGGCATCGGCCTGTTTTTTTGCTTCTTCAGCCTTCTTTTTAGCTTCTTCAGCTTGCTTTTGGGCTTCGTCTAGCTTTTTCTGTAATTCTTGCGCTTGCTCTGATTTTTTCTTCTCTGCTTCTTCTAACTGTTTTTTTAATTCATCTACTTGCTTCTGTGAATCATCAGCTTCTTTCTGCGCATCATCAGCTTTTTTCTTTGATTCCTGAGCCTCATTCTTCATGACGTTATCGAGTGCATTCTGCAACCCTTTTTTGGCTGCTTCAGGGGCATCGGCAAGAACTTTTGTCAAGGTCTCCTCTGCAACCTTTTTTCCTTTTTCTAGATTCAAGGCTTTTAGTTCTTTAAATGAATCGCTCATGCCTTTGGCGCTTTTTTCCATCACTTTTTGAATAGAAGGCTTAGCTGTTTCCGGAACTTGTTCTAACACCTTTGCTAAGACTGCTAAGTGTTTAGCTACTTGATCCGCTACTTTTGCGGTCTTCTCTTCATCTAGATAGGCATTCTTTTTTATTTTGAGCAATGCTTTATCGTACTTCTCGATGGCTTTAGCGAGGGCTTTTTCATCTCCTTTTTCGGCCATGGCTACTACTTCTGCCGCTTTTTCGTCAGTCACTGCTTCCGGAGCTTGAAATACATCGGAAACTTCATCTAAAAAATAAAATGGGCTGTCCGGAGTCATACCCGGGTCGGCTAGCTCTCCTTCTGCGAATGCCGCTGGGGATAGCAGCATAATTATGATCATCAATACGCTTATTTGTTTTCTCATTATAAAAACCTCCTCATGAATATAACCTGTCTTTGCTAAATTATTACTCTATAAATCCCTCTATTCTTTTTATATCTTTCTTTTTGGTAACCTAAATATCAACCTAAAAATTAATATAGGGTAAAGTGGTTACAAGCGGCATGATAGATGTTTTGTTAGTAACAGTAGTATTGGTTGTTCTCGCCTGTGCTTCTTACACCGACTTGCGCACCAAAGAGGTTCCTGACTGGCTGAGTTACGGCTTTATTGTCGCTACCTTAGGAGTTAGAAGTATTTATTCTTTCCAAGATGGCTGGCAGATTATTGTAAGCGGCCTTCTCGGTTTTGCTGCTTTTTATCTTCTTGCTTTACTGTTCTATTATACTCATCAATGGGGCGGCGGAGACAGCAAACTATTGATGGGCATGGGCGCAGCCTTAGGAATAAGCTATCCTTTTACTGATAGCAGCTTCACTCCTTTATGGTTTTTGTTGTTATTGTTGTTTTCCGGGGCTATGTATGGCCTGGTCTGGTTGGGCGTGCTGGCGATCAAGCGCAGAAACTGCCTCTTCCCAGAATTGCGTACGCTTTTGGGCAATCATAAGAAATTTCATTTCGGAATGGGTTTTGGCTCTCTTTTATTTCTGGGCGCGGGAGTTTTTGTGAACTCTCTACTTTTAGTCGTAACCTTGCTGGTGGTCTTGTATTACTTGCTCTTGTTTTTAGTCGCGGTGCAGAGCTGCTGCTTCATCAATGAAAAAGACACTAAAACGTTGACCGAAGGCGATTGGTTGGCAGAAGATGTGGTCGTAAAAGGAAAAATGCTCTTAAAGAAAAAGACCCTCAGCCAAAATGATATCGAAAAATTACATGACCACAAGATCAGTTCTGTTTTAATCAAAGAAGGCATTCCCTTTGTGCCTAGCTTCTTGATAGCATATGTGATATTATTGTTTGGGAAGGATTTGATGCCGTTAATGATTGGAAGAATGTTTGGCTAGAGTGTATGTACTGGGCCATGGCCAGTGGTAACGTTTAAAAATCTCAAAATAAACCCTTGCCTATGTTTCAAAAAGAGGCGTTATATGGCTGGTATATTTTGATTATCCTGGTCACAGGGTTTATGCTGATTAATCCTTTATCCTCCCCCACCGGAAAGGCCGTCTATACCGAGACCAATGCAGAAAAAGTGTGGGATTTTACCAATGCCTCGGATTATGTTTATGATTCTTCTATTCTCATCGATGGAACTGTGCAACTGAAGCCGCTTACCATCACCAACACCACTATCATTCAAGAGATCACTGAATCTACTTTGCTCCTTGCTACCCAATATGAAGACGAAGATGATGATGAAGGTAAAAACGTTACGATAAAACTGCAATCTCTGGAACAAGGAGCGGTGCACATAAAAGACAGCAGATCAGTAGTTGAAATAAAATTGGACCATCAACTTCAAACTGATGATCTTCTTTCTGTATACCTTTTAAGCGGCGCTGCCAATGGAAAAGTGTATCTCTGTGAAAATAAGGATGGCTGCAACCTTTCCGCATATGGAGATCTTACTCTTCCTGGCGATGTTTCAGCGGCATGGTATAACCTTACTCTTTCCAGCATGAATGGATCAAATAACATTTTTTTTATTACCTCTCCGGATAACATAAAAATGGATATGGTCAAAGGATACAAAAAGAGCAGCAAAAATGAGACCACTACTTCCACTTCTTACTCTTCTTCTGCCTCGGTCCAAACTGCTGACCTACAACCTGCAGATTGGAAACGCTGGGAAACGTTTTCAAAAGTAGAGCAGCTTCATGGGCAGCAAGTTCAGTACGAATACTCTACTGATTCCGGCTCTTTCTGGAATCTTGTGCCTGCTAATGGCAATTTTAATTCTATAATGGAAAATAAAGTGAGGTTTAGAATAACTCTTTTTTCTAACAGCTCAACAACACCGGTTGTAGATTCGATAAAGATAACCTATGCCACTAAGCCAGCCTGTGTAGAGAATTGGATCGCTCAGTATGGAACCTGCTTGATGAACGATTCTAGATTAAAATCGTATCTGGATACGAATGGATGCGGCACCACCGCTACTTTACCTTCAGATAATGGGACAGCGGTGATCTGTGATTACTGCGCCTTGTTTAATTGTTCTTATTCAGTTATAGAAGAATCTCTGGCCGAAGTGCGTGGAAATGAAACTGTCTACGTTGTTGATGCCGTTGCCAAGGCCAATACCAAGTTAGAACTGGAAGCAGTGAATTCCACCCGCGTCGAAATTATAGGATATGATCATAACATTAAAAATGAGACTCCCTCCTCTAAACCTCTTGATAGATACGTTTCTATTGAATCAAGTGGACCGGTCTCTTCGGTTACCATTAGTTTGTATTACCGTGATGCAGAGTTAATAAAAACAAATATCGATGAAAATACGCTTAAAATTCAATACTACAATGAAACCAGCAGGCAGTGGGAAGTCTTGTCTTCTACAGTTAACCTCACCGAAAATTACGTTTCAACTACCATGCCGCATATGAGTTTCTACGGATTATTTGGTGAGCAGCAAAGCTCAGCTGACAGTTCAGCTTCAAGCGCTCTAGTGAGTGGCGTAAGCGGGGGAGGGACAAAGAGCCAGGAAGCTAACCTGAAAAAATCAACCCCTACAGTCAGCGAAACAGCCTTGCCCATTCAAAGCCAATTAGATTTATTGATAGAACCGGCCCCTGCCAGCGAAAGTTCCTGCGATTATGTGGTTGAAATGACCCTTCCAGATGTAGTGGTAATGAAACTACATGAACCTTATCAAGGAGAGATCGTCAATAAAGGAACTTGTAAAATTGCAAAATTAAGATTAGAATTAAGTGCCGAATTACAGCCAATGATAGATCTTTCCGTGCTGGACTCACTTTCTCTTTTACCAGGTAATAAAACTAATTTTATACTTATCAGAAAGAAAGAATCTTATAACGATTTATTTTCTACTACCAGTTATGCCATCAGCTCGTTAAAGGCAGATTCCACTCTTACCGGATACATAATTGTAGAAGGTCATGATGACCAAGAGAAGATTTTCAGGAAGGAATTGCCATTAAGTATAGTTATAAAAAATGCTCCTCACTGGAAGGAATTAGTCATGGCCGGTTTGATTATGGCAGTGCTATCATTATTTATAGTGCGATCTTTCTATACCAAAAGAGAAAGGTAGAACATGATTTTTTCAAAAATCATTTGGGTCAAATTTCCAAAACCTTTAAATACCCAAAAGATTTCTTTCCAAACTAGGTTTTCCAAAAGAGGTGTGTACCAGATGAGACTAAATAAAAAAGCTTCTCTTGAAATGTCCATTCAAGCTATCGTCATTATTGTCATTGCTCTTACTGTTTTAGGCCTGGGCTTAGGTTTTGTGAAAGGCACTTTCAAAGATATCAGCGAGACCAGCAAAGGGGTCCAAGCTAAAATCAAGGAACAGATTCTGGAAGACTTGCGTGTTTCCGGAAAGAAAGTATCTATAACTTCTCAGGTTAATCTAGAAAGAGGAAAAGAAGCGCTCGAAAACATCGGTATTGTAAATACTGGATTGACGGAGAAGACCTTTGGGGTTAAAGTTGAGTTTATCAAAAAGCAAAACCCTGACGGGACAGAAGATCAAAGTCCTGAAGCAGGAAATGAAATTATCTTCTTTTACAATAATCTAGTGGAAAAACGGCTCTCTCCTACTGCCGGCGATGTTATTCCGGTAACCCTTTCTGCCAAGAGCAGCGCAGCTGGAAATTACTTGTATAAAGTCGATGTGTTAGCAGAAAGCACCCCTGGCACTTGTGCTTCCGGCACGGTCGGAGCAGGCTGTGAATTGTATGACACCCGAAGCTTCTTCGTACGGGTTGGATAATGAGGTAACTAAAAATGGCAAAAGTGCAATCATCAAACGGAAAAAAACGATTATCTGAGGCGCAGGAATTTGAAATCCTGAAGTTAGTCTTAGACAAATTTCTCTGGCTGGGCTTTGTAGTCATGGGCTGGGGCATGTATCTTTCCCTGACCGCTGAAAACGTGTTGGAAGGGGTCTGGCACATGATCGCCGGCGCAGTATTGCTGCTGCTCTTCTTAGTGATCATTGTCAAAGAATATGAGATTGTGAAGTGAATTTTACTTATTTCACTTTCTCTTTTATTTATCTTTTAATCAACTAATTACACCTAACTCTCACGTAATCAATCTCTACTACATCATTCAACCCAGCCGTAAGTTGAACATAGGAAATATTTTCAGAGCAAGGAACACTGGTTACCTGTCCGCCTACCAGCAGCGAAAGAAGCCCCCCGCTTTTGTATAAAGACAATCCATTCTCGGCTCCTGCAATGTTCACGGCCTTACTTTGCTTGCCGCAGCTGAGGATTCCCGTATTCTTGCCTGCAGACAACCCCATCTTGCCTAAGAATATTGATGAGCCATACGCACTAGTTCGTATATCCACTCGTTTATCAGCGCAGGAATTGCCAAATCCATGCTGAGCGGCAATCGAAGAAGCATTCGGCAGAGACAGCCACCCTCCATATACTTCTATGCCTGAATCGTTGATGATATTCCATTTGCTGGTATTCAGCGCCGTTCCCCTAAATTCATCACAGAAAAGCATCCCTGAGCAATCGTTATCAGATTTTCCTTCTTTACCAGATCCAGGCTGAGCTGAAGGCTTTTCCGCGCATTTACCATCAAATCGTATATCCAATGCCGTAATCGTGGTTGTGGAAGCGCTGAATCCATGTTGGTAAGGAATAAACACATACACATCCGCTACTGCTGATGCTGGCAAATTATCTTCTATATACTGAACCCCTTCATCAAATTTATTTTCAGAAAAACCGATGGTTTCAATGATTCCTGATCTCTTTAGCAAAAACGCGCCTGGTTTCATCAGCGTGACCATATTTTTCTTGTTTAAGCAGCTGGTATGTTCCCAATGAGCTTTTGCCCAGGAAAGATAATGCTCAGCAGCAGGTTTGGATTGTTCTTTCTCAGGAGCAGGTTTATTGTATAAAAATGGCAGCGGAGCAGGGGTTAAAGAGTATAGATGCTCGCTGTTATGCAAAGCAATATTCAACTGCGGCTGAAAAGCTGGATGGGAAATTAAAAAACTCTTAAAATCCGAATTGTCAAAGTATAAAACATAGGCATCAGCGACTGGAAAGTCCGTACCGGCAATAGTTACCTCCACTTCTACCTTTTCATCAATTCCTTCTTGGCTAAAATACGCCTTCCCTTTGTTGTCCGTACTGGCTTCAGAAATAGCAGTTCCTCCTAGATATGCAGAATTATTTTTATGAGTGCAGCCTGCTCCGCTGAGTGCGGTTAGCAATCCCAGCATTACCTTTTTTTCTAAGGACATGCTCATTTGCGTAAGAGACAAATTTATAAATACTATTTGGCTAGCAACTATAGCATGAAAAAGAGGCACTCTAATACAAATACCAGGGGCGCTATCGGCCTTTCTATCGAAACTTTAGTTATAATCATTATATCTTTGGTGATTCTCTCTGCCGGCATCACTTTGATCTATCAGTTTATCGGCGGCGCAGAGGATATCAAAGCGCAGTTAGACCTGAAAACGCAGGATGAATTAGAACGATTGTTGGTCGGCCAGGGAAAAAAAGTTGCTCTCCCCTTGCATGTCGCTACCGTGCCTCGCGGCGACAGCCATATCTTTGGATTGGGAATATTGAATACCTATGATACTACCGAGAATTTTCACATTAACATTAGGTTGAACAAAGTCGCTGATGAGACCAAAGCAGATGTCACTTCGCAGGTAAATCCTCTCAATATCGCCGGCTGGGCTTTATACGATACCGCTCCTATTGCAGTAGAAAGCAATGCACACGATAAAGAAGCGATCCTCATCCAAGTGCCTAAAGATGCTCTCAAAGGGGAATACATTTTTGTCGCAGAAGTGTTTGACAGCAAGAATAATCTGTACGGCAATCCGCAGACTTTTATTGTGAAAGTGATTTAGGGACGTGGTCAATTATTTTTTAGTTCATTCTCGTTCATACATCTTATTCAAATACTCAAATCGTTCTTTCAAGTGTTGAAATAACAAGGTTTCCTCATTAAAGCCTATTATAAAAATTTTAGCATTATACCACAATGCTCCTCCAGGAATATGCAGCCGCTCTTCACGAAACACGTTAATGTCGTTCGTAACGGTCGCAATGGTTCCCCGAGAGGGAATCTCATAGATTTGCATCAAGCCGACTGAATCAGGAAGTGTAAACCCAGCATACACAACTTTCTTGCCGTTATATTCTGCTACAATGTCATCTAAATCTTTCCTAAGTTGTCCTGCTTCTATGCCTGGCGGAAGATATAATGTAACAGTTTGCATTATAACTCCTTTTTATTCAAGAATAGATAAAACTAGTCAATAGAAACTATATACTTATCCCAGCAATTCTCTCAAAAACTTGGCCGGATCTTTTGCTTTTGGAACCGCATGTCCGATCAGTACGCCTTTTGTTCCCAGCTGCAATGCTTTCTGTAGGTCCTCCCGGGAGTGAACACCGGCGCCGCATAATACTTTTGTCTTTGGACTGATTTTTTTAACCAATTCTACCGCTTTGACAATGACTTCCGCCTTTGCTTTGGTAACTGAAACATCTCCGCCGATCAATTCCGGCGGCTCATAGGCAAGGTACTCGGGAGTAAGTTTGGCAACTAATTTTGCTTCAGCTAGAGATGATGCGCAGATTACCACAATCAGTTTATGCTTTTTACAGTCAGCAATAATTTTCTTAATGATAGAGAAAGGAATCTTCCGTTCAGAATGATTCAACAATGTTCCTTTCACGCCGATTTTTCTCAACTCTTCAGCTGAAACTTTGCCGGTAAATGCTCCTAAACCAGCCCGATCAGTGTGCTGGGAGTAAACCGTCAGGGAAGATCCTGCTGCCACTTCTTCCAGAGTCGGCAGAGAAGGCGCGATTACGATTTGATACTTTTTGGTCTTGACCTTTTCCAGCTTTTTTGCCAGAGGCAATGCTTTTTTGCCGGCAGCTTCCGGGTAGGTCTTGAAATTGAGCAAAATAAGCGGTTTCATTTTCTTTTTTTCTTCTTCAGCCTATTAAGTCTTTTGAAAAGATAACTGAGGAGTACGATGACCATGATCACCGGAAGCAGCAGCAAAAATAAATTGAAGAGTAAAAATAAGAATAATATCAACAATATCAAAAATACTAACAGCAGTATCCAGGCCTTAATTCCGGTGGCGAAGAACATAGTCTAGATAATATCCAAGAAGTATAAAAAGTATTCCTAAAAATAAGGTAACCAGGAATATGTTTCTACTGATAATCATAAAGAATTCTAAGGGAAATGTTTGAATTATGAGTGAATCCGGTGAAAAGATCCAGTTTCCCTGCGGAAAGAAGATTTTATGAAATAAAGCGAACAGTAGATCAAAGAAAAGCAGAGAGAAAGCACTTACAACAATCATGGCTGCAATCGCAGCTTTCCCTCCATCATTGAGCAATTTCAATACAAAATCTTTCTTTTTCCAGAAATAGGTGATTACCAGTGTCACTCCCAACAACAAAACATACAATATATAATCAGCATAATCCATTACCTTTTTAACGTCTTTTAAATGGGAAGCTTCCAGCTCAGTAAACTCCGCTGCCAATGCTTTCTTTCCTTCTAAAAAGAGAAAAACATTCTCTTGGGCAGCGGTAGTAGGAGTAAGATACAGGATGATTTTATATGACAAGAGTATTAAAAATAGCGGTAATAAAACGCAAAACAATATCAATACAATCTTATTCTCTTGTATACTTTTCATAAAACATAAAGAATATTTTTTCTATATTTTCCTGGGGATGAGCGAATTGGCCGTATCTCCCTCTGCCCTTGATACATCTCCTGCGCTCCCGCCAGGGCTTCTTTGCTTCATCGCAAGGAAGGGAAGCCCAGACCCATGATAATGAATTCCACACTTCCGTGAATTCCTTGGTATTAGCTGATTGTTCTAAAACCTCTTGAGTTATCCCTTGTTTTTCAATCAAATATTTGGCTGCTTTATCTTGTTCTTCAGGATTGAATCCGGTCTGGAATAAACCTGCGTCATTCTTTAAAGTGAGATAGGTTCGATGCAGAAACTGGTACCTTCCGGCAGCAGTAGTATAAACTTTTCTCCAACGTACGGTAAATGGCGTCCCTGTTTTCGGCATTTCTCCATTTTCGATGGGATGCGCCTTAAAATTCGTAAATAACATCCTACCGGCCATCATGTTGTAATGGCAGTCTGTCCCTTCCGCCCAAGCGATGGTGTCTAGTAAAGCTCGGTATTCTGAGGTTAGGTTATGTTGTTTTTTGCTCTCTGCTTTTTGTTCACAAGTATTTGTGGTAACGACTTTTTCCAGCGACGGCGCTGGTTGCTCTTCTCTGGAACGATAATTGTAATCCACGTATCCTGCTGGGACAGAATATGGTTGAGAAACACAGGAACTTAATAAGAAACCGCTTAGCGCATAGAGTGCCTCTCTTTTATTCATCTACAATAGAAGAAAGAAGATACTTATATAGATTTAGGAAGCACAAACTTTAAAGATATAAATTTAAATAGTTTTAACCTAAAAATACTATCATGGGAAAAGGATATATCCTCCAAGGAGAGGTAATTGTAATTAATCGGGACTTGACTGATTTAGATTTTTTTGTGAGAGATTTTCTTACTGTTCTAAAAAGGCATTCTAATTATTTAATTGTAAGCGGCTTTGTGAGTATTGCCAGTGGAAGAACGAGAGGAACAGAAGATGTTGATCTTCTTATGCCAATATTAGATAAGGTTAAATTTGCGGCATTCTTTCAGGATTTAACCAATAACGGTTTCTGGTGTTATCAGAGCGATTCTGCGGAAGAACTTTATCCCTATATTAAGGATTTGCAAAGTATTCGTTTTGCCAGAGTTAATGAAATGTTTCCTAATATGGAAGTTATCCCTATCACTGAAAAAAGGAAAGCTAAATATTTTGAATTCACTCATCCGCAAAAGATGAGAGTGCAAGATTTTGAGTTTAAAGTTCCGCCTCTAGAATTTGAGATATTGTATAAAGAATTAGTTCTTAGAGGTAAAAAAGACCTGGCTGATGCGAAACATTTAAGAACTTTTTTTGCTGATATCTTAAAACAGGAACGGTTTAAAGAATACGAACCAATTATCAGAGCTGAGCTATCATGAAAGACATTGATTACGTACAGTTGTATGCCGAGAAGATGAAAGAAGATAATACTCTCTTCAAACAGCAAAAGAAATTGATTGAGGCCCAATTACATGGAAGTTCTTCCTTATTTAGAAAAATGTTCTCTCAGAATTTTAAGATGCAGGCACGAGAGTATTTACGAAAAAGAGGATTGTTGTAATTATCTCTTTTGAGGATGGTTATACTTAATCTCATCATCTTTGATTTCACTTATACCTAAATTCAACCGTATACTCGCTGTTATCAAGATCATGAGGTTTACTTGGCTTGCACTGCCATTCTTGCGGGGTACAGGCGTATTGCTCTAATACTTGATCTTTTTTCTGTGAGATGTCTTCAAGTACAGTTCCTGGACCGTCAAAATTATCCCGATTACAGTTTTTACGCATACTTTCTTGTAAAGGCTTTACTACCAGATCGCAAATATCTTTCTTCTGCGCTTCTGTTTTAAAATTGCGTATAGCTGCAGAGTTCCCTAATTCAGCGCCAATAAAACCTGTAGCTACGCCGAACAAATAAACAATTATCTCTTTAGTTCTCATTTTAATCCCTCCAATATAATGCACCAGTCATAAATAAGATTGACCATAATATATACTTAATTTGTGCTGTTACGAAATAAATCTGGTGAATTGATGTTTCTGGGTTTGCACCTACTCCTGTAAATAATGCAACTCCGGCAGCAATTCCCGACATAATCCCAACTGCTATCGATATTCCACTCTTTTCTTTTTGTGTTTGTTTCTTCATTTTATATCTCCTCTTTGACTAATGAGAATTAGATAAGAATACCTTTTATAAATCTTTCCACATATTTGTAACTTAGAAGTGATGACTAACGGTGTCCTTTTGCGAGAATTCTTTGCAGCTGCTCTGATATAAACTTCCCGGAAGCCTTCCCGCTCAGCTTCTTCATAGCCAAGCCCATCAAGGCCGGGAAAGGAGCCCCTTTGTTTTCAGCTACTATTTTGAGCAATTCCTTATGGATATCTTCAGTTCCCAGGGTAGCATACCGTTTTATGTCAAATTTGCCAGTAACCATGTCAATCAGCACATCCAAAACAATATCTTTGTGGATCTTCCCTTCCTTTAAATACCTAAATAAATCCTTGAAATTCTCTTCCGTGAGCTTTTCCGGATCATGATGAAACTGCCGTTTGATGTCCAAGGGTACGGAAATCAGCGTTTCGGCTATAAAAGCCGGCTTTACCGAAGGATATTCTCCTACTAATTCTTCAAATAGCTCTACTTTCTCTGACTTAGCGGCAAATTCCGCCAGATCCTTACTTAACCCTAAGTCTTTCTGGAATCGCCCCATTTTCTCTTCCAGGGTTTCCGGCAGTTCAATATCTTGCAGACTAGGCCTGATCAAAGGAACGTCTGTTTCCGGATACATTCTTGCCGCTCCGGGAATTGGCCGCAGATAACTAGTCGTTCCATCGGCATTGGCTTTGCGTACTTCTTCTGGGATTCCTTGCAGCGCTTCCAGAGCTCGTTCATAGACTGCTTCTAAGGCTCTTCTGGCCTTGCTCTCTTCATCTGCGACCAGGATAAAAGCATCTCGTATATCACAGCCTAATTTTTTCTTGACTTCCAACACCTCGAGTTCAGAAATGCCATACCTCGGCAATTCATCAGAATGGAATATGCCGCCTACGCCAGCGCGTATCTTGGCCCGGTCAGAGAATTCTGTGCCTAATCTTCTTCCTGGCTGCACTTCTCTACTCACAAAACCGGCAAAGCCTGGTAATTTGCTGGCCAGCACTTTCCCATTCCTGCTCAAAGTATTTTTAATCAGATTAGCAGAAGATATAGTGAATAAAGAGGTTACATCAACAATATGTAATGAGGGCAATTTTACTTTTCTCTTCTTAAATTCCTCTTGGATCTTCAATAATTCTTCCTGTCTCTTCACTTCTAATTCCACTAATAATGGCAGCTGCCGTAAATCCTGCGCGCCTTTAATCTCAATTCTAGCGCCACCTTTGATGGAAACATTGACATCTTGCCGGATCGTTCCTAAGCCTCTTTTCACTCCCGGTAATGAGCGCAATAACATGCCTATCTTTTTAGCCGTTTCCTGGCATTGTTCCGGCGAGGTTATATCAGGAGCAGTGCCAATTTCGATTAACGGTATTCCCAATCGATCCAATGAATACACTTTCTCTTCTGCCCTTTCACTGACGATTTTGCAAGAATCTTCTTCTACAGAAACATTAGTGATGCGCACCTCTCCCGTGCTGGTGCTGATCTTTCCATTGCGCGCCGCTAATGCTGTTCTCTGAAAGCCAGAAGTGTTAGAGCCATCCACGATCGTTTTTCTCATTACCTGCACTACTGGAAATACTTCTGCCTCTACCATCTTGCAGAGCTGTAATGCGGTATACAACGCTTCAGCATTCATTTCCCGTGGTGGTTCACAATCGCTTTCTACCAAACAAGTAGTATCTTTATATCCTTGATAGAGAAAATTCTTCCCTTTCAACTGCTCTTGCTTTGCGGCGATATCTACTTTTCCTTCCTCACCGGCGGCAGCGCGAAGCTTGCGCTGGATAGTAAAATCAGCTTCATCATCACGGATAAGCGTAGGGCAATGGCAGAATAATTTCCTTCCTTCTAATTGCTGGTGGATTTCCAAGCCGCATTTAAGCCCTAATTCTTTATAATTCATAAGCTGTAGAAAAGAAGAGAGGTTTAAAAAATCTACGATTTTTAACGCAAGAAATACTTTTTAGTATTTCTGCGCAGAAAAGTGATATTCTTCACTTTTCTTGCGTGCCTTATGGCACATTTAAAAAAGTAACTCAAAAGAAATTTACTTGTATTTTTTATACGCTTCAAATTCTTGACCAAAAGAGTTATAGAACCACGTATACATAATCCTAAAATAAGCTTCATTCCGTACTCTCATCTCATCGATCAATTCAGGCAAGGTATAGAACTTATCCTTTGTACCAATTTTTGGTAAAGGAGCGACTAATATCAAGCTTTTATCATCGCCATGATGTTCTTTTTTGTACTTTTCTGCCATAAAATCAAGAAAAAGTTGATCGATATCTATCGGGTTTTGAGCAACATTCATTTTATTTTTATAAAGTACAGATATGATTATATGATTCACCGGTCCCATCAGGATCATCTTTTGGAATGACAGTGCAATTTTGGGTTACTTCCATGATTTTCTGTTCGAGCAGGTCAAGCTTTGCTCCATCAAAATATTCTCCAAAATAATTTTCTAAAGCTGCCTTTTTATCTACTTTATTCTGACAATAACTTTTCATCAAAAGATTTGAAGGATAAGTAATGATATTATTCATTTCATGAACTCTGCTCTGATGCGCCACTTCAGAATCCAATCCAGAATACGCCGGATGGGCTAGGATTTCTTCTTCCCAAAACTGATAGTTGTCCAGGAGTTTTTCTGAAGGGGTGTTGAGAAGATAGTGTTCATAGGCATTATCTCCATGAGCGAGCACTTGCTCGGTAGATTTAAGTAAGGCTGTCCTATGACCTACCCCATCATAATATCCTTCCGTAGTTTCGCAAGGAATGTTATATGCAGTAGCTAAGGAGCAAGCGTAAGAAGCCATGCTTTTGCAGCCGAATCGAGAAATTTTTTCCTTATCCATTTCTTCAAGAGTAGGTATCATTTCTGAGTCAAAGCAATATACCTTTCCTTCGCTGTTTTTGGCTCCAGGATTTCCATGCCTAAAGTGCCGCAATTTTTTTACAAAGTTGATAATAGTTGATTTTTGATCCGTCAGTAAATTGATATCTACTGTTTTTTGTGCTATAGATAGAGCGATAGCCGGCGAATGGTCTAGCAAGTATCCTATCTGATATTTTTCTTTTTCTGGAGACCGCCAGAAGCGATTCTTTGGATTGAAAAGAGTGTTCAATTCTTCTGGTTGATAATCAGCAAGTTTCCAAGGCAATACTCCGTTTTGGTCTATCCATAGAGCATGAGCAAGATATGCGGCTTGTATCTGTTCTGCTTCTGTAACTGTAATATCCATAAAATACTCTTTAGGAGCAAGATCATTAAATGAAGCAGGAACAGTATTACTTGGGGCAGCGTTGGTCTCTTCAGCCAATTTTAACTTATCCCAAAATAATTGCTGTAATGAAGGTGCAGCAGTGCATAATTGAGTGGCTTGCAGAATATTTGTATTTTCCTTAAGTGCTTTGATATACGGCTTTAAAACCGGATCAGAAGGAAAAGTAAGAGCACAATTTTCTATCACTTGTTCTTCTAGCGGGGCAGCGGTGCAGCCTGAAAAGACAGCGGCAGCAATCAAGCTTTTAATTTTATTTTTTGTATTCATTATCCTTTTTCATTGATTGCAATAAAGTGTTATATCATCCAGAGTAAAATTCTGCTGGGCAACTGCTGATCCAAGATCTAACTGGACTTGCGTAATAGGCTGCTTAGTGACATTATTGCATTTAAACGAACCAGAAAAAACATTCTCAAGGTAAAGATCGAATTGATCTCCCTTTTTTTGAACTTCGATATTTTTAATGCTCTTTAAATCAAAGTCTCCCAGAGTTACTTGGCCACCATTACAAGCAAGGTAAATTTTATTGTTAGGAGCAGAATACTGAGTAAAGGTCACTCCCGTAGATTCAGGACTGGCATCACGTAGGGAAATGGTATAGCTGCCTGGATTATCTGGGCTGTTAGGTTGCACTGTATATTTCACTCTAAAATCACTATTACAAGTTTGGGGAAGAGTCACTTTATTTTTTGTTTTCAGAAGAGTGGTTCCGGTAAGCATAAGCTTTTCGTCAACAACTGTAGGAAGGCCAGTGATGACATCCCACAAGCACCATTGATTCTTAAAAGTGTCATAAAACTGGCATCCCTGCTCTTGGCAACCAGCAATTAAATCTATATTATTGGGGCAATTAAGTTTATCTACACACGTAGCATTTTCACATTTCTGAGCAGCATTGCACTGCTGATATAAGTCTTCTAGCTGGTCACAGCTGTTATTCCAATACACATCCCCTTGGAAACAATTTTTTGTAGCATGAGGAATACATTGTAGAGCTTCTCCACCCATACCTCCATTACCTCCTTGTCCACCAGTGCCGCCATTTCCGCCTTCACTTTGGTAGGTAGAGTTGGTTTGTTTTTGCCCACTGGTGGCACTGCAGCCTGCATTATATGTAAGCGCGGTCGTAAGCATGGGAAGTACTGCAGATAAAATTGATTTTCCACTCTTTTGTAAGATTGTTTCAAGCTTCATGGCTCTTGGTTATATGGCAGACTTTATAAATATTTCTATAGTGTTGTAATCGCAAAGTAACAACAAAATCATAATTGCTGTCTCATATGAGTACATAAAAGCTAAACTCTTTTTAAAGTCCCCATAAGTGAATATTAATAAACCACAAAGTTTTCTAAGAACCTGCGTAATGTACTTTACAAAAAAGAGCGAGGTAGCTGTCTTACTAGCAGTTTTGCTGGTTTTAGTAGGAAGTTCTCTCTTAGTTGTAAAAGGAGTTGGTGCAGGAATAACTGGAGCGGCGGTAATAGGGACTCAGGATGTAGGGATCCAAGGAACTTCAAACATCAACGGTTGCCAGGAATTAAATCTAAGTGGAGAAACGTACCGGCTTCTTAATAGTGTTACTTCTACTGCGACTTGTTTTACTATCATGAATCATTCTATAACGTTGGACTGCAGCGGCTGGGGCATAAATTACGATACAGCCGGATTCGGCTGGCCTCATGCAATCAACAACAGCGGTGGATATGATAATATAACCATCATGGATTGTAGTATTACCCAGACTGTAGGAAGGGGCGCTGCAATTCTTTTTCTGAATTCAAGTAATTCCACTATTAAATATAATAACATCTCTGGAGGAGGTGGTGATGTGATTGGAATTAAGTTAGATAACACTTCAGATACTTTGGTAATGTTTAACAATATTACCCTTACCGGGGCAGATAGCTTTGGTATATTCTTAAATGGAACTTTAACGAGTAATAATTTACTAGTAAATAATAACATTACCATTGTAAATGGAAACACCATCAAGCAGCTAGGTAATGCTTTTAATTCTTTAATCTACAACAACTCTTTCGGCCAGATAATCTGGAATATGTCTAATATGTCTAATAAGGTTAATCTTTCCATGAGTCGTAATACAATTTATCTGGAAAATAATCTTGTTGGTTTCGCAGATTTTGCATCAAGCCTTGCCAATGACTCAGCTTTCAATCTTAATAAATCTGCGCGTATTGAGATTAGAAATTTGATGTATGAACAGGTCCCTGACCTGCTAAAATTTGGCGTACGCTGCGATAATAGTAACGACTCGGCATTTAGATGCAACGTAACCTATGACCGAGTATTAGGGATTTTATCTGCTAATGTTACCTCCTTCAGCAACTACAGCACCCAAGAGAATGATCCGCCTAACGTAACCATTGTTAGCCCAACAGATAGAAGTAACTTTAGTTCAAATTTCGTCGATTTTAACGTTACCATCACTGATACTTTTTCAAATGTAAGTAATGTGACCTTTCAATTTTCAAATGTAAGCAGCCCTTTTAACAGAACCCCAGCTAATCATAGTTTTACTGGTTGGGGTATTGCTGCTCTTAACACCTCCATCTTTGCAGAAGGATTACAAGGCTTCCGAGTTCTTGCTAATGATACGTATAACAATACCAACAACACCCAATTCATCAACTTTACTGTGGATCGGAGTGCGCCTTTAATTACTGCTAATCAGCCTACTGATGGAGAGGCGATAAGCGGCACCGCCCAGAGTTTTAGCGCCACGGTCACAGATACATATACCGATGTGCAATCAGTGATCTTCCAGATCAGCAATGGCACTGGTATCGCTTTTAATCGCACCGCGACTGAAGGTATTTTGGACCTCTGGGATGTACTTGGAGGAATAAACACCTTCACTATCTTTGAAGGAGTGAATACTGTCACTGTTTTTGCCAATGATAGCGTCGGTAATCTCAATACTACTTTTAGTATCTCAGTCACCGTCGACAATACCCCACCTTATGTGAACATCACCAATCCTTTTAATTGGACTAATTTTACTGATGTAATCTATAATTTCAACGCAACTATACGTAATGTAAGCGGTACTGGCCAATCTCTATTGGATACCGTTATTTTCCAATTCAGCAATGCTACAGGGACTTCTTTCAATCGTACCCCTACCAACGTGAGCGGAACCTGGAATGCTGCCGTAAATCTCGAAGGCCTGATTGAAGGTGTCAGTGTCATGACTGTTTTTGCTAATGACTCGGAAAATAACAGGAACAATAGCCAAACTGTTACTTTTATTGTCGACAAAACTGCCCCTACTGTTGCTTTCAATTCTCTCAATGCTAATAATCTTTTTGATAACAGTAATTATAGTGTCCGTTCTGGAAATATAACTTTTAACGCTAGTGTGTCTGATAATCTCACGTTAGTCGATACAGTCTTCTTTTGGCTTGATAATGAGACCGGAAATGACATAAATATAACTAGCGTTAATAATTCTGGGCAATGGACAATCAGTTACAATGTATCGACATTGGCGGAAGGAAGACAAGGGGTTAGAATTATGGCTAATAACACCGTCGGTAAGCTGGAACGTACTATAGTCAGGAATTTCACCGTTGATTTCACGTCTCCCAATATAACCAGAAATTTCCTCAATAATCCGGTGAATGATAGCAATTTCAGCATTAGGTCAAGCAATCAAACTTTTAATGCCAGCGTGTTTGATAATTTACTTCTCCTTGATACGGTCTACTTCTGGTTTGACAACGGAACGAGTCAGGATTTTAACATTACCGGAAGGAACATCTCTGGACAATGGATTGTAAATTATAACCTCTCGACCTTGGCGGAAGGAAGACAAGGCGTGAGAATTATTGCCAATGACACGGTAAATAATGTCAACAATTCTGCAGTCATTAATTTTACGATTGATTTTACTGGGCCTAATGTGAACATCACTAATCCTGCTAATGGCACAACCATCAGCGGAACGCAAGCCTTCAGCGCCAGGATTACAGATAGCTTTACTGCAGTGGATACCGTCATCTTCCAATTCACCAACAGCACTAATCCTTTCAACAGGACCGCGAGTAATTCTTCCGGCACCTGGAGTGTCAGTGTGAATACCGCTGCCATTGATGAAGGAGCACTCACCGTCACCGTCTTTGCCAATGACACGGTAGGTAACCTCAATAGCACCCAAATCTTATCATTAACGATTGATAATATTGCAGATGTTGGGGGAGGTGGAGGAGAAGCTGCTACAGAAGCATCAATAAGTCCAACTCCCAGTACTCCAACACCATCTGCTCCTGCAGAAGCTGCGCCATCACCCCCCTCGACTTCAGAAACAGCCTCTGCAGCAGAAGTATCTAATTCCTTCCAGACCGAACAATCTAGTGTAGGTATAACTAGTGCAGGAACAACAGCGACAACCGCATACACTTCCGTACAAAATTATAAATTGACTATCACCAATAATCTCAATAAAAGATTAGTCTTATCCGGCGCATTAAAAGAAAAAGAAACACAACTAGAAAATGAAGAGAATGCAATTAACAGGATCAAAGAAGAGCTACTTTTGGAAGGCGAAGTGGATGAAGCTGCATTGGAAGAAGAATTAGATAAGTTGAAACTATTGGAAAGCGTAGAAATATTGCAAGCGCATAAGAAGATTTCCCACTTTTTCCCAGATTTTTTAGTTGGTAATGCTGTTGCTCCTCCCTTAACGCCTTCTCGAAAACGCATCAATGGAAATTTGCTAAAAGACATCTTGCTCAATGCTGAAGAGTTAGAAAACATGGTGGTTAATCCTGGAGAAACGGTAGAGAAAGAAGCGAAGATCCGCAGAGGCCTAAGTTTAGATAGAAAGGAACCACCTAAAATAATCTTTATTTCAGGTGGTGAACAAGTGTTAGTTAAAGATATTGAGGAGCAGGAACAGTTAGTTACCGGTACTGCAGTAGATATAGATCAGAAAACCAAGAAACTAGATTATTATATGATTTTCGCCCCGCGCCAAAACGGAGGTAAAGAGACTTTTACGGTTGAAATGAACATAAATACGAAAAATACCAAGATTAACCCTCAGCTTCCTTTAAAGATCAAACTTCCATTCTTCTTTCCTGGCAGTTCAAAAAATATCTATAACGAAATATTAGGCCCTTACACGGTCAATATGGAAAAGGGAGCCTTAATTGCTGCACAGTATGATACGGACCTTCCTTTAGAGTACGAAGTAGTCACAAAAATCTTTAACAAGAAAGGAGCGGTGGTAGCTAAAAATAAAGTTGAGGTTAAGTCATAGTAAGCAGAAAGCTTTTTAATGCCAAAAGTATTTACATAAAACAAGGTGACAGAATGGTTTTAGTAGGATCGGTAGATATTCCTTTAGTTGAAGTTATTCTTATTTTCGGAGTGGTAGTGTTTATTTTACTGATTGAGTCGATCATCATCATCAGCCTTCTGGTAAAACAGCTGCAGAAAATCAAGAATGTGGGCATGCTTCTGGAACGTTTGTCGCAGGTTTTGTTAGAGATCAAGAAAGCAGAGATAGATGAGCTTGATAAGCTGAGAAGGAAGTAAAAAAAGCAGTAATCTTATTTCTTAAGCGATTAGAAATTGAAAAAATAATAAAAAGAAAAAACAAAAGAAAGTTTACTTCTTAGCCGCTGCAGGAGCGCCAGGAGCGGCTTCTTTCTTCTCCTCAACTGGAGCAAGCTCTTTGATGATCTGCTGCGGGATTCCTGCATCGACCATAGCTTTCTTAGCTTTCTTAGGATCTGCTTCAAACAGCTTGAGGATCTCTTTCGCTTTGGCTTCGAATTCTGCGCGCCGCTTCTCGATCTCTTCCTGCAAGCGCTTCTTCTCCGCTTCTTGCTCGCGTTTTTCTTGTTCAGTAAGCTCAGTTTTACCGGAGGCGATTTCCTTATCAAACTGACCGTCTGCAATAGCTTGAAGTGCTTCCGGGACAGTCATGCCTTCCACCAGAATTCCCATGGACTGGCAAGTTCCGACAATTTCCCGCACCTTTGCTTTCATAGTAGCGCCTAACAGTGAATCTTGCTTGGTTTTTGCTATCTTGATGACTTGCTCGATTTTAAGATCAGCCACTTTATCCATAAGCGGGTTCCCTGCTCCCTTTTCGATGCCTGCTTCCCTCTTGATGAGAGCAGAAGCTGGCGGAGTACCAATTTCAATAGTAAATGTTTTCAATTCAGTATCTACAATAACCTTAACCGGAACCTGCATTCCTTTAAGATCAGCAGTTTTCTTGTTAATTTCCATCACTACTTGACCGATGTTAAGGCCGGTCGGCCCTAAAGCTGGGCCAAGAGGAGGTGCAGCCGTAGCCTTTCCTCCTTCAACCATTGTTTCAACAACTTGTTTTGCCATAATTGATCACCATGTAGATTGTAAGCGCGTAACTTTAAGGTGGAAATGGCAGGGATTTATAAAGATTTTGAGCCATTTGGCTCTATAGGGATGTTGTCTTTGGAATGGGAGTGTATACCTGATTGTTGTTTGCATAAACTTAGCAATCAGTATACACTCTTATTCCTTTCTCGACAAGCCTATATTAATGGAAGACATAGATTATTATGCAATAATTATGTCTTCCAAACTTTAGTTGAGGAGAAATTTCAAGTCACTTCGTTCGTGACTTTTCAAAAGAAAAGATATGCAGAACTATTGTCCACAACTATATAATCGAAAGAGTTATATAATCGAAAGAGTTATGTAACTGTCAATGAGGTGCAGAAGGATATATCCTTCTTACCTTTTTTTAAGTGCAAAGCGTTAAAGACGAGGTGTTGTAGATGAGAAAATCACTTGTTGCAATTTCATTATTAATTATGTTTATGTTCTTAGTTTCTTGCGCTCCGCAAAAACCATTAACCGATGAAGAATTGAAAGCAGAATTAGCGAAGTTGACTCCGGAAGAACGAGCGCAATTGCTGAAGGATTTGGATGCCAAAGAGGAGGGGGGAGCGTTTGCCGGACAGGCAATCAGAACCAGACCTTATGCTCAAAAAGTTTCTCCTAGAATAGTAACCGTTACTCCGCAACAAATTCAAGATCTTGCAGTGAAAGATATAGATATAATACTTCCTTCAGGACTTACGGCAGATCAAGTAAAAACCTTTATCTATGCCCCTCAAACCCCTGCCGCTCAACTTAAGGTATCATCTTATCTGGTTGATCCATTGAAATTTCAATACTTCCATAAATTTGATATAAGTAAGGCTGGTCAGCTAATTGATGAACAGCTTAAGAATAAAGTAATTGGCTATGAATTGCAAGTTCGCCAAAATGGAAAACCGATTTATTCAAAAAACTATGGTTTTGCACAAACTCCTGCCAATCAGAACTTGCCTTGGGATGAAAACATCCGCATGAATATGGCAAGTGTAACTAAGTTCCTTGGAGCAGTGGGTTTGGTCAAACTGTTGGATAGTAAAGGTATCCCTTATAATACGCCAATTATTAATTACTTACCTTCGTACTGGAAAAAAGGTCAAAATATAGGCAAAATAACTTTTGCAGATTTAATGACGCACAAGTCCGGGTTCGTCAAGTTAGTTCCTGGTGCTCATTTTTCATCAATGAGAGCAACTGTGGCAGCTGGTGTTACGTATCCAGCAAACCCCTCCTATAATAACATGAACTTTGATTTAATACATATGATGATCCCTATTATTAATGGTGACATTAGCAAAGATAAATTATTCTACTATGCTAATGATCCCAACCTTTGGGATCCTGATTATAATGACAAAATTTGGGATAGCTTCACCATTCAATATTATAAGAATTACATGCAGAAAAATATATTTGCTCCTGCAGGCATCACGAATGCTGATTTTAATCCAAATATAAAGCATGCACTAGGTTATCCTTTCCCTTCTGGGAACACTAAAGGATTTGATTCAAGCGATTGTTCACCATGGGGCGGCCATTGCTGGGTATTATCAACCAAAGAATTACTCGATTTTCTGGATGCTGTGCGCTTTAAGAACACCATTATTCCTGCTGAAAAAGCACAATATATGCTTGACAATAAATTTGGCATCGATGTAATTATTGATACTCCTACAGGTAAAATCTATGAAAAAAATGGTTATGTGACAAATATGGAGTCAATTATTGTTTTCCTTCCAAATAATATAAATATTGTTGGCTATGCAAATTCACCCATAGATTTGACTAAGGTAGTTTTAGATGCACTTGTCGCATCTGCACCAAAACCAGAACAGCCAAAACCAAAACAGGAAACGGAGAACCAAAAACCAGCTAAAGTGACATTAGAAGGTGTTGATAATACGTGGTGTTTTGATTCCGACGTCGATTTGGAAAATCCAACTGCTTTTAACGGATATTGCCAAGACAACAGCGGAACATACAAAGACTCTTGCCAATCACCAGTTTATCTCTATGAGAGGCGCTGTTGGAATTACGAGGGAAAGGGAAAGGCAATATGTACATACAGCGATTACAGCTGTAATAGTTGTTCGGACGGAGCTTGTAAGTAATTCTTTTTTCTTAATTTTTTCTTTTCCATTCTCAATTTCAGTAAAATATAAATACTCCTCCCTTTTTTGTAGAGTAAAATAATCAAAAAGAGTGATAAGTCCGATCCATGAACGTAAATTCAGCAACCTTTATCTACCTAAAAATAATCCTTCAGCTATGCCTAAAGTACTCTTACTCATCCTCGATGGTTGGGGATATAGGAAAGAAAAAAGAGCGAATGCCATTGCCTCAGCAAAAACTCCTGTTCTCGATAAACTCTGGAAAAAATATCCGCATACTCTTCTGAAAGCATCTGGCCCGGCAGTAGGACTTCCCCCTGGTTTTATGGGTAATTCTGAAGTGGGACATCTAACTTTAGGCGCAGGAAGAATCATGGATACAGATTTGATGCGGGTCAATAAAGCGATCAAAAACAATTCTTTTTTCAAAAACAAAGCCTTGCTGGAAGCCATCCACCATTCTAAAAAAAATAATACTAAGCTTCATCTGATGGGCTTGTTAAGCGACGCGGGGGTGCATTCCCATCTTGATCATTTGTTTGCGTTGCTCGAATTAGCCAAGCATCATGGCTTGAAAGAAGTCTATGTGCATGCTTTTCTTGACGGTCGGGATACACCGCCCAGATCTGCTGAAAAGTATATCAAACAACTACAACAGAAAATGAAAGAATTAGGTGTAGGAACTCTAGCAACTATGATGGGAAGATTCTACGCCATGGATCGCGATAATCGTTGGAAACGTGAACATAAAGCGTATGAATGCATGGTAGATTGCATCGGCAGGAAAGGGATTGCTGATCCTCTTAAAGCATTGAAGCATGCGTATGTCCGGGGAGAAACTGATGAATTTGTCAAGCCTACTATTCTCACCAACAAATGCGTGGTCGAAGAACACGACTCCGTTATTTTTTTCAACTTCCGTTCCGATCGCGCGCGGGAGTTAACCAGGGCTTTTGTCTGGGGTAAATTCAAAGAATTCCAAAGAAAAAAAATTATTGACTTGAAATTTGTTTCCTTAACCCAGTATGATTCGTTAGTGAAAATTCCCGTCGCTTTTCCCGCGGTTATTGCGGAAAATACCTTGGGAGAGATCATCTCCAAAAAAGGGATTTCCCAACTGCGTATTGCGGAAACCGAGAAATGGGCGCATGTTACCTATTTCTTCAACGGTTTGTGCGAATGCGTTTTTCCGCATGAAAAAAGAATTCATATTCAGAGTTTGAAAAATATAAAGACCTACGATGAGAATTCAGAAATGAAAGTAAAGCAGATTACTGATACCCTCTTAAAAAACACCAACCAACATGATTTTTTTGTGGCCAATTTTGCTAATGCGGACATGGTTGGACATACCGGGAATCTGAAAGCAACTATCAAAGCAGTACAGGCAATCGACCGACAGATCGGAAGAATAGCCAAACAATTTTCCGGAATAATTTTTATCATTGCCGATCACGGCAACTGCGAAGAGATGGAAGGAAAATATCTGACTTCGCATACGGTCAATAAAGTTCCCCTGCTTATTGTAAATGGAAAAGGGAAATTAAGAAAGGGCGGATTAGCAGATGTCGCGCCGACCATATTAAAAGTGATGGGAATTAAAAAACCAAAGGAGATGACCGGTAAATGCCTGTTATAGATTTTTGGCTGGCGATATCTTTTTTGGCGAGCAGGACTATCCTATTTCCTGCTTCATTATTATTGATACTTTACTGCTTATATGTTAAAAAAAAGAAAGAAGCAGCCTGGGCAGCGGCCGGTTTTTATGGAGGGGTAGCGCTGAACTATGCTCTCAAAAGAATCTTTCAGCTGCCTCGGCCCAGCAACTCGCTTATCGCCATAGATGGATATGCTTTTCCCAGCGGCCATGCCCTGAGCGCAGTGATTTTTTATTCTCTATTGATTGCAATAGTTCATAAAGAGATCAAAAATAAAGTTGTAAGAATTGGTTTCATCACTGCAAACATTCTCATTATCTTGTCAGTTGGATTAAGTCGTATTATGCTGAAAGTTCATACTGTTTATGATGTTATTGGCGGATCAGTTATTGGCCTACTTTGGTTATTTGTGATGTATCGATTCTTGCAGAAAATAAACCCCTAAGGCCAAGAAACCGAAAGAGATGAATGGAAAAAATCTAATCAATTAACTTAGTATCTGGAGCTTCTAAGGAAAGAATGGTTGTGCATTGCGCGGGCTGCGTATAAAGATTGATAAACAAACAGCCAGGTGATTTTTCTATGAGAGCCAAGTCATTAGTAGCAATAAAAAATTGTAATCTTGAACTGTATTTCTCAGATAATTGTTGTATTTTTCTAACAAAATACATTTTATTTTTGTAATCTAGGTAAATGGTAGGTTCATCTATAAATAAAATTAGCCCAGCGTTATCCTGCACTTTCTCTACTTTTTCTTTATACTGGCCTAAACTAAAAATTCTTTTTATCCTTCCTTCTGGCGAATGATCTTCTTGTTCCCACAATGGATTTATTCCTTCAAGAAAAAAGCGTTCTATTTGGACAAAAGAAGCGTTAATCTTATCTAAAAGATCTTGTCCCGGACTACTTCTGTAACGGCTTGGTTTTGGCGGTAAAAATCCCATCTCTTCAAGTCTTCTCTTTGTTTCAGGCCTATACTGATCATAAGGATTAACTATCTTATTTCCATGATAATGTGGGTTAAAATGCATATAGCGCTCCAAACCAAGCTCTAGCTGGCGTTGTGTTTCTTTGTTAAAAGGTAAGACAAATTCTTGCCAGTATAACGGAGAAACTGAAGAATCTAATTTTAGATATTTTTGCAAATTCTTTGTTTCAGGATATCGCTCAAAATCTATTGATGTAGCTAACATTTTCATAAAGGCCGTTTTTCCACTACCATTTGGACCCACCAGAAGAATAACATTAGCCTCCGTATTTAATTCTAAACCCTGAGGAAAATATTGTTCTAACCCAGAATAATGAGCATCTAATACTGTTATTTTCTTAATCATTTACTAACTCCTGATCATGGTCTGCAATTTTCGCTTTGGTTTTTCCTGCTCAAAATAACGTTCTAAAGAAATGAACTGCCTGACCTCCTTGTTGATCTTTTCCAGTTCCTTTAATCCAGATTCTGTGAACATGATCATCCTGTTCTCATAGGAAATCAATTTTTTCTGTTCTAGCGTTTCCAGATTCTTATACAATGCCCGTTCCTGCTTGGCAACAATTTTAGCTGCCAGCAGATGCTCAATAAATGCAATTTTAGAAGTCCTCACCTGCACCGGTTTTTCTACTAAAGGCTGATTGAGCGCGGTGTAAAAATGCCCTAAGGCATACAGAATCAAGCGCTGGGCCTTAGTGAGTTTCATTACTGCATACCAGAGACTCGGCACTATAAAAACCTAATTGCAGAAAACCTTAAAAACTCAAAAGAAATCATACTCTAAAAAGAAATAGGTGATGCTCATGAAATTAGTCCTTACTAAAAAACCAAAGAATGTGACCATTATTGAAGGATTTCCCGGTTTCGGGCTTATCGGTACCATCGCTATCGAATTCTTGATGGACCATTTAGAGACAGAGAAGATAGGTATCATTGAAATGGATGAGGTGCCAGCTATGATCGCTATCCATCAGAGTAAAGTGATCGAGCCAGTTTCCTTGCACTACAACAAAGAATATAACATGGTGCTAGTGCATGCTATCAACATCGGGAAAAATACCGGATGGAAACTATCTGAGATGATCGAACAGCTCGCTGAAGAATTGTCGGCCAAAGAAGTGGTCTCCTTAGAAGGCGTAGGCAGCCCTAATCCCGGAAATAAAGTGTTTTATTATTCAACCCAGAATGGCACCTACAGCAAAAAATTATCTGCTATAGCCAGTCCTCTGAGCGAAGGAATTGTCGTCGGTGTGACCGGCGCATTGCTCGCCAGAAGCTTAAAAATTCCTGTGATTGCCTTCTTTGCCGAAGCGCAGAGCGGTTTGCCGGATAGCAGAGCTGCTGCAGAGATAATTAAAGCCTTAGATGCGTACACCGGCCTGAAAATAGATACCAAACCGTTGCTGCAGCAGGCAAAAATGTTTGAAGAGAAATTGAAAGGCATCGTGCAGAAGAGCGGCAAGGCAGAAGAGCTGCAGGAAGAGAAGCAAGATAATTATTTTGGATGATTAGAATCCTTCTCTTTTTTATATTTTTTTAATTAAATATTTACTAAAATTTTCTTATAAAACATTCAATCAAAAACTAAATCTTTTATTTCAAATTATTGTGCTCTTTTTTGTAAAGTTTCAGAACAACCACATAAATATATTGATTTTAATGAGTAATTTTTATTTTATCATATTTTAATAATTGCTTAAACTATTTATTGTTATCCTAACTTAAGTTCTTCAAGATAAGCTTTTTCAGAGTTGTTTAACTCTTCTTTTGTTAAAAGTTTTCTTATGATCTCTTTTAATCTGTTGTTTTCTTCTTCTAATTTGTGTTGCTTTGATCCCAATTCATCTGCTTTTTTCTTTTGCTGAATATAGCCCCACGGTGTTCCCCCATACATTTTATTTTTCTCTCCCCTTATTCAACCTAAACTGCACTTGATCAAATAACTCCTGTTCAATTAAAGCTTTATGGCTGCCTTTATTTGTTTCTCCGGCAAATTTCACTTCTCCTAAATAAGATGTATTACTAAGCACTTTTTTAATGCCGTTGACAGAAAAACCGTGCTTTTTTGCCAATTTATTGAGGCTTAGGTCTCCCGATAAATATTCTTCAAAAATTTGGCGCACTTGCGACGTGCTTTCGGGATCAAATTCAAGATTTTTATCTACCATTTTATACCCAAAAGGAGGCTTATTTACAAAACCGCCCTCTTTACTTTTACGCTGCATACCAAAAGTAGTTCTTTCACCGATTATGTTACGTTCAAACTCAGCAAAAGCAG
This sequence comes from Nanobdellota archaeon, assembly GCA_030697505.1. Classification (GTDB taxonomy): domain Archaea; phylum Nanobdellota; class Nanobdellia; order Woesearchaeales; family GW2011-AR9; genus JACPIL01. The sequence continues at coordinate 4,531 of JAUYPX010000025.1, read as the reverse complement.
ATATAATGTGAAACATTAATTTTCCCGAGGCAGAAGCGGTCTCAATTCTATCCTGGAGGGATACAAAATCAATGCCCCACTCTTTCAATTTCTCGATAGTAAGGATCAAATCTTTTAAGCTCCGGCTAAATCGATCTAATTTATAGATAAAGATAGAAGAAAATTTTTTATTTTCAGCATCGCTTAAAAGTTCCTGCATTGCGGGTCGATGCCTAATATCTTTAGCAGACTTTCCTTCGTCTCGGTATATTTTGTAGAGATCGTATCCTAGTGCGGAAGAATAGTTTTTGAGTGCATCTTCTTGCCCGGCCAGAGAAAACCCGTGCTGGACTTGATCTTCAGTAGAAACACGAATATAGATTGCTGCTAATGGCTTATTTTGTGCACTTTGGGGCAAATTCTCAACCTCTTTGTTCACTTAGGGAGCCCTAAGTATATAAAATTTACTCTAAAAACAAGGAAAACTACGTCGGAGGGCTAGTTTTGATTATTTAGTAGGCTTTTTTAAAATTTTTTTGCGTACGATTTAGTTTCAAGGATTATCTATTGTGGGCGCTTATTGTTTATTTCTTTCTAAAATTTAATCATTATGCTTAAAAGTTATTGGGATTAAAATAGTAGTTTTATCTAGCAAATTAAATCGATGAACTGTTTATCTTTTAATTTTAAATCAAAACTTTCTTGCTGAAACATTATAATCTTCTCTTTTAACCTTTATTTCAAAATATAACTCATATTCTGGAGTTTTAGTCTTTTTTCACAGAAGATTTTTATTGAACTCTTAAATCTTTGTCTTATGGCTCAATTACAACAACACCTCCTCAACATCCTGCATAAAAACTATCGCATCAGTAAAGATTGTTTCATTCTTCTGATTTATGACACAGATAGCACCATAGCCAAACTCTTAAGTGATGCCTACCAGAAAGAAATCCAAAGCAATCCGAACCAAAGCATTAATTTCCCTACTGTTCCTGAGTCAGTTGTTGAAACAGCCGTATCTGCATTACCAGCCCATTCATTAGTCATCTTAGTGCAAAGCCTTTCTTTTCGCATGACTAAGCATCGCTTGCGCGCCGATCTGTTCAGAGCCGGCCACATGGTCATTGAACATGCTCGCTTATCGCTTAATACCGATGCTGAAATTCAGAACTACATTAACTCTTTACAGTACGATACACCCTATTATGTAGAAGCCAGTACGGCCATTGAAAAATTACTGCAGCAAAATCAAAAACTACGCATAGAATCCGGAGATAATGGAAACAATCTAGTTTTAGAAATCAATTCTACCTTTGAAAAAGCACTTAAAAATACCGGTGATTTTGCAGATAATCCTATTGTGGCAGCCGGCTTTCCTATCGGTGAAATCTTTACCGAAGCTTCGGAATTAGATAAAATGAATGGCTCAGTGCTGGTATTTGGCTTTCCTACTTTGGAACATAAAACTCATTTTTGCGAGCCATTTGAAGTACAGATCAAGGATGGCTGCGTGGTAAGCCATACTGGCCCAGCCTTGTTTGCAGATATTCTGCAGCGTATTGCTTCAGAAGAAGTCAATGCCGCTGTCCAAGTGCGAGAAATCGGCTTTGGATTGAATCGTGGCATTGGCTTTGGAAAGACTTTACATGAGCCTACTTCTTTTGAACGCTTCGCAGGAATGCATTTCTCTTTAGGATTGAAACACGCCATGTATGCCAAGAAATTAGGCCGTAAAGTCTACCAAAAGTACCATATCGATATCTTTTGTAAAGTCAAGAATGTGTTTATTGGCGATACTCAGGTTATGAAAAATGGGGAGTATGTGTTTGCGTAATCTGAAATTCTTGATTACTCCATAAAACTCTGCAGGCTTAGATTGACAATATTCTCTTTAGCCTGTAATTCTTTAAATCCAGGCTCTAAACCTACAAACAATTGATTCTCAAAGAACGATCTTCTGAATGGAACTCCTTTCTGGATCAATGAAGAGATACATTCCGGAATGATGGAAATAGATAATTCTGCTTTTTCGGCAAGCTCTTGATAGGTCATCAGCGATTCGCCGGTATACAACATCAAGAACACTTTCCGCTCCACCTGATTGAGCGGCGCGATGTTTATTTTCGGTTTAGGTATGCCTAAGCTTAATTGAGTATGATCCAAGCGCTGGGAGAATTTTTCCACTTTGATTTCTAATTCCTGAAGATAATCAAACAGAGCCTGGACTTCAGCGGTGTTATCGTTGATCGCGGCAAGATGTTCTTCCAGCATTTTCCGAATGGCAGCAAATTCCTTGTTCATTATGTAACGTTTCACCTGAAGAGCATTACTGCTCTCTTTTTATCTCACCGCTGGAAAAGCAGGATTGCTTTTCCTCTACCAACCCCGGCAAAAATATAATTTTCAGAATTTAAATAGCTTTCTGTTTTTGATCATACTGTTACTAAAGAATAGTCCTGCCTTTTTTGGAAAAGCATTTAAAGGAGTTATTTTTCTGCGAACCGCAAAATTTATGGTCGAGAAAAGACAAATTTTCAAAAGATAAAATCAGTTGTCGTCGTAGAAAAACAACCAAATATTTAAATATTTAAAATTTATCTTTTTGATAATTGAAAATGGTCTAAAAAACGATAAATACGTAGATTTCTAACGCTCCAGGCACAACAAAAATTTATAAACGAGCCTGATCTTCTGAGTGATATGACTTTGACAACGCAGAGTATGACTGGACCTTTAGATGGCGAAGTTATCCGTAATCTTGAAGAGCAATTTACTAACGTTAAAGTCACTCTAGCTGCAGCAAAAAAAAGAAATTCCTTAACAGATGGAGATAGAACTAAAGTTAACAAGAGCTTATCATCCATCGCTGGTTCAAGCAGTGTTCTGGCTGGTGAAATAGAGCTTGACATTAAAAAGTTACAAAGAAAGGTAGAGCAGTTTAAAGCTGTCCAGAAAGGAGCGAGAGGTTTAGCAAGTGAGGCTACTGTCGCAAGAAGTCCAGATCCTGTATTAGAAGAAGCACAAAAGTTATACGCACAAATCAGTGCGCTTCTTGGTTCATCCTGATCACTTCTAAAACTATAATATCTTAAATACTGATTAACATCATAAATCTTAAATAGATAATCGGTTGTTTGATTCTAAAAAGGCGTGATAAAGATGGTCTACCTTAAAGTTTATGAGAAGGACAGCAAGGACGCAGCAGATAAGGTATACTCTTCCTTCATCCAGGCCGGCATCTATCTTGACCGCATGACTCTTTCTAATCTGGTAGAAAATGCCAAGGCAATCCGTAATTATCTTAATGAGACCTATGCTTATTTTATGACTTTTTGTAGATGGTGGGAGGATGAAGTGGAGAAACGAAAAACGAAAGATAAGCAGGTGCTGGCTGCAATCAATAGCTTTCGTAAAACCGGGGAACAGATCCTGCTCCTGCAAAAAAAGGTCCTGGATACCATTTCAGAACTCAAAAAGAAATCAATGGAAATACCTGGCGAACGCAAAAGGATTGAAGATGAAAAAAATTTCCAAGCTGCTAAAAAACTCCTTAAACAACAATACAATAAACTCGATGATGTATTAGAAGAAAATCATCTATTGGAACAATATCAAGAAGTAGGAAAAGAGTTATTTCAACCAGAACTGCAGCTGCCTGATTTACGGAAATTCTTGGCCTCGATCCAATCTAAAATTGGGAAATCCTATCAGGAAGTTAAAAAACAAGAGCTTCTGGCAGAAATCCAGCTTTATCTGCAGGAACTCAATAAATTAAGTAAGGCCGTCTCTCAAGAGTTTGATGATATTTTAGTCAACATTCTGGGAGAGATCGGAATCTGGAAAAATGTTCTCAGAAATCTTAAGGATCTTAATCCCAAAAATTATGATCAGATGGCCGCTCAACTGCTGGTGCTTCTGCATGATGATGATAAGATCTACAAGGAAATCGAAGCGGCATAATTCTAAGAAGATTTATAAATAATCATGACAAACGTCACTTATGAGTGGTCAAAGAATACAATTGCGTACCATAAGCCAGAATGTATATATTTTACCGCAGGGTGCTACTCTCGCTGATTTTATTGCTGCCTGCCAATCTCATTCCTCAGTTCAAAAAGTTGATTTCTATATCATGACAGGAGTAGAGGAAATTATTCAAGAGCAGCAAAATACGAAGAATCTTTCTTTTTACAGCAAAGCAATTGGCTCAAATCAGCGCTGTACTCTGGTAGAACAGCCGCCCTTTCATCAAGGAAAACTCATCTATAAAGCAACCGATAACGAATGTAAACACCCTCTTTCCTTGAGCAATGTCGATCCTGTCCGGGATTTAAAAGCATATGCGTGGGAGAGCGCCGTTTACATCGCTCAGCATGGTTTTAACGTGGCTTCATACTTTCGTTTTAAATCCGGGCCGATAGAAGAAGTATGCAGAATAATGGCCAAAGAAGCCAAAAAACATGCTCCTTTAGCCGAACCGGTAGTAATCTATTTATAGTTTGTAATGGTCTTCTAAACCATGTCTATCCGCTCCAAACGCGATCTGGAA
>JAUYPX010000011.1 GCA_030697505.1 Nanobdellota archaeon | reverse complement strand
ATTCATCATTGCACTTGCGCTGGTTTTCATCGATTACCGCACGCTCTGGCGTAGTTAATTTATCTGGAGCAGCTGGATAGGGGTACTTTCCATAGCAATCGGTATATGGCCCATGAAAGTACGCATTCGTTCCCGTATACTGCGGAAAGAACACATTTGCGCCTAAGAAGACCATCGGCACATACAATAAGACAATCATCAGAACGTATAATAACTTGGTCCAGTTCATCATTATAAGAAACGATAAAGAGATATTTAAGAGTTTGGTTTTATATCACCACATTTTATAATCTCTTTTACTTTAAAATAAAAAATGGCTCTCCAATTAGACTTGGTAGGAATATTCCATCGTGACTTTAAGGGTCCAGAACGACTGCAGAAACTTCTCTCAATTCTATCGCCGGATGTTGTCTCTTTAGAATATAATCCCAAAAGTATCATCGAATTAGATCAATTAGAAAAATACAAACAATCAGCAGAAGGAATGGCCGCCCTTGTAGCACACTTCTGCCGGAAGGAAAATTATCTCCCTGAAACAGTCCGGCAAGCTCTGCCTAATCTTTATTTTGAGTATTTCGTATCCAAGGAATATTGCAAGTATGATCAGAAACAATTACTATTTTCTGACCTAGGAGACCGGGACCTGGCGCAACAGAATCTACAGTATGCCTTTTCAAACTCACCGCAAACTATCCAGCAACAGACAGAAATAGACTACCGGATGGCTAACCAATATCAAATGATAGATATTCCAGCTGAACAAGTACCCTATCTTATCAGAAGGGATGCCTACACCGAGACAATTTTGCGCCCGTTATCGAGAAAAGTCGCTCACCTTGTCGGAGCATGGCATCTTTTTGGCAACTACCATAATCTTTATGAACGACTTCGGGATTTAAATCCACGGAGGATAATGCTTAATCAAGCAGATGCTCTTTGAAGAAACAGTTTAAGAGATTAAACTAAACAAAGTTCAATCAAACATCCATCTTCTTCCCGTCAATATAAAAAGTAGGATTCTTGAACACTTGATCGCCATGATAAATCGTCTTTATTTCTCCGCCGAACCAGTAATTGCTGCCGATGGCGATATGCGCTGTGCCTAAGACTTTTTCATCCATGATCATCGAGCCGATCAGCACCGCGCCAGGATTGATGCCGATTCCTAACTCGCCGACCAGCCTGACCCGCTCCGGATACTTGGCGCGGTCTTCAAACTTCTGAAAAGTCTGCTCCAAAAGATGCGCTTGTTCTCCTTCTACTTTCACCACCCGGCCTTTCTCAATATAAATGGTCACTGGGCTTTGCAGAAGGATGGCTCCATCTTCCGTTTTCATGCTGCCATCAATCACCACTTTTCCATGCACTCCTTCCAACCCTTTGGGAGGGATGTACACCTCGCCAGCCGGCATATTGCCGCCTTTGCCAGATTCATGATATTCTCCGATATTTGCGATCGCTTCCATGCCCGAAACATCAAAAACTATATCTGTTCCCGCCTCAGTCTTTACTCTGATCTCATCCGCTTTATCCCATAATTTCTTAATTGCCAAACCTTTTTTCTTCATCCTAGAATAATTGACGTTCATCGCTTCCAGGAACAGATCGAAATGGTCAGGCTTGACATCGCCCAATCCAGTAGCGGAAAGAAACCGATGGCCCCGTTCTGTGCAGAAATTGCGGAAGCTCTTCTCCTCACCAAACCTGCCCAGTTTATTTGACACGGCAACAATTATCAGATTATTCTTCTCCAAGCGCGTGATTGCCTCCAGCACATGATTGTCAGCGAACATGAATCCCTTCTTCGCCTCCTGGAAAAGAATATTTACATTCAGCCCTTTTTTCTTAGCTGCAAAATAATATCCATACCCCAGCATGCCGGACATCTTATTCTCCCCTGCACCATAATCGCTGATGATGAGGATATCTTCCTTCTTCACCTTCAGAGAATTCTTCAGGATCTTATAGAAACGGGAGCTATGCCTCTCCACCGCATCCATCACTGGCTTATCAAGACCGAACATCAAAGAGACCATATATTAAAGGTATTAAAAGATTGTGTAGGTAGAGGATAAGTTATTCTGTTATTCCTTCTTCCTATCTCTTCCTTATTTTAGCTACAAAAAAACCTTCCGTATCATTGTCCTGCGGCCAGATCCTGATGGTGTGCTTCACCGAAGGATGATACTTCTCTTTCTTAAACTCAATTACTGGCGGACTCAGCTTCAATCCAGGTAAGGTTACCTTCACTATCTCTGCATCTTCATATTTTTCTAAAAGATGGCTTACTACCCCTTCATTTTCTTCCGGTTCTAACGAACAGGTGGAATAGACCATCTCTCCGCCAGGCTTAAGATTCTGAAACGCCGCTTCAATCAGTTCTTTCTGTTCCTTGGCTAATTTGGTGATCATGCCTGCATTCCATATAGAAATAGTCTTCAGACTCTTTCTGATCGTTCCCGTTCCAGAACAAGGCGCATCGAGCAAAATTTTGTCGAACTGCATCTCCTTAATCCCTTGGCCACGCATCAAGGTAATCAAACAATTTGTGATCACGCTGCGCTGCAGATTAATTCCTAACGATTGCAGCCTATCTCCCTTGCAATCATTCGCTACCAGCAAGCCTTCATTCTTCATCATCGCCGCCATCTGGGTAGTTTTGCTTCCTGGAGAAGCGGCCATATCCAATACTAAATCCCCGGGCTGGGGTTGTAATACCAAGGGAGGAATCATGGAGGCAGCTTCCTGCACGTAAATCTTGCCGATATGATATTCTAATAAGTTACCGACATCTCGCCGTTCCTCATGCTCGATCCAGAATCCTTCCTTACACCAGGGAATAGGGGTTAACTTCCAGCCTTTTTTCTCAATGCTTTTCTTTACTTGCGGAACTGTTGCCAGCAAAGTATTGACTCGGATACTCCTGCGCAGAAAAGATAAAGAATATTTCTTAAACTCTTCCCAGTTTGTAAGTTCTGAATATCGCTCTATGAACGCAGGCTTAAAGACAAAGGTTTCAGTATTAGGAATCTGTTCTGGTTCGGATAGGGCCTGTTCTGACATAGGGACTAAAAAAAGAAGATTCTATATATTAGTTACGGATACAAAACTAAAATTAGGTAGTCCAATAACTGTCGGGATCAGATTCACCGGCTATTTGCGGACGCATAATTAACGCCTCAAGACACTCTTTGGTGGCTTCAGAGATTATTTTTTTCTGATGAAGATAAGACAATACATTTTTCTGACCGGCACCTAAGGCGTAATACTCTTCATCATCAGAGAAAGGCGAGTGTACTGATTCAATCAATCCATCTTTTTGCTGGTAAGGAACAATAATGAGGCCTTCGATAAAAGGCTTATCTCTGTCGTTAGAAGAGGGATTTTTCACGTTCGTAAAATCAGGTACGCCATAAACTATCTTATACACCAAAGTCCCTTCTTCGACTCCTATAGAAAGATTATTTTTTGTAAAAATAAGAGGAGGAGGACTAATTTTTCCTACATACAGATGTGTTTTCCAGGGAGGAAAATATTCCCTATCCGAGAAAAAGAAATAATCACCCACATGCTCCTGAAGATAATTATAAACTTTCCGAGCGCTTTGTTCCCGCTCTTGGTAAGGATATTCGCCAGAAAGCGCCCAATCCAGAATTTGATCGCCGGTCGTTTCGCCTTTCTTCAACAAATCGCGTATCCTTTCATGTTCCTTTTGAAATGTAGCGTGCGCAGCATCAGCATGCACTCTTTTGATAGTATATTCTGAAAACAAATTCTCCATCTGCAACACTTGATCGCGGGTGACCATCCTTATCTTGACTAAAGATAGCTATATAAGCATTATGAAATCCTGTTTAAAGAAAATCCTGAAAAGCAGCTATCCCCAACCCTAAAGGGCGGGGATTTACGCCACTTTTCCGAGACGGATTTTCTAAAATCAAAAATAGCGAAATCCCTGCGAGCATTCACTCGCATTCATCCCTAAACATAAATGTTAGGGATTTCTGCTTTTTTGATTTAAACCTTACAAAATCTATATAAACCAGCAAATCTTCCTAGCTAAATAAAAAAGGGTTTACAAATGTCTATCAACGTTGCCATAAATGGATTCGGCCGTATCGGCAGGATGGTCTTCCGCGCTGCCTGGAATGATAAAAAAATAAATATTGTCGCAGTGAACGACCTTACTGATAACAAGACTCTTGCTCATCTTCTCAAATACGATTCTGTGCATGGAGTTTTTCCTGAAAACGTAAGCTATAACAACAGCCATCTTTTAGTAGGAAAGAAGAAAATCCAAGTGCTGGCGGAAAAAGATCCTGCTCAACTGCCCTGGAAGAAACTGAAAATTGATGTGGTAGTGGAAAGCACCGGAAGATTTGTTGATCCCTATAAAGCTGCCGCGCATCTCGATGCCGGGGCAAGAAAAGTGATCATCTCCGCGCCCTGCAAATGCGAAGCTGAAAAAGTCTGCCCGGTAAACACGGCTACTTTAGTCATGGGCGTCAATGATCATACTTACGATAAAAAGAAACATCATGTTATTTCCAACGCTTCCTGCACTACCAACTGCGTCGCTCCGATACTGAAAGTGGTTCAGGACAATATCGGCATCAAACGCTGCTTCTTCACTACCGTGCATGCTTATACTTCCTCGCAGAAAATGGTCGACGGCCCTGACAAAAACCTGCGTAGAGCTCGAGCCGCAGGAATCAATATCATCCCTACTTCCACTGGAGCAGACGTCGCTGCGGTAGAAGCGATTCCTGAACTGCAAGGCAAGGTGCGAGGCTTAGCTTTCCGAGTTCCCGTGCCTGATGGAAGCGTCACTGATTTCACCATCGAAACCATGCGTGATGTTCTGCCTGATGAAGTGAACACTTTATTTAGAAAAGCAGCAGCCGGAAAAATGAAAGGGATTCTGCAATATTCAGAAGATGAATTAGTTTCTACTGATATTGTCCATAACCCGCACTCCGCCATCTTTGACGCAAAACTTACCAATGTTGTCAACGGCAAATTTCTCAAGATCGTCGCCTGGTATGACAACGAATGGGGCTATAGCTCCAGAGTAGTGGATATGATTAAGAAGATAGCATAAATTAAAAAATTTAAATTGCATATTAAAGTTATTTGATCACTCAAAAAACATCTTCTTCAATCCGCGAACTTTCTGGATTCTCCTCACCAGCTCTTTCAGATGTTCTAAATCCCTAGGAACGACTAAAAAAGAACATTCTGCTAAAGTCGGGCTTAACAACTTCGCTTTCGCTTCTTTGACTTCAAAACCGGTATTGGCAATCGTGTTCAATAAATCAGCCAGCAATCCGCTACGTTCATCTGCGCTAACATAAAACCGAATCTTCTGGTTAAAGCCATTTTTCCATCCTACTTTGATCCAGCGCTCTTCATCCTTTAATGCAGCCCGGCAATCAGTACGATGCACAGAGATAATTCTTCTCTTGGTAGCTAAACCAGCAATATCATCACCTGGAAGAGCATAACAGCATTTTGCTAACACGCATACTGCATTAGTAAAATCAGGCGCTTCAGCTAAAATACCCTGTTCTTCCGTGGTAATCGGCTTGAGCTGCTTGAAATGTAAAGCCGGTAATTTTTCGTGTTCGCGCAGCGATTTGCGGATTTTCTGCCGGGCGCCGGCTGATTTTACTATCTTCAGCCAATTTCTTCTCGGCCTTTGGCTCTTGTTGGTCAAAATTTCCACTACATCTCCAGAGAGTAATTCCTGTTTTAATGGAACGAATTTTCCATTGACTCTGCCGCCTACAGCATGGTTTCCCACTTCTTCATGCACTAAATAGGCAAAATCTAAAATAGTTCCATTCTTCGGCAACTCTTTCACCGCTCCTTTGGGAGTATAACAATAGATATTGTCGCCAAATACATCTACCTTGGCCATCTCCAAAAATTCTTGATTGCCTTCCTTTTGTAAATCAAGAACTCCTTTCAGCCAGGCAATTTTTTTTTCAAAGAATTGGTCTGATTTCAAACCTTTATATCGCCAGTGTGCCGCTAAACCTTCTTCCGCCAACTCATCCATCTCCGGCGTGCGGATCTGTATCTCTACAAACTTTCCATTGGGCAACTTTAAAGCAGTATGGAGAGAACGATAAAAATTAGGTTTAGGAGTGGCGATATAATCCTTCAACCTTCCTTCCACTTGTTCAAATTTTTCGTGCAACAACCCCAGCAAAGTATAACAATCCTTGACCTCAGGAACAATGACCCGGATAGCTGACAGATCATACTGCTCTTGCAAAGGAACTTTTCTTTGCGTCATTTTTTTATAAATACTGTAAATATGTTTGGAACGCCCTTTTATCTTAAGGACTTCCACATCACCGGCAGCAATATTTTTCACTAATTGGATCACTTCCATCAGCAATGCTTCCCGCTGTTCACGGGATTGTTCTAAGAACTTGGTGATCTCTTGATATTTTTCCGGACTCAGGATCTGCAGCGCTAAATCTTCCAAAGGATTTTTTATCTTCTCTAAGCCTAATCTATTAGCCAGCGGCGCATAGACTTCCAAAACTTCTTCGGCGATACGTTTCTGATCTGTTTCAGGAAGTGCTCTTATGGTCCGTAAATTATCTAATTTAGTAGCTAACTTTACAAAAATAACTCGCACATCTCGAAAGGTAGTCAGCAAAATCCGCCGTAATGCTTCTGCTTCTAACTGCGGATTTTTGGACTTGACCAGCTTAATTTCTTCTACTCCTTTTAGCAGAGCCAGAATTTCCTTGCCAAACGCATCCTCTATTTCTTTTTCAGGAGCATGCTTCAGTACGCCGTGCAGCAAGCCGGCAATCATCACTTCCGGTGAAACTTTATTCTCAGCAAGAATTTCTGCCACTCGCATATTGTGCTCAAAGAAGGAATCGCCGGAAAGCCTCTTCACTCCGCTTAGATATTTCTGTGAAAAAGCAAGTGCAGCCTGAAAAATAGATTCATGTGAAACTCCATACTGCTCTCTGCACAGCTGTAGAAATGAATCTTGACTCATGGATTTCTAAATAGTAGCCTAATATTAAAAATATTCTGATTATTTTCTCAGCACTTCTTCTATCCTCAACAACCTATTGTACTTAGCAATTCTCTCTCCACGGCAAGGGGCGCCGGCTTTGATCATCCCGCAGCCAATGGCTACAGCCAGATCGGCGATGAAAGTATCTTCAGTTTCTCCGCTGCGGTGGCTGACCATCACTTTCCAGTCATGTTCATAGGCTAACTTTACTGCATCTAAGGCTTCAGTTAAAGTTCCTATTTGGTTTACTTTCAGGAGTAAGCAATTGCAACTTCTCTTCTGGATCGCCTTCTTTATTCTAGTCACATTGGTAACGGTCAAATCATCTCCGACAATCTGAATTTTACTTTTCTTGCGCAGTTCGGCAAAACTCACAAAATCCTCCTGCTCAAAGGGATCTTCGATAGAGATGATTGGATATTTCTTAATCAAGTGCAAATAATAATCTAACAATTGTTTTTTATTCATTGTTGCATGAAGCTTATACTTCCCATTTTTGTAAAATTCAGACGCAGCACAATCCAGCGCAAGTTCAACCTTTCCAGCATATCCAGCTTTTAGGATTGCTTCCATCAACAACTCTAATGCTTCCTCTGCTCTTTTCAACGGCGGAGCGAAACCGCCTTCATCACCGACATTAGTCGCTTCTTTGCCGTATTTCTTTTCAATCACTTCTTTTAAAACATGATAGACTTCACTCCCTATGCGCAACGCTTCTGCAAAAGATTTTGCTTTAGGCGCAATCATGAATTCTTGGAAGGCTAATTGATTTCCCGCATGCTTGCCGCCGTTAATTACGTTGAAGAAAGGCATAGGCATACTTGGCTTTCTATTTACATTTGCTAAGCTATGAAGATATTGAAAGAGAAATTTCTTTTTTTCTGCGGTTGCTGCCCGAGCTGCTGCTAACGAAACTCCTAAGATCGCATTTGCTCCCAACTTTTGTTTATTTTTCGTGCCATCTTTTTTTATCATTAACTCATCAATCTTGCGCTGCTCAACACAATCAACGCCTTTCAGCAGCGGAGAAATCTTTTCTTCAACATTGCGAACTGCTTTCTGTACTCCCTTGCCGAGATAGCGTTTTCCGCCGTCACGTAACTCTGAAGCTTCATGTTTCCCCGTCGAAGCTCCGCTAGGAACTGCAGCTGATTGGCAGGTTTGTTTAGTAAACAGATCAACCTCTACAGTAGGATTTCCTCGGCTGTCAAGAATTTCCCTGGCTTTGATGGCAGTTATGGAAGACATTTTCAGTTCGCTTTGATATTTTTTAGTTTCAATTTATATCTTTAAGTATCAATTAGCTTAGTGTAGCGCAGCAGCGGAAGCCGAGGGAATAATCAGTATACGTTGCGGCATGAGCTCCGATATTATCATTGCAATTAAGGTTATCACCGCTGCGCATGAACGCAGATCCTTTGAACAACGAATTTCCGCTTGATGAAGGCGTAGATACTACTTCAGCAAGATTTCCCACCATATCATATACTCCATGAGCGTTAGAACATTCTGAAAAAGAGCCGGTTTCCTTTACTCCACCAATATCTACAGCTGCCTTCCCATTTCTAGGATCTGATGGATCAAATTGATTCGCGGGCATTACTTTATCCCACCCCACTATGCTAGGAGGATATTTGCCTGCTTGATTAGTATTACATTTTCCAGCGACATAATCATTTCCATAAGGGTATTGAGTTATTGAAGGACCTTTACAGGCCCGCACCCATTCATCTTCCGTGCATAATCTTTTTCCAGCACTAGCACACGCTTGTTCAGCTATCTCTTTAGACACATACATATTAGGGATCACATTAGGTTGTGATTTAGCTAATGGGACAAATCCATTGCTAGTTTCTGCACCTTGGCTAGGCATCTGTGCATAGTTAGAATTCGGCGGCTGATTTCCTTTCCAGCCATTTTTCCAATAATTATAGAACAAATCAGCCTGAGAAGTTTTTGCCGGATAAAACAAAGAAGCTTGCGCGGAAGGATTATTTTTGTCATAAATAGAATCCTCCCACTTATCGATGCAATATTTGTTGTTTATGGAAGCCATCTCCGGAGGGCAATTTCCGCCAAAAATACTAGTTACACTTAAAACAGCGTTAGAGATTCCAGAAGCTACTGATGAAACACCTTCTGGAACTCCGCTTTTATACCTTCGCAAAGAACAATCTTTAGGAGTAATATCTTTGCCAGAAAAAGTCGCCACATTTCCAGTTTCTTGGACTTGAATAGGATTGACATAATTCCATGGGGGGACTTCTCTTCCCTGTGCAACTTGAGTCTGCCTGTGCACAAAGCCATCTCTTCCACCTATTTTTTTGGCACCAAGATCTTCTTCGCCCGTACACATCATGAACTTTATTGCAGAGATGGTACATCCATTTTTGCTGCTGTCTTCTAAACCGCTCTGCGCTGGAATTATGCTTGCAAAATTTGCGTTCCAACTATTTGAGGCGACCACATCTTTCACTGTATTACCCCATTGTGTAGAATGAACTCTGTTAATTACTACTTGCGCGATAGCGCCCCTTTCCTGCTTCCACTCATCCGCACATCCTCTTTCCTGAGCCAATATCCTCGTTAAATAATCAATATCTTCGATATAATCTTCGCCAAGATTCTGCTTAATATATTGCTTTATCTGATCTGGAGATGCACTTTTAAGGCCATCAATATCTCCTACACCAGGAGTTATCACCACCGTCGGCCGAACTTCCTGATACGACCTAAAACTTCCTTTAATCGTATCAAATATTTGTCCTTTCCTCGCGCTATTGACCCATACGACAATCTTCATCCACACTGCATCAATTTCATCACAACGCAGTGGATTTAGACAATTTTCTGCTGCAGTAGAAGAAGAAGGCGAAACAGCCGTGTTAGTTACTACAGTTGCACTCGTAGGTGCGCCAAAGACTGTATCCATGACCGCTTTCATGACTCGTTTTCTTCCCGTTTCACCAAAATGAAGCTTATCGCTCCCACAATAATTCCCGCAACTATCGCTTCCTAGAGGATCTTCTGTTGCTGAATAGGTGTCAACAGCATAATCAATTAATTCCGGCTTTCCTAATCTAGTGTTCAAAAGATCCGCATTGAATGCTTTGACCCTTTGTATTGTGTTTGAAGATCCGTAATCAGTTGGGTTTCCTTTAGTCGGAGTATTTGTCAGCATTATAACCTTGATATTTTGATTTTTATCCTTGACCATCTTAGCTAAATTGAGCGCTGCTTCCTTATATGTCTCAGGCGTTATACCAGAAGAATCCTGTTGGCCATTCGCAGAAGGATCCAAGATTACATAATCAAGATCATCATTTTGCAACACTGCTTGAACCAAAGATACTTGTGCACCGGGCCAGGTTCCTCCCTTAGCATGGAGAAATACCGCAGCACCAGGACATAAATCTTGGATGATTTTAACATTTCTCCAGGAAAGAGGAATGCTACTGCCATCAGGATTAGTATCTACTGTATTCGAAGCACCAACTAACCCAAATCGTTTGCCAGCACAATTATATGTCTCCTCTCCAACAACTTTACCGCCAAGAGTTCCTTTTTGCACCTGTCCGGCCGCCATATTGAAAGTACTGATAAGTAGGACTAAAAATAGCAGAAACGATACATAAGTAAATCTTTTGTTCATCATATCAATCCTTTTTCCACGATCGTAAACTTCTTGGTCAATGTTACTTTCTTATTCAACAAGGGATTTTCCAAAATTACATCTAACGTGTATTCACCAGGAATTGCATCAGGACCCATCACAAAAAAATCTGCCACAATGACCTTCTCGGTATCCTTGCCGCTCTGCAATTCAAGATTATACGCATCTTTTTGTTCTGCCCTTAACCCTATTTGTCCTTGAGGATCAATGATTTCATGATTTCGCAACAATATCACCTGTCCATCAACAACACTGCTCTCTACCACCAACCACACATACACATTCTCCGTCTTCCCAAATTCTTCCTGCCTTCCTAGACAATTCAAATCCGCATCGACATAACTGCAGAAAGCAAAATCTTTCACTGCCAAAAAACCTTCGCGGCCAGAAGGCAAAAATTCCGTATTCAACACCGGTTCAGTGACTACATCTTCTTTCACTTCAATTGTTCCTGACCTAACCAATAATAAAATAACCGCACTAGTAACTACTATCGTGATCAAAACAATAAACACTTCAATTTCTATCCTTCCCTTTTTACGCATTTAGTACTCCGCATTGCGCTGAGTTGCTTATTTCTTCGAAGTACTTTTCTACTTTCTTATACTCTGCGCTGTTCGCCACCTCAGCAGGGTATGGCAATGTCTGCCCGTCCTTCTTTTTTGGATTTGTAAACAGATCACTCCAATAACATACCTCATCCTTAAACGCAACTTTCCAATCCACATTATTTTTCTGGCTTTGCGCGATCTTCGCCGCGGCTAAATAATAAAGTCCAACCACAAATTCCATATCCGCAACCCCACGATTTACAATTCCCTCCGCAGTACCAATGACGCTGGCATAATTTTGATTGATGAAATCACGATGCATCTTACTTGCTACCACTGAAACCAATGGTTCCAACCGCAAGGTTATCTGTTGTGTATGCTGCGCTTTCTGCCCTGGTCCGGTTTTTACCGGCTGCTGGGCATTGTAACAATTTCCCACTGCATCCGGCAATAATAATTGCGCAGTTACGGAAATGCTTTTTTCATACTGCGCAAACTGCTGTCCTGCTGCTTGGCGTACTTGATATTCGCAACTATTCCCGCTGCCTGGCGCGCCGATAACATTGCTGAACCGCAACCCTTTGTAATCAAAAGTCGCTGCCCGGATCTCGCTGGAAGAAAGTTCAGCTCTATTATCTCTTTTGAGAAGAGCATTGGTTGGATCTGCTGAATAACCATCCTGAGCGACAACAGAAACGCCTTGAGGAACTACCACCCTATACGTATCAGCGACATCTAATTTTTGATAGACAAACTTCAACGTTTCCGTCCCTACTGTAGTTGACGGTAAATTCACCAGTTTCAGATTAGATTCACAGCTCTTATCCCCGCCGGATAACACTACTGTCGTAGTCGCACCGGTAAACAAATTCGGCAGCACTGTTCCTAAGGACATCTCTACCGGGAATGTTCCGGGAACTCCTACTGGCAACTGCCGCAGTTGCACATCTTGATTCGGCAATCCGGTAGAACTCATCTTCACGCAATACTTCTTTCCATCGCTCACGGCGTTAGCGCGGACTTTAATCTCTTCATTCTTCGTAAATAGATTAGGAGTAGTGCAAGGAACCCATGATTGTGTATCTGTATCAAAGCAGCTGAGATAAGGATCCTGTAAATAAGCTCCTTCCCCGCCGCCAAACATGCTGACGATATCCGGACAATGGTATTTTCCCGTAAACGTATCAATTTGGCATAATCCTATTCCAGGAGGAGAAACATCTACGATCGGGAAATAGAATTTACCATCTTTGTATCCTTCATCGAAACAGGTATCTGCGCTAAATCCCTGAGCCAGCCGTAATTCGACGACCACGTGATCATATCTAAACGGCTTGTTCACTCGCTGCGGTGAAGGTATGGGCACTGAAACAAAAGAATTCTGAGCAAGATCAAGTCCTCTGCCGCCATCTAGGTGACGTATCTTGTCTCCTTGCAAGGCAGAGTCTGCTTGCGTTGCATACTGGCAGTCGCATCCTTGCTCGCCGCATTGGATTCCCGGCCGGTTGGCTACAGTATCTTCGGGGCCGATACACTTCAGATAGACATCATAACTTTGTATCCTGCACCCGGGCAAGATCATCGCGCCAACTTCGTAGTTATACACTGCATTTCCAGTTGAAGGATCAAAGGTAGACAACTCTCGGTGAGCTGGAATGACATGCACGGTTGATTTTCCAGGGACTGCGTACGCTGCATCTAAAATAAAGTCTGCTCCCAAAGGCCAGTCATAACCAAAGGCAGCCAGGCACATGGATTGGGTCAACCCTTCCGCTCCGCCGGCGAAGTACTGATTCAGCTGCGCATTGCCATAATCGCTCTGCACGTCATCGATAGAAGATTGCATCGCTGTCCCTATTGAGCCGAAGGTAGCCTCGGTCACTACCCCGATGCCTTCCAAAGCCCCTTTATTTTCGTCGCTAAAACTGTACGGGCTGCATTGATTCGTGAAGTAGGCAATCGCTTTATACACCAATCCGCACACTTGCTGCGTAAAGATAGTCTTACAGACGCCTGCATCCCGCAATCCGGTCACTTTCGCTTCCTGGATGCAGTTGCGCAATCCTTCTAAGATACTCTTTAATGTGATCAGGTGAGCCCTGATCCTTGACAAGCACATGGTCTGATACGCGCCTAAAAATTGCGTATTTGGACTGACTTGATGCACTTGCTTGTTTTCATTCAGATAATCCAGTACATAATCTGCGCCAAATGCAGAGGAGAAATCACGTCCGCCATAATATCTCCATTCCGGATAATAAGTTCCAAATTTCTTATTTGATTCCTCGAACACCCTATACTGGTGATAAGACCATTCTTCGGCAACTCCATTTTGTTCCTTTGCTGCCGTCCTGACCCCGGGATAGGTTTTAATTTCTTTTTCATCAAAAGTACAAACACATTGCAATAAGCCAGTAGCACCATCTCCTGAACCTTTAGGGGTTATGCTATTTGATGGCGGCGCAGAACAAACACCGGAAAGACACAATGCTCCAGGGAAGGCTTTACAATCGTCATGGACGTTACAGGTTGTTTTAGCCAACTCTTCAGCATTAACTCCTGATCCCAACGTTGCCCCAGGTTGATAATCGATGAAACAATCATTGGTATATCCTGCTGAGAATTGCTTTGTACCTATTCCTTGAGCTTGCTTATCTAAACCAGCAACACCGACGGGAACTATTTTACCATTGTTATCGACGGTTTCCCGGAAACAACCGTATGAGCCTGATGTTCCGACTTGACCATTCTTGGACATAGGAATTGATTTCACTCCTTTCTCCACATATGGCCTATATCCTGGCCGAGCAGAATTACTGCAGGCCTGCTGACAACTAATATCTTGAGCAATGATATAATCATCTGAACCTGGCGGTTGATAGGCCATTAAATCTCCTGCGCCTGCATACAACTGTACCTGTTCTATGCTTAAACCAAAATCATGGACGCGTTCCAAGCGCACTAAGAAACCACCGTTCTGTAACTTAGTGGCTGAATTTTGGTTAGCATAATATAAGAAACTGCCATATTGATAACAGGTAAATTCTCCTTTTGCCACTAAGCGAGCTGCTTTGGCGTTAGGATTCGCGATATTGGTATTTTCCTCAATCTTGCCTTGGCAGTTTTCAATTTTCTTAAGAGGCACTCCTCTGCTAGAGGCAGTACATTGATTCTGTGAGGTAACGACGGTATCAATTTCATGTTTCTCTTTAGAAGCAGTCCATCCTGCCGGAACGGTCCTACATAAGACTCTGTCCCCTGACCATCTATATGCTTGGTCTAATACTCCTTCTGCTTTCCATAATCCAGTGGTGGTCGGACATAACGTATCTAATGACTTAGACCTATCCGTCCAATCTCCCCGTAAGCCTCGCGCGTCCAATAATCCTGCAGCATTCAATTCCTGCCAGTGCATGATCTCGCTTTCCAGATAATATTTTTCCTGATCACCTGGACATTGTTCTTCTTTCGGTTTAGCCTTGCTGAAATATACCTCTAATTTTGAGCTGACAATCCTCGTATATCGAGTTGCCAAGCGTCCCAAGAAAGAAGCGATCCAGGCTACTCCTGTAACTAAGATTGCCTTTTCTAAATACGGCAGCACAATATCAATTTTGTCGATGGTGAATTCAATCGCATCCAATCCTTCTTCAGCGATAAAGTCAGGAAGCAAATTTTTGCTCTCCACCGGTATATCGATGAAATAACTTAAGTCCTGGCAGGAGACCTGCGTTTTCAGATCGCTCATCTTTCCCCCGCCCAAGTTTTCACGATAACTGACTGTAATTTTCAAAGGAAAGACAATCTGCCTCTTGCTGAATTCGTCCCAGAAGTCACTTTTCTTTTCGCTGAATTTTTCTGTAGTGAATAACGGCGCAGTGATGTACCATGCGCTTTTTTGCGCATTCGGCGTTAATTGCGGTGTAGCTGGGAAGATATTACAACCAATCTTGGTGTTCTCATCTTCCAACATCCCTTGCGTACATGCTTTTTCAAATCGAACACTGGAAATCTCAAACGCATTCTGGTTCTGAGTAGAAACTCCTGAACCGCGATAACTTAGATTAAATACCGCAGTAGCTGATTCACGGCCATCATCGAGTAAAGTTGGATTCAATCGCAATGGCGCCTGAAATCTCGCGAGTGACTGCACATCAAAGGCGAAATCAGAAGAATAACAAGTATTGATGGTTGCTTGTTTTTTAGCGTATCCAGCTTTGCCGCTCCTATCTTCAGCAATCAGATAAACATGATAGGTGAATTTCTGCGCCGCCTGAACTTGTTCGATGCGGAAAATGGATTCCTGCTGCAAGCCCTGAGGAACTTCTTTCGGAGCGAGATCTTTCAAACTCACCGGCGGGCGTTCAAAATTTACCTCGCTAAAGGTAAATACACCATTCTCGTCCGCTGTCACTTCTTCCCAGGCTTTGTTAAAAGCAGGAGTAAAATCATGAGTTAAAGGCCGGAAGATATACAAGAATACTTTTGCGCCAGGTTCAGTCGTCCCGGAAATGTCTGTCTCTGCATTCCCTTGATAGTATTCCTTTCCCTTGGCGAAATCAAATTCTATTGTCGGCGCTTTAGTATCAGAAATGATGGTCACTGCTTCTTCAGTCACCCAGCCGGCTGCATCTTTGATCACGATCAGTATTGTATTTTCCCCTTCTTCTAACGAAACATCTGCTTTCAGCGTTGTCCCCCCGCCTTTGGCTACAGATTGATTATCCATCAACACTTCATACGAGCTTGCTTCAGAGATCGTTCCGCTGAGAGTTATCTTCTTATTACCTGTTACTTCAGGAAGTGGAGCCAATTTTAATTTCGGCTTGCTGGTGTCGGCAAATACTTTTCCTTCTACAGATGCGCTATTGCCGGCAGCATCGACCGCTTCAATCTTCACCGTGCTTTCAACATTGCTTGATAATGGAATAGCTGCCAAGGTAAAGCTTCCACCAACTGCGGTCGTGCTTTGCAATTGCGCGCCATTCACATAGGCACGAACTATTGCGCCGGGTTCTGCAGTTCCTGAAACATCAAGATTATTTCCTGCCACTGCTGTGGGGATCTCTGCCTTCAATTCCGGAGGCGTGGTATCTGGAGCAGGAGTGCCGAATGAATGCAGGCTTCCAGTATTATCATCAACCACGCTGCCGCTTTGCACTTTGTAATAATAGGTTGTATTTGGCATTAATGGGGTAAGCTGAACGCTGTGTTCCAGCACATTGCTGGCATCTCCGACTGGATTAAGATTTTGCTGCGAAGCACCATAATTCACTAAACTATTGGCTGGCTCATCCGTTTCCCATAATACTTCTGCTTCTGTTGAAGAAACAACATTGACCCGGACATTGGAGATTTCTAAGGCCGAAACTATGGGAAGGTTAAGAAATAAAATTATCACCAGCAACACCAACACCTTCCACATCCTTTTTTTTGGATTCATCTTTCTAACTCTTTATCTCTGGCCCAGGAACATACTTGCTGTATTCTCCTACATTGAGCATCAAATCGAACATCTGCTCTTCGTTGTTCGTATCTCTGCTGACCACATGCAACACTACTTCCTCGGCATCCCTCAACGCGCTCCAGGGAACATTCCAGTTTCCTTTGTAGCCGCCGATATACTTTTCTCCACCCAAAACAGTTACTTCTAACTCATAGGTGAAATCTGCTTTCGCTAAAAATTCTAGTGCATCCAATGTTTCCACTGCTTCTTGATCAACAGTTATCGACTTCGTAATGCTTGATTCATGGAACGGCGTTCTCGGCAAGTCATCTTTTTTTCTGAATGCGACCTTGATCAAGCCTAATTCTCCTTTCTTCAAAGGTACAGCCGGACCAACATTTTCCGGATCAGCAAAATTATGTTTCACTATCTTTATCTTACTGGTAGGAAATTCATGCACCGGAACTAGATCTAATTCTACTTCTTTGCCCGTTTCGGTGACAACTCTTTCCCAGGTCTCTTTATACCCTTCTTTCATGCCGCGTAAGATTCCGCCTGCGCAATACGGGAAGTTAGCCGTATACCCTGCTACATTCCCTCTTCCGGCAAAATCATACTCTGTTTTCAGCAGATCACATTTATATCTCAAGCAAGTAAAACTAGTTTCCACATTTTCCAAGGGTTCTCGATTGTAAACGCCAGTATCTTGATTCTCTACGGTCTCATAGCTGAACACGGCCATGGGAATTTCTTTCACTTCGCAATAATCCTCATCAGAAACGGTATCGATAAAGTATGATGGCCGTGGAACTGCCTCTCCCCGCTCTGGATTATTTCGGACCAGATGCACCGTAAATGCGATCTCGAACGTGTACCCCGTGGTTTCATCTTTCACTTTCACTAACACCGGATACACAAGATCGTAGGTAAACTTCCAGGTCTGGATGCATAAGAAAGACAACAGATCGCTGCCGCCCAGCTGGGAGCTTTGCATTTTGTTCCCTACTAACGGAGTCACGCCGAAAGTATAAGGATAGGTCTGGTCGAAATTAAAGAGAACACTTACTGCAGGATATTTGAATTCTGACCCTACATTCCAGATGTAATGATTTTGATAATAAGTCAGATCCTCCGGGAAGGCCACATAATCCGTGCCTTTTACTTTCAATTCATGAACGTTGATGCGTACCAATTCCAACAGCGTGTTTTTGACCGTTTCCACTTCCCATCTCTTTTTGCTGCAGCTTAACTCCATCCCGGCCACCGGAACATCGGGATGCTCTAAGGCGATTAAATCCTGAGTGATATCTTCCAGCTTCAGCGTGTCCATCTCTTTTTCTACGATCGCTTTGGCGACCGTATACACCTGCCGTAATTTAACTGGCGATTCGGCCACATGATCGATGACTTCCGTGATGATCTCTCCGCCTTTGCTGCGGATCTCCACATCCCAATGCAGGTTAAAGATCACTTTGCTTTGTACGATCTCGGTATTAGCGGTAAGTTCGCTCTTCTCAATCAAGTCATAAGTTTCTTGAAAGGCTTCCATAGAAAACAAACAGTCACGTACATTTTCTTCCACATAATCATCGATCTGTTCCTTGATCTGCGGCAACGAAGGGATGAATGTTTCCGGGCCATAGGCCCAGTACGGCACCGCTAAAGTAGGAGAGATATCCAGGCGCCGAGTGTGGTCATTCACTACCTCAAAAGGCAATTCGATATAGCCGCCCTGCAAGCCTATCCGCACTAAAGCATCATGGCCAACTTGATCTATACAGGCAGTGATGAAATTCTCTACCTTCCCCTTTTCGGTAGGGATGATTTCTTCTGGCTTGAAGGTGATGATTTCTTTCCGAACAAAGATGACTAAGGTTACGGCCAGCACCAGCAAAATCCCCACGATGATGAAGATGGTTACCTGCCCTTTAGGGCCCCCGATATGATTAGAAATAAAGCTACTTCTATCTGCTTTACACCTCTTTTGATACATCGCATAAAGTATAGCTTGATGATATATAAAGGTTATGCTGGCTGTAAGACGAAGAAAAAGTCGCAAAACATTTTTTTCAAAAAAGAAACATTTATATATCAAAAATATTTCTTTCTGATTATGGATAAAAGAGCCCAGTTGGGGATCATTGAGTTTAAGTTTTTTTTCTACGGGTTGCTATTTGGAATAGCTGTAGCATTGGTGTTGGTCCTTTTAGGTGCCAAGGGAGTCCTTCCTTTCCAGATCCCCTTAGTGTGCGGATAAAATTCTAGGATTTATGTCCTATGGTATAGAAAACATTATTAAGCAATATTTTTTCTTCCGCTGGATAGTAATCAAAAGAGGGTGAACAATATGGACGTTGAACGGATTCAGAAAATAAACAAACTTGCGCTTGACTTGATGCGCCAGGGCTTAGCTTCCGACCGCGATGATGCGGTCGTACAGGCAGAAAAGATTTTTCGATCTAAAGACGGCGAGTACAGTTCTATCCGGGATCGCATGCAAGGTGGACCAGAACCACTACAGTCTGCCGCTTCCTTGGCTTTAACCCCGCAAACTGCCCAGTCAGTAGCGTCGGCAGACCTTCATCCTGAAAAAGTAAAAGATATTTTACAGCAAAATTCACAATTTCTGGTAAAAAAGATAACCGAATTCCAGGAACAGATGCAAGCCATGCGCAAAGAATTGGATACGATGAAGCAGCTAAGGATGGGTTCTCCGCAGCAGGCACAAGTTTCTACTGCCCCCCCCAAGTTAGGGGAGATTTCTGCCCATAACCCTGATATCCAACGAGGACAACCAACTCAGGCTTCTGCCACCAACCATCCGCGCACCGGAAACTTTAAAGCAGAAGAAATTTCCATTGAGAAGTTCTTTTATATGGGGAATAAGAGGTAGGGAAGAAATTATCGTCCAATCCCCTTGTAAATTATTCCTAGACTTTGCATTTTTTCCTTGTCAAGGCAGTTTCTTCCATCAATGATTATCTTGATGCCATTCTCTTTTAATTTTCGTAGTTTTAACGTTGTAAATTCAGTATGATTTGTAGCAAGAACTATATAATTTGACTTCTTAAGAAAATCTCCAAAGCTAGCAACATTATTTTTACTTTTTGCATAAGGATCGTAAATGGAAAGGTTAGCACCTTTTTCTTCTAATAATCGTATGATTTCTAATGATGGGCTTTCTCTCGCATCATCAACATCTTTTTTATAAGCAATGCCGTATACCCCAATGTTAGAGCCTTTTATGCTTTTGCCAAGATTATTCAGTTCTTCAGCCAATAATGAAATCGTGTACTCAGGCATGCTTTCGTTAATTTTTCTAGCTAATTCCAAAAATTTGTGTTCAAAGTGAAATTTTTTAGCACCTTCTATTAAGTAATAAGGATCAACAGGGATACAATGTCCTCCAACTCCACAGCCAGGGTAATGAGGCAAAAAAGCAAATGGTTTGGTAGATGCTCCTTTGATAACTTCAGTAATGTCAATACCTGCTTTATCAAAAGATTTAGCCATTTCGTTTATGAAAGCTATGTTTATATCTCTGAATGAATTTTCCATAATCTTAGTTGCTTCTGCTTCTTTTGGACCTTTCAGCATTAATATCTCTGCATCTATAATTGAAGCATAAAACATTTTGGCTAACAAGGCTCCCTTTGTGGTTGTAGAACCTATGACCCTGGGAATATTGCGCAATGTCCATTTTTTATTCCCTAGATCAATTCTTTCCGGACAGTGCGCTAGATGGAAGTCAGTTCCTGTCTTTAGTCCTGATTGCTCCATAATCGGTTTTAGGGTATCTTCCGTTGTTCCTGGATTAACTGTTGATTCTAACACTATGAGTTGTCCATGCCGAAGATACTTAGCAATACTTTGTCCAGCAGCTTCCACATATTTTAAGTTAGGGTGAAACTTATTATCAACCGGTGTAGGTACGCAGATGATAATTACATCTGCAGAAGGAATTGCTTCTGAAGCTTCAATGGTAACTTTTAATTTATTCTTTAAGCTTCTTACTTCCTTTTGTAAGAAAGCATCTTTTATAGGACTTATTCCGGCACGTATTTGTTCAACTATCTTTTTGTTTATGTCTAAGCCAGTAACGTCATAGCCTTTTCTGGCACACAAGCAAGCTAAGGGTAGCCCAACATAGCCAAGACCGATAATACATACTTTCTTTTTTGCTATCATCTTGTTCCCCACTTGATATTGGTGAAGGTTGCAATTGCTACAGGTAGTGTCCAATACACAACAAAAGCGTGTATAAATCCATAAATTACGCTGTAAAAAAAATATTCTGGTTTGTTAAATAAAACGTAAAGAGAATGTAAAATCGACATCAGAGTGAGAATTACTATCGCTACAAAAATATAAGAGGGGTTTAATAGCAAAGTTATCAATAAACCTATACGAGCAAATATGCTGAAAAATGTAATAAAAGTAGAGATTAAAATTTCAAAACTTAAAAAACCATTTTTTCTAAACATAAATTTTGATACTAAGCAGGTTTCTCTCAGCCAAGATTTTTTCCACCTTGTTTGTTGCTTCAAGAATTTTCTCCAAGTGTCTGGTGTAAATGTAAAACCAATCGCATCTTTAACATATTTAACAGTGTAGTTTGCTTTCAAAACTAAGGTAGTTAAATGTCTATCATCCCCATAAGTACATTTTTTGCCCATAAAGATTTGATTTTGATATTTATCAATAATATTTTTAATAAAAGAAGTTCTGTAAGCAGAAATTGAACCAGTACAACAGACAATAACTCCTAGAGCACTCTGGCTTTTTCTTTCGAAGTTAAAAGCATTCCAGTAACGAGCAGAGATTAATCTTGTCAAAAAATTCTTTTTTCGATTAAG
Organism: Nanobdellota archaeon; assembly: GCA_030697505.1. GTDB lineage: Archaea > Nanobdellota > Nanobdellia > Woesearchaeales > GW2011-AR9 > JACPIL01. The sequence goes on along the minus strand of JAUYPX010000011.1, from coordinate 2,224 downwards.
TATTTCCAACTGCCCAGTTGTTGCTCCAACTTTTTCATCAGAAAAAGGTTTGATTAAGTTAATTATTGCTTTTTTATCCAAAAGTGTATCCGAATCTAAAGTTACTATTATATCTCCTTTTGCCATCTTAAATCCAACTACTTGAGCATGTCTTTTACCTTTATTCTGCTCATATCTCATTAATTGGAAAGGTATTGTTTTTTTTAATTTAAGTAGCTCATTATAACCTTCTTTAGAAGTAGAACCGTCGTCAATCACGATTATCTCTTTCTCACCTTCACACCCATAAGCACTTCTAACGGTGCGTAATAACAAACCAACTTCTTCATTGTAGAAAGGGATAATAACACTAACTTTTCCACGGTAATCACCTTTGACCCCAGGATCTGAACTTAGAAGAAAGGTGTAACGATACCACAAATAGCCGAAAGCTAACAAAGTATAAATTAAAAGATACAAACTCCAAATAGTCATTTTTAATAATGCCCGTTTGGAAGTAAAGCATAAAGATCTTCAAGTTCATCCTTCAAATCTTCTAAATCGTCTTTTAAATCTTCATTGTTATCTTGTAAATCATCTATTTTATTTTCCAAGTTAATGATCTGATGTATTAACTCATCTTTATCATCAAATGATTTAGCACTCTCTACGCCTTTTTTCAATTCGGAAAGGCTTGTTTTTAGAGTTGCAACATCATTATCATTTTCACCTAATTTTTGACTAGCCGTCATTATTCTATCACCCATAGCATCCTTGGTCACAAAGCCAGTTATTGCTGACCCACCTATCAAAGCTGTTACAAAAAATAAAATTCCAAAGATAGCTAATAATTTAATAGAACTTCCTGATTTTTTAATTCCCATAACTTGTTTAAGTAATACATAAAATAGAACTAAGACCAGTAAATTTGCTACTATCAATACATAATCGTAAGCTTGTATCATATTTTTTCTCCCTATCGCCTTCTTACTGCAATTTTGCAGTATTATTTAAATATCTTTTGCATGATTAAGGCAAAGTAGGAGTAATTTTAACCGTATCAGATTAACTCTATTGAATGCCCTAAGAACGCTTCAAACTCCCTTGAAATTAAAGAAACCTTTAAATACTACCACTCCAGAATAGTAGTCGTTGCCCAATGAATAAAGCTAAATTTAGTACTACTCTAATATTGTTAATGGGAGTTTTGCTACTATTGCCTCTTTTTGCAGCTGCTGCTCCAACTATTACTGAAACTTCAGTAAAACTAACCGTGGATTACAGCAAGTTTACTGATAAAGATGATGATTTTATTCTAGTTACTACAGAAACTTTTACAATAGATAACACTAATGGTGCAGCTGGGAATGTAAAAATTACCGTAACAGGTTTGCCTTCAAAATATAAAGTTCAGCCGGAAGTGAAAGATATAACGGTCCCAGCTAATGGAATTAGTACTGTTACCCTTACCATTGAAGTTCCACATAGCAAATCTCCAGGAACAGAAAAAATCGGAACTATCGTTATCACTGACTCCAACGGAAAAAGCGACACCGCAGATTTAGTCCAAGAAACCTTATCCATGTTAGACCTTACCGAATTGGAAGTAAAATATGTAGATGCAGACGGCAAAACTCAGAAGGATGAATTCGCTACAGATGACAATACTTATAAATTAGAAAATGAAGTAAAACCGTACACGGACATGACTTTCACTTTTGATCTGCAGAATCTCTTTGATAGGGATTATCAGAGGCAGGGTAAATTAGATGAAATAGAATTAACTGTCGATGTCAGCGACAATGATCTGCTCAAAGAAGGGGTTGAAGATAGTTATACCTTCGAAGAGATAGAAGCGGGAAAATCAGGTAAATTTACGGTAACCCTTCCCATCAGCGAAGAAGTGCAGCCTGACTCTTACACCATAGAATTCGCCCTTACTGCAGAAGATGGTGAAGGCATCGAATATGAGATCAAAAAAGAAGTAGAAGTAGAGATCCAGCTTGATGACGACGATATCAGAATTGTAAAAGCTGCTCTTGTTCCTCCAACCGCAACTATCTGCGACCAAGAAGCTTCCCTCCAAATAGAAGTGCATAATTTTGGTTCAGATGACCAAAACAAAGTAAGAGCCACTTTGATGAATACTGAACTTAGCCTCAATGAAAAAGTTGAAAACATCGCCATCGATGCCCACACCGAAGATGACGACAGTTGGCAGAAAACATTCCTTATCCCATTAGAA